>CAJQSI010000062.1 GCA_905612515.1 uncultured Opitutales bacterium | reverse complement strand
TGATTGCTAGGGGCAATGGCTAAGAAGGATACGGATTTCGTTCACTTGCACGTGCACTCCGATTTCAGCTTGCTGGACGGGTGCTGCAGGATGGATCGTCTCATGCAGCGCGCGCAGGAGATGGGACATACGTCGATGGCGCTTACGGACCACGGGAACTTGTTCGGCACCATATCGTTCCTAAAGCAGGCGGAAAAGCACGGTATAAAGCCCTTGATCGGTTGCGAGGCGTACCTGGTGGCCGACCACAAGAACGTGGAGCGCCCCGGGCGCGACAAGCACACCTATTATCACTTGGGAATGTTGGCCAAGGATTACGAGGGGTACAAAAACTTGTCGCTGCTTGTCTCGGATGCCCACGTGAATGGTTTCTACTATCATCCGAGAACGGATATGGAGAAGCTGGCGGAGCACGGCAAGGGTTTGATCGGTTTTACGGGTTGCCTGAAGGGTAGGGTGCCCCAACTTTTGTTGCAGGATGATTACGAGGCGGCCCGCGTCGCGATGGGCGAGTTCGTGGATATTTTCGGCAAGGAGAATTATTTCGTAGAACTGCAGAACCACGGGATTCCCTTGCAGGTTAAGATTATTCCCGATCTCCTGAAGCTGGCCAAGGAGTTCGACCTCAAGGTGGTGGGCTCCAACGACGTGCACTACGTACGCGGCGAGGACTGGGACCCGCACGATGCCTTGCTCTGCATCCAGACGGGTTCCAAGTTGGATGACCCCAAACGGATGCGATACGACGGCAAGGAGTTCTACCTTAAGTCGCGGGAGGAGATGGAAATGATCTTTCGCGAGGTGCCCGAGGCGGTGACCAACGTGTTCGGCGTGGCCGAGATGTGCGACGTGAAGCTGCCCTTCGGCGAGAACCATTATCCGGTGTACCCGATGCCGGTGGAGATTTCGAAGGAGTTTGCGGATCGCCCGACCTACCTGAAGAGCCTCTGCGACAAGGGCATGGTGGAGCGCTACGAGCTTTCTTATCTGAAGGAGGGAGAGCGGAACGAGGATACCGATGCCAAGGTGTTGGAACTGAGCGAGCGGGTGGATTACGAGCTGAGCATCATCGACTCGTCGGGTTTCAACGACTATTTCCTGATCGTGGCGGACTTTATAAAGTGGTCTCGCGAACAGGACATTCCGGTGGGACCCGGGCGGGGTTCCGGAGCCGGATGCCTGGTGGCCTACTTGTTGGGCATCACGGATATCGATCCTTTGCGGTTCGGCTTGCTTTTCGAGCGGTTCCTCAACCCCGAACGAGTGTCGCCACCCGATTTCGATATCGACTTCTGTATGCGCAGGCGTGGCGAGGTGATCGAGTACGTTCGGGAAAAGTACGGGCGGGAGTGCGTGGCCAACATCATAACCTTTGGTACCTTCGGGGCCAAGATGGTGATGCGGGACGTGGCCCGAGTGCGAGACGTTCCCTTCGCGGAGGCGGACCGTATGGCCAAGATGGTGCCCGACGACTTGAACATATCGTTGGCCGACGCGATCGAGAAGAACCCAGAGTTCAAGGCGGAGTACGAGAAAAATCCGATCTGCAGGCAAATCGTCGACACGGGCAAGGTGATCGAGGGCATGGTGCGAAACGTCGGTACCCATGCGGCGGGAGTGATAATCGCGGACCGACCGCTGCGGGAACTGGTGCCGCTTACCTTGCAGGACGGTATCCTCACCACGCAGTTCCCCAAGGATCCGGTGGAGGACTTGGGCCTATTGAAAATGGACTTTTTGGGGCTGAAGACCTTGACCGTGATCGCCGAGGCGGAGGCACATGTGAGACGAACCACGGGCGACAATACATTCAGCGTGAGCAACGTGACCTTGGAGGACGAACCCACCTTCGCCCTGCTCAACGAGGCCCAGACGATAGGTGTGTTTCAACTGGAGTCGGACGGCATGCGACGTCTGTGCAGGCAGATGAACATCATGAACATCGACGAGATCATCGCTCTCATCGCCCTTTACCGGCCGGGACCGATGGAATGGATTCCCGACTACATCAAGGGCAAGGAGGATTCCTCCACCATTCGCTTCCCCCATCCGTTGCTGGAGGATATCTGCCAGGAAACTTACGGCGTGATGGTGTATCAGGAGCAAGTAATGGAAGCGGCCAAACGCGTGGCGGGTTATACCCTCGGCGGGGCTGATATCCTGAGGCGGGCCATGGGTAAGAAGAAGCCCGAGGAGATGGCCAAGCAGCGAGAGATTTTTGTCAAGGGGGCCAAGGAAACCAATGACATCGACAAGAAGAAGGCGGACGAGATATTCGACATTCTGGAGAAATTCGCGGGCTACGGTTTCAACAAGTCGCACTCCGCGGCTTACGGGATAATCAGTTACCAGACGGCCTACCTGAAGGCGAACCACCCCGTCGACTTTATGGCGGGGGTGCTTTCCTGCGAACTGGGAAATGCGGAAAAGCTTTCCCACTTCATAGGGGAGTGCTCGGAAATGGGTATATCGGTGCTGGGCCCGGACGTGAACGAATCGGGGGGCAGCTTTACCCCCGTTCACGGAAAAAAGGGCGACAAGGGGAGCATCCGTTTCGGTCTGGCTGCGGTCAAGGGCGTGGGCGACGTGGCATCCAGGTTAGTCATTGCCGAGCGCGAGGCGAACGGACCCTTTGAGAGCTTTAGCGACTTTGCCGAGCGAGTGGATCCGAAGGCGGTGAACAAAAGGGTGTTCGAATGCTTGGCCAAGACGGGTTCGTTCGATTCCTTGGGAGAGAATCGGTCGGCCTTGCTTGTGGATCTTGATCGCATCATGGGGGAGGCCCAGTTGCGTCGGAAGGATCATGATGCGGGGCAGGAGACCCTTTTCGATATGATGGGCGCGGACATGATGAATGCGGGGCCGGTTTCATCGCCGACTTCCGATAACGGTTCCACTGGCGACGTCGCGACTCAGGGGAAGGACTTGGACGAACTGGAGAAACTTTCCTATGAAAAAGAGTTGTTGGGTTTTTACCTTTCAGGACATCCCGTTGATACGCTCGGCGGACTTGGGGAGCTTGCTTCCGATTTGACTGCGAAGGATCTCGAAACTGTGGAGGGCAAGCGCCCCTTCCGGCTTTGCGGAGTTATCGCCGAGGTGGAAAAACGTTTTACGAAGAAGAATGGTCGCCCATGGGCGCGCTTTAACCTCGCTGCAAAGGAGAAGGATTTTCCCCTTATGGTTTTTTCCGAGGCCTACGAGCAGTACGGAGTAAACTTGGTGGAGGGCGAAATCGTAATCGTGGAAGGTGTGGCGTCGGAAAGAAACGGAGAAACTCGCGTAAACGTCGTTTCGATCCTGCCTGCCGAAAGGTCTTTGGCGAAGATTACCAAGGAGGTGACTTGGTTGATAGAACACGATAGCGAGGATGCGAATGCCTTTATGGAGGAAGTACATGCCGTATCCGGAGAAGGTCGAGGAAATACCAGAATGCACTTCGCTTTCGCCGCTGCGAATGGAAAGGACGCTCTTGTCGCGGAAACGGATCCCCGGTTTGCGGTGAGCTTCTCTCCCGAAGGGTTCAAGAGTTTACGGGCGCGCTCGGGTGTGCTTGGGGCAAAGGTCGTCTTGGATCCGCCTCCTCCGCCGGAGGAACCTGCTTGGGCGAAGCGATCTAAGAGCAGTTGATGGTTGTCTCCTCCCGGAAATGGAGCGGACACGAGCCGCTGAAATGGCAAGCGAGGTAGGCTATTTCTCCGTTTTCAGTAGGATCGAAATGTAGCTTCTTCGCACTTGACCGTTTTTCCAGTCAAGTCTACTTTGATCATCTTTCTCACATTACATAAGCAATATGTCGGTTGAAATAAAGATTCGTAAGGGTGAAACCATGGACCGCGCCATTCGGCGTCTCAAGAAGCGTCTGGATCGCGAAGGTATCATTCGTGATGCCCGGGCCAAGCGGTATTTCGAGAAGCCCTCGGACAAGAAGCGTCGTGCCAGAGAAGTAGCTGCTTTCAGCCAAATGCTTCGGACGCGATACGAGAAACTTTAACTGTTTCTCATTTCTCTTTGTTTTTTTGCCTCGCACAACTGCGTGGCGTTCTTAGGAATTAGGTGTTTTAAACGCCTGTGTCTCAGCTAAGCCCCAGATTTACTCCGAATATAAGAAAAGAGTGGGAATTCTTTGATCGCGATAATTCGAGTTCTTTAGAATTTCGAAAATTGTGCCAGCGTATGATTGACGTTGGCGATTCTCTTCTGGCTTACGACGTGGCGAAGGTTGGACTTAAGAGATTTCCGGAAGATAGAACACTCAGCCAAAAAGCAGCCTCGGCATTGATTAACGCCGGGTCTCCTCTCAAAGCTACCCATATTCTCGAAGAATTGCTGGCCGTGGGAGATCGTGACGTCGAGGCACATAGTCTTCTTGCAAGCGCTTACAAGGATTTGTGGCAATATGCTTCTGATCCCGAAAGCAAGCAACGATACGCAGATCTTGCCATTGCTCGATACAAGGAAGGGTTTTCCACCACTAGTTTTGATGCCTTTAAGCAAAGCCGCGTAAAGGATGTCGGAACTGAGTATTACCCCTGCATCAACGTAGCTTTCATGTACCTGTTGTCCGGAGATGCGGAAGAGGCCCGTTCTTATTCGACGCGCGCTTTGGCAATCTGCCGGAACCTGAAGCTAAACTCACTTGGAGATTATTGGTCACAGGCAACGACCGGTGAGGCATACCTAATCGAAGGAGAGCTCGATGCATCATTGGAAGCCTATGCGGAAGCGGTGGCCATGCCTGATGCCGAACCTGCCAAAATTGCGACCACCCGAACGCAGGCAATCCAGATTGCCTCCGCCTATGAAGACCCCATGGTCTTGGAAAAAATTTCAGGGGTTTTCCCGCAGACGGGAATACTCGCTTGCTCCGGTCATGTTATCGATAACACGGGTGGGTCCGTTCGGTTCCCTCCGGAAGTCGAGGCATTGGCAAAGGCAGAAATCGAGGCGGCTTTGGATAAACTCGATTGTTCCTACGGCTTTAGCTCCGCTGCCTGCGGTACGGATATTCTGTTCATCGAGGCCATGCTTGCTCGCGGAGGTGAGGTGCATGTGTTTCTACCCTTCAATAAGAAGGATTTTATTGAGACAAGTGTCCGTCGGGCGGGGGGGAACTGGGTGCAACGTTTTGAACGCGCCTTGGATAAAGCGGAATACGTCCATTACGTAACCGAGGAAGAATACCTCGGCGATGATACTCTCTTTGAGCTTTGTAACGACGTTCTCGTGGGGTTTGCCGCAATGAGGGCCCATACCTTGGACGAGGATCCGAAACTACTGGTGCTCTGGGATGGCGAGGGAGGAAGTACCGGTGGCACCGGCCAGTTGGTTACCCGCTGGAGCAAGCGTTTCGGTCTTCCCGTAATAATCGACTCGGCCCAAATGCTTGCTTCAGCCGAGATAGAGTCCACACCTGTTCGCAAATCGGGTGAAACGAAACCTGCCTTTCTCGTGGCAGCATCCCGCACCGCGGAAACAGGGCCTGTACGTCTAGTTAAGACTATGCTTTTCGCCGACGTACAAGGCTTTAGCAAACTCCCTGACTCCGATTCCCCCGTATACGTTGAGCAATTCCTAGGAGGTCTTGCCTCACTTTTGGACAAGCAATCTCGACGCCCTGCTTTCATCAATACTTGGGGGGATGCCATTTTTTGCGTTTTCGATGAGGTTGAAGACGGTCTGGCCTTAGCCTTGGACTTGCGAGATTTTGTTTCTCAGACCGATTGGAGCGAGAAAGGCCTACCTTTTGATTTCGACATACGCATCGCGTTGCATGCTGGTCCCGCTTACGCGGCTCATGATCCTCTCCTGCGCCAGACGAATTTTTTTGGCTCTCACGTTAACAAGGCAGCTCGAATCGAGCCGATTGCCTTGCCGGGATGTGTTTACGTTTCGGAAACGGTCGCCGGTCTACTTTCCTTTGGTCATGATGACTTTGACTTCGAGTACGTAGGAAACATCGAGCTTGCCAAAGGATTTGGTAGTTTCCCTATTTACCTCTTGCAGCGTTCCGGGTACATTGATTACTGACCTGTTCTCTTCCATCATGATTGCGAACAATACCACTCCAGTTCCTTTCGAGGCTTATTCAGGGGAAGGCTCTTACTCTTTTGTAAGTTATGCCCACGCCGATAAAGCCTTCGTATACGAATGCATGGACTGGCTGCGCAAGCAAGGTGTGGATATGTGGTATGACGAGGGCATTTCCCCAGCCGGTGAATGGGTTGAGGAAATCGCCTCCGCGATAAAGGGCTCCAAGCTATTCGTCGTTTTTATTTCTCCTGATGCGGTTGAATCTCGATATGTGAGAAGCGAGGTGGGATACGCTCTTAGTCTCGATAAGGATATCCTTTCTATTTATCTAAAAGAGACTGATCTCCCGGCAGGTCTTGATCTTTGTCTACAGCCCTTTCAGTCTATCCAGACTTCCGACAACGATTGGCGAAAAAAGGCCAAGTGCGCTGTCCTTGATATCTTGGGGGAAACTGAGGAGCGACAAACAGTCAGTGGGATTTCGTCTAAGCCCATTACCTCAGTCGATATTTTCGAAGCCGATTTGTGGCCGATATGGGATGCTGCCGGCGAGGCGCAGAGGCGGAGAGTTCTTCGCCGACTTGAGACAAATAAAGAGCAAGTTATCCCTGTTTCTCCCAAAGAGGAAGTCGTTCCAGTTGCTCCCAAGGAGAAAGATTCTTCCCGAGTTAAGCTGAATTTGCCGGTGAGACCTCCCAGTGACTTTGCGATTGCGAGAAAGTCTCGAAAGCCTTCCAATACACGCATCCCCGTCGCTTTGGAGGCTAAGGTTGAAGCCAGATCCGAAAGCGAGCCAAGTGAGCCGGATGCGCATCAAGACATTTTAGGTTCCGATTACTCTTGGATACCCTCAGGTTCTCTAACCGTTTGGGTTCCCTATGCAAACGAGGCTCGTTTGGTTGAAATGCAAGAGGGGTTTTGGATGGGGCAGCATCTCATAACCCAAGAAGTCTATGGCAGCGTCATGGGACTGAATCCAAGTCACATTGATGACGGAGAAGGCTTTTTTCGCGAAAATTTGCCCGTAAACAACGTTTCCTGGCTCGATGCCGTGTCTTTTTGCAAGGCAATGACCAATCTTGGCAAACGTCATGATCATTTGCCCAAGGGTTACGAGTATCGACTGCCCTCGGAGGTAGAGTGGGAATACGCTTGCCGAGCAGGATCTGCCACTGACTATTATTTCGGTGATGACCCTGCCGAGTTGTTGAGACACGCTTGGTTCAAGGAAAACAGCAAAAAGCACATTCACCCGGTTGGCTTGAAGCAAGCGAATCCATGGGGATTGTATGACCTCTACGGCAACATTCGAGAGTGGGTTGGCAATTCTTTCGTTAACACATTGCTTGGGGATTCCGAACAGGACGAGTTTCGAATAAGTCGTGGCGGTGGATACATGAAAAGCGCTACGGAGTGTAAATCCTCGTCGCGTTCTACGAATTCCCTCTACCACCGTTTTCGCAATCTTGGATTTCGTGTAGTCTTGGCCAAAGTATCCTAAGTTGAAGGCTATTTGATTTTTCGAAGTCATCGGGATTTCCATTGCCTCAGCCCCCGCTAAAGGTAGCCTTATTTGTTTTTTCTAATGAGCGAAACCCAAGAACCGAACGATTCAACCGATATCGAAACGAGTGATCTCTTTGCCGTACGGAAGGCCAAGCTGGACTCTTTGCGTGAGTCGGGTGCCGATCCCTTTTCCGCCAATTGCCATCAATCCCACACTTCGGAGCAGGCAAAAGCTCTTTTGCCTGAAGAAGAGGAGGAGGGGCCGGAGGTGTCGGTCGTTGGCCGGATTGTGATCTTTCGCTTGATGGGGAAAGCCACTTTCCTGAAATTACTGGATAGGGATGGTCGTATCCAAGCCTATGTGAGGCGAGACGAGATAGGGGACGAGTCCTACGCCGAGTTCAAGAAACTGGATTTGGGCGACTTCATTGGTGTACGCGGAAAGTTGTTCCGTACCAAGACGGGTGAAATTACCGTTAGGGCTGAAGAGTATACCTTGGTTTCAAAATCTCTTCGTCCTCTTCCCGAGAAGTGGCATGGCCTCACTGACAACGAGCAAATCTACCGTCAACGCTATCTGGATCTCGTGGTCAACGAAGATTCTCGAGAACGTTTCAAGGCGCGCAGCAGCATCATTCGGCACATGCGCGAATTCCTTTGGGAGCGCGAATTCCTCGAAGTCGAGACGCCCATGCTGCAAGCCGTATCCGGTGGGGCCGCCGCTCGGCCTTTTCAAACTCACTTCAATGCTCTTTCCTGTGATTTCAATCTGCGTATTGCCCTCGAGTTGCACTTGAAGCGCCTTCTCGTCGGCGGCTTTGATCGGGTCTTTGAAATCGGGAGAGTGTTTCGTAACGAGGGACTTTCCCGAAGGCACAACCCCGAGTTCACCATGTTGGAGGCTTACCAGGCCTACACCGATTTTCGCGGCATGATGGAACTCACTCGATCCCTTGTTCAGCATGTGGCCGAACAAGCGATTGGCACGCTTACGATCGAGCGTCCGGAAGGCGACGTAATCGATCTGTCCGGAGAATGGCGTGAAGCCAAGTACAAGGATCTCATCATCGAGACCGTCGGTCGCGACGACTGGTTTGATCTACCCACTGCTGCGAAACTGGAAAAGACCAAGGAACTCGGTATTGAAGTGGATCCCGGATTGGAAGATTTTGAGGTGACCAACGACGTCTTCGAGAAAGTTATTGAGCACACCCTCGTGCAACCTACTTTCGTCACTCACATTCCTCGTGAGCTATGTCCTCTAGCCAAAATCACTCAAGACGATCCTTCCACCATCGACGTGTTCGAACTCTGTATCAATGGGCAGGAGATTGCCCCCGCCTATTCCGAACAGAATGACCCCTTCGTTCAACGAGAAGCTTTCCAACGCCAAGTGGGAGAGGAAACCCAAGAAATGGACGAAGATTTTCTCATGGCGCTTGAGCACGGGATGCCACCTGCCGGCGGTATGGGGCTAGGCATCGATCGCCTAGTGATCTTTCTCACGAAGGCGGCCAACATTCGAGATACCATTCTTTTTCCCACGCTCCGTCCTTCGTAGATGTCTGGCGTAACTACTTTTCGCTCGAGATGAGTCGAACACAATCCAAAGGTCGAGACATCGTCGTTAAGCCAATTTGGTGGAGACAATTAGCTCTGAGCTTGTTTTTTGCGTTACTTGCGGCGTTCTTCTGGATGCTCACCTTTGAGGTCGAGGCTTTTAATTGGATTGCTCGGGTTTTCTTTGGAGTACTTGCGACGCTCAGCCTCCTCGATCAAATGTTCGAGTGGTCTCGTCTGCGGATCGACGAAAAGGGCTATTCCTTGAGGGGATGGTTCCGCCGATTGGAATTACGCAAGGACGAGGTGGAGGAGTTTGTTCTTAAAAACTACATGAATAGAGACTTGATCCTCGTTAGGCTTACCGAAGCAGCAGCTCTGGAACGATCCTTGGAGAATTGTGAAATTCCTTTTTCTTGCTCTTTCGGTCGTTCTGCACGCGAAGTTTTCGAGACCTTGACGAGTTCGTTGAAGAAGTGACGGAACTTCTGTTAGGCGGTCTTTGCGTCCGATCGGAGTTCACTACGCCATAGGCGTTTTGGAAGATAGGCAATAGCAACGAAGAATAGCTGTAGTCCAATGAATCGCATCAACCAGAGGAAGCCCGCGTCCGAGAAACCGTAACTGTGTAAGCCTTCTTGAAGAAGATTTGTACCGAACCATGACCAAGCGGTGACTATGTTTCCCCCGATGGCTAGGGCGGCGATACCTCGATCCTTGGCGAGACCTCCCCATCTTGAATGAAGTGCGATGGCACTCCAGATGACAATGAGCAAGGCACCGTTTTCCTTGGGATCCCAGCCCCAGAAACGCCCCCAAGACTGGTCGGCCCAGATGCCCCCGAGCATGGTGCCGACGAAACTGAAAATAACGGCGAAGCAGGTGACCCCATATATCATGGAAGAGATGGAACTAGCGGTCTTCTTATCGAAACGTCGATCTAGCACACCTCTCAGAACATAGAGGATCGCGAGTATCCCGGCCACGAACATTGCGACGTAACCCATGGTGATGCATACGACGTGCGTGGCGAGCCAGAGGTTGGTGTCCAGAACGGCTTGAAGCATTTCCAAGGTGTCTCCATCCATGGCGAGGTTGTGGGCTATAATCAAAGAGACGAAACCCACGATGGAGGCCGCCGCCGTTCCAATTCCGTTTCGGTATATGCGTTCGAAGATCAAGCCGAATAGCACTGCTCCCAAACTTATAAAAATGGCGGAGGAGTATAAATTGGTTACTGGAGGTCGCCCCTGTATCCAGATCCGGACTAGAAGTCCCGCGATATGAATAAAAAGGGCTACGTAGGCAATGCCTACGGCCGACCTTTGAAGTGGGTCCTGCCAAATTAGCCAGGAGAAGAAGACCAATATGAGAGCAACGAGGTATAGCGCCATGCATGTGACGAAAGGCTGGGCGGCATTAAAGTTTTGTTCGGGGGAAAGGTTCTTGAAGTCATGCCACTGCAAAGGCGCGACCTTTGCGAAATCGTCCGAAAGCTTTTTTACAATGCCATTGAACTTGGCGTAGTCACCTTCTTGAAAGGTTTTCGAGAGGTCGGCATAGGATTTAACTATTGGGTTGATCTTGCCAACGTTGCCCGGATCGCCTTTGGCGGATTGTCCTCTGGTCTCAAGTAGAGAATCCGGAAGAGAAATCCAATCGATGTCGTGCAGGGTTACGTTCTCCGTCGTTGCCGAGGGGACGCCGAAGAGGACCTGCCAGATACAAGACAACCCGGCAAATATGCAAACGGCAGTAAAACCGGCCAGACCAAGCGACCTCTTCTTTTCCAATCGTCGGAAGAGCCCGTAGGCGATCAGACCGAAAGCGAGGTAGAAGCATACGTCGATGACCCAGTAGCGACCTTCGTGAACGTTTGTGAGGGTTGCTGAATCATCGCCCTCTACCGACTTGATCAGTTTTTCCCGCAACTGGTTTTCGCGCCAGATCCCACGAAAGGTGGAGTAGGACCCGATTTTCACTTGATCTTGAGCGCTTAGGAACTCCGGAAGCTTCCCTGTGGACGCACGCAGCTTGTTGCTGCCGTCTTCTATACTTATCGTTCCCTCGAAGCTGGCCGGAGGAACAATGCCCAAGGGCGCAAATCGGGCTTGGCCTTGAAGGAATGTCTCGGAAGATTGAAAGTCTTGTATCTGTTTGAGGGCGCCTGGTTTGTCGCGTAGGGCTTCGATTGCCATGCTTTCGTTTTCAAGTGCGCCGAGTTCAAGTAATTCCTTGCGCAATGCGAGAACCGCAAGATCGTTGGAGTAAGAAGAACCGAACAGTTCCGCTCTGGCTTGTGGGTAAAGAGCATTCTTGAGCTGGTCGTATAGAGTTACCGATTCGTAGAGGTGACCCAAGTTGCGTTGATAGGGCGTGTACTTCTTCGGGTCGGGCCCCGGGTCTAGCTCGTTGTTCTGGTTGAGATCTTCTCCATCGTCGAGTTTGTTGTTTCTATTTAAGTCTTCGCCTAGTTTGATGGAGCGGGTGGCCCGCTCGACTTTGGTTACCATTGCCAACAAGGCGTCATGCTTTTTTTGAGTTTCTTCGTAAAGTGGTACCAGCCGTTCGCGCATTTCATCCCGCTCTTTTTCCGTGGCGTCGGGATTTTTTGCCACGAAGTCATTAACCTCCTGCAAGACGTCATCCATCTTTCCTCTAAGAGCCTGTATCTCTCCGGCGTGGAAGAGATCATTGAAGGAAAAATACTTCTCCTTTCCGGGTTCAAAACCGAAGAGTCCCAGCACTTCTGGGTGATCGATCCGAAACACCTTGTATTCGTCCGCCTCCTGTGGGCGGAGTGTTAGCTCAGCGAACCATTCAATTGCGGGAAGGTAACGAGGTGATTTTTTGCCGTAGAAAAGTTTTTCGAAGTAACCGACGTCGGGACCATCGGGAACGGTTTGTTTGCCTCGCATTACCAACAGGGCATTGCGGGCTACCGTGTCGAGAGGTTTAACTCGCCCTTTCTCCTGCACGGGCAAACCTCCCAAGGTTACCAAATCAAAATTTCCTTCGTGGCGAGGCGGACGCAGTTTGCTGAGGGCGTATAGTGCGAAGATTACGACTAATACGATGGGTGCCCATTTGGCGACCTTGGCGCTGAAGGACGCTCTGTCCCTCTCGGTTTCTTCCGGATCAGTACTCATGCAACGCCTACTTTCTTTCTTCTCTTTACAAATCCTAAAAGGTGAAAGAGGAATTGGACTGACAAACCCAGTCCCACCAAAGTGACGCCAATGTATGGCAATATGCTACCCGGATTGTTGACGACTTGGAGTCTGGTTTGAGTTTCCGTAGTAGAATCAAATCCCGCCTGAAAGAAGGTGTTTCCCTTGAGACTGAGGGGATGATTCATGTAAATGCGAGTCTTCCGAACAGGTTCTCCCGGAATCCGGATGTTTATGTCGCTTGAAAAATCCTTGGGTCTATCCGTTCCTGGATAGCGCAGGAAACGAAAATCCAGTAATTCCATGTGGAAGTCATAATGGTATCGCTTGCGCCGAATTTCCAAACGGTAGCTTTTTTCGCCGTGTTTGAATCGTTGTGGTTGGTATCCGGCTGCATCAAAGAAGGATGATGTTAGCCATTCCCCAATCGTGTTGTTGGTATCTTCGGTCGACCTCAATTCTACAACTGCCGTACGGAAGTTCATCTCGTCCGCCCTGAAGGTTTCAGGTTGCTCAATGGGGGCGATTTGAACCTTCCTTCCATTGGCGTTTTTCAGGGTAAAACTTTGGTCACCCTCCTTAGGGGTGTTGAAGTCAGCGTTCTTATAAAACTTTTTGACGCGGACAACGAAAGGAAACCTCGAGTCGGATTCTTTCAAGTTTATTTCCGGTAAGTCTCCGGCATCGCCTTTGAACAAGTTTCCCAAGAGTCCACCGACGTTTTCGGGCTCCGGATCCAATAGATTAATGGGCAAGCTGAGAACTTCATCCGTTTCTTCTCCGGATTCATCGATCAAAACAAACTCATCATCATGGAAATCTTTCGAATAGTTGGCGGATTCACCCTCGTCGAGAATCATGATGCTCTCTTTCTCCGTGAGGTCCGTTACCAACTCGCTAATCAGCATCAAGGCAAGTCCGCTATGGGTAATCCAAATACCTGCGTGCCGTATGTTCAGCTGGTAGCGGAAGGCTGCCGAAGTCATTAGATTAATGAGTAGCAAGCCTCCCAATAGGTATCCCCCGGGCAGAGGCACGGGAAACCCCCTCAGCGCAAAGGGCATTTGACCTTCGAGTTCGATGATTGCCAAATCGGGTTCGTTGTTCGGTTTGGCCTTAGAATCCTTATTGGAATTCTGAGAGTCTTTCGGTTGATCCATGGCCGAATCCGGAAGGATGGCTCCATGACCATTCTTGTACTCCTCTTTGGCTAGAACTGACTTGATTTCCTCGAGAGTGTGAAAGCGTAAATTCGGGTCGGGTTCCAAGAAACCTTCTGAATCCTCGAAAACGGATTTTATTTGGGAATGAAAGGTGTTGTCGATGAACCCAAGGAATCGAAAGTTTTCCAATTGCTTGTCGTTTATCGCGATCTGTTCGTGTTTCTTGGCAATGTCGCTTTCCGGATGTGTGACTAGCACCATTTTCGTTCCCAAGGGCCATTCTTCGGGATATTTCCACGCCACGAAAAAAGACTCGAAATAGTCTTTTTGGGCCTTGTTTATACCGATGTTCACTTGATCGAGAGTACCGAAAAATACCAAGGCCAGCGAAAAAGCGAGCAACGTCACCGTTAGCCGCAAGGAGGTGAACACACTGATGATCGGGTTTTTCCGCCAGCGTTTCCGCCAACTTTGCTTTTGCGCAGTCACTTTGCTTTACTCCTCCTCTTCATCGTTGCCTTCGAAGCGGACGGAATTGAGGAGTGAATCGAAATTTGCTTGTTCCTTTTCGGCGAGTCTTGATTCACCTATCATTTTGAAGAACCATGATCGGTCTCCTGTTTTAACAATCGCAGCAACAAGGGTTTGCTCTTTGTTCGACGCTTTTACCAAAGTTGCGGATTTACCTGCTACCGTAATATCGCTGACGTAATTTGGAAGTCCTCCGTCGGTTGTTGCGCTCATTCCAATCTGGCCGATCCAACGGTTTACGTTCGATAGGAGTCCGCCGCCGTCTCCTAACAAGTTGCTGATCGAAATGTCCAAGGCGGAACCATTTTCGTCTTCTACGGCAAAGCTCCCCACGCGCATCGATGATTCCTTTCCGGGTTTCCATCCCGAGGGGACATCCCAAATGGGTTGAGCCATCTCTAGATTGTCCATGGTAAGGGGGCTTTGCTTCTCTTTGGGGATGGAGTAACTACTTATTTCCGAGGAATCGGAACAGGAGGCTATCCACAAGAGAATCGTCCCCAAATAGACTGGCGACCACATGCGAAATATTTTCACCGGCATAATAGTTAATATCCTATCGAAAGGTTTCTGAGACTCAATTCTAAGACGAGGAATTTAAGCTCCGCACTTGAAGAGGGTGACGTCGCCATCGATAAACTGATATTCCTTTCCTTCCAAACGCCATTTGCCGATCTCTCGGGCGGATTGCATGGAACCTGCGGTTATCAGATCGTCGTAAGAGATCACGTCGGCTTTGATGAAGGTCTTCTCGAAATCAGTATGTATGACCCCGGCGCATTGCGGAGCTTTCATGCCTTTTCGAAAGGTCCATGCTCGGGCTTCCTTTTCCCCTGCGGTCAGAAACGAGGCCAAGCCCAGTAAATCGTAGGTGGCTTGGATTAGCCCCGAAACACCCGAATCGCTTACACCCATCGACTCCAGATACTCGGCTACCTCACTATTTTCCAGTTCGGTAAGCTCTTCTTCCATTTTTGCCGAAATCACGCACGAACCGGCGTCTTGTTGACTGGCGGTCCATTCGCGAAGTTTTGATACGTTTTGGTTGCCACTCGGGTCGGCTACGTCTTCCTCCTTTACGTTGCAGGCATACAGCATGGGCTTGGCAGTGAGCAGGCAAAATGACTTCAGTCTCGCCACCTCGTCATCATCCATGGGCAGGAGATTTGCCGGTTTGCCTTCATCCAGATGTGGGGCGAGGCGTTCTAGGAGGGCCACGCTGAAAGCGGCGTCCTTGTCCTTGCCGCGAGCCTTTTTGATCGTTTTGTGATGCTGGCTTTCCACCGATTCCGCATCCGCAAGCACAAGTTCCGTCATTATGACCTCGGCATCTCGAAGGGGATCGACTCCTCCCATGTTGTGGATCACGTCCTCGTCCTCGAAGCATCGTACGACATGCACGATGGCATCCACTTCACGAACGTTGGCGAGAAATTTGTTTCCCAGGCCTTCTCCCTTGCTGGCGCCTTCCACTAGGCCCGCGATGTCCACCATTTCAATCGCTGCGGGAATAATGGTGTCGGTACCAACTAGTTCAGCCAACGGAGCGAGCCTTTCGTCAGGCACTTGGACCATCCCCACATTCGGGTCGATCGTACAAAAGGGGTAATTCGCCGCCTCCGCTTTGCGACTCTTGGTCAACGCGTTAAAAAGGGTACTCTTGCCGACGTTGGGCAAACCTACTATTCCAGCTCGTAGCATAATTATCGAAAAGGGACAAATGATGCCCGAAACTTCCTGTTCGGTCAAGAAGGCAAGACGTGAATCGCAACCTTTCGCGTTGACTGTATCCGAATAGTTTTTAGTTTAGTCAGCTTACTTTGTGGCGGTAGTAGCTCAGTTGGTTAGAGCACCGGCTTGTGGTGCCGGGGGTCGCCGGTTCGAATCCGGTCTATCGCCCCAGTTCCTCTTCCTGAAGAAAGTTCTTCTAAGTCCACGATGCCCGCCCGTTTTCTTGCCTGCGACCTTGGCGCCGCTCGTAGAATCATAGCCGCTCCCTTCCCTCCCCGAATCTTCATGCCCGAGCAAAAGGAGACTTGGGCTGCCGTATCTCGTAACGCCCTGTTCATTTGTGAGTCGGTTTATTTCCGAATTGCACGGGTCTCTCAACTATGTTACTTGAAAAGCTGATGAGAATCGTTTTCTGCTGGTTGTTTGCCTGTTTTGCCGGTTTCCCTACCGCTCAGGCAGGAATTTTCGATAAACAGCCAAAAGTTCTGGAGACGCTTAACCTTTCCTATGGCAAGCACGAGAGGCAGGTTCTCGACGTGGTGCATGTGGAGGGGGCGAAGGATTGTCCCGTCATTCTTTTTTTTCATGGAGGCAGTTGGCGTTGGGGTAGAAAAGACTACCACCGAACCATCGGGAAACAGTTCGCGAAAGCGGGTGTGGTATTCGCGACTGCCAATTATCGCCTTTATCCCGAGGTCCGCTTCCCCGCGTTTCCCGAGGACGCCGTTCTTGCCGTTAAGTGGATTCGGGACAATGTCGCCAAATATGGTGGCAACCCGAAGAAGATATTCCTCATGGGGCACTCGTCGGGTGCCCACAGCATGGCATTGGTGGGACTCGACGAAACTTATCTTAAGCAGGTGGGCGGAGACTTTTCCTGGATCAAAGGCGTTATCGCTATGTCCTGCCCTTATTATTTCGATCCATCAAAGGAATTTCTCTATCGCGACGTCTTTGACGTCGGCAGGGACCACAAGGAATTCATGCCCCTGAATCATGTGGACGGCGGGACCGAACCGCCGATACTCGTCATGCATGGACTTTTCGATCCCCTTGTCGCCGTAGAACGGGCCGAGACATTCATCAAGAAAGTCCGTGCGGTGGGCGGGAAGGTAACGCGTAAGATTTACTCTTCCCATGGCCATTTCTCCCTCGTTCGTCGAACCACCTCGTGGCACATATGGCCAAAGCCTTTTCTCAAAGACGTACTCGGCTTTGTGCGAGAAAACGAATGATAATGATTTAGGCGTTTTTGCCCGTCAGTCTCTGCTTGATCCGTTTGCGGATACGTTCACCGAGGAAATCCAAGAAGGTCACGACAAAAAGAATACACAACAGCACTGTGCTGAACTTGTCCCAACTATTGGGTGAATCGGCATAAAGTTTAAGGTGCAGTCCGATTCCACCGGCTCCCACGTAGCCAATGATACTTGCCGAGCGCACGTTATACTCCAGCATCCACAGAGAGTGACTCCATATTAAGGGTTTCACGTTTGGCCAGAGTCCGTATTGAAAGGCTTGCATGCGGCTTGCCCCTATGTCGCGGAGCGCTGACCGCACGCGAACATCGGCCGCCTCAAATGCCTCGCTGTAGAACTTGCCGAGGTAACCGATGCTATAGAACGTTAGGGCGATGACGCCTGCCAACGAGTTGGATCCGACGATAACCACTGCCAGCAAGGCCCAGAGGAGACTGGGAATAGTGCGAATCATATTAAGGAGCATGCGAGTAATAATCACTAGCCACTTGGGGGCTAAGTTTTGCGCAGCCCCGAGAGAAATAAGGAGCGAAAGAGTGATGGCAAAAAAGGTCGAGCAAGCCGCGATTTGGAAAGTTTCCCATAGACTGGCAAGAGTGCGTTCCAGAATCGATAAATCCGGAGGGAAAAACTTTGCTCCGAAACGAGTAAGGTTTTCCCAGTAGTTCAAATCTCGTCCGGACCCTTCCAAGGCAGGAAGGGAAAAGCCTACGGCAAGAAGAAATACGAGAAAGGTGAGGTTCACCACGTTCAGGCGATTATACCAAGGAACTAGGTCTTCGCGTGGATCAGATGGCATGGCGGGACACGGATTGAAGAGTCCAGTCTTCGGGACAGTTGGCTGAAAGCTTCAGTTCGCGGTCTGCGAATTGTTCAACTTGCCGAGGGTCGTGAAGGGCCGCGAAAACCGGTCGCCCGTGTTTTCTTGCCTCTCGTTGGAAAATGTTCAAGGCGGCATCAGCTCGAGGGCAGTCGAGACTAGCTACTGGTTCGTCTGCCAGAAAGAGTGCAGGTTCCTGCAAGAGTGCTCTGGCAATCGCCACTCGTTGCTGTTCGCCTCGGGAGGTTTCTGCCGACCATTTGTGAGCGAGGTTGGCTATGCCGAGCTCTTGCAATGTATTGAAGGCATCCGCCCGATCTTGTTCGGAGAACCCCCAAAGGGTTCGAGCAAAGCCATATCGGTTTAGCCTGCCGCAAAGTGTATTTGTGAGGACTGAAGCCCCATCGGTTAACAAGAGATCTTGAAAGACAATGCCAATGCCTTTGTCTTTTGGAAAGTTACGGACAACTTCTCCTTCAGTTGGTTCCTTTGTGCCTGCCAGACAGGAGAGCAGGCTTGATTTTCCGACGCCTGAAGGGCCTGTAAGGGCTAGGAATTCGTAGGGAAGAAGGCTGAAGTCAAGATTTCGAAAAAGCCAGCGTCCGTCCAAACGTAAACCGAGACCACGGGCGGTTAGCAGAGGCAAAACATTGTCTCTTGTCATTGGTCGCGGAAATTCTCTCCGCTAAATTATGGCTTGAGTGTTTTCTGGACCTCTAGTGCTTCTCGGGTAACTTTCAGGTGCTCTTCCGGATCCACGGTGACCAGCTCACCGTTGAAAACCTTGTCGCGCAATTCAGGATTGTCTTCGTTCATTCCCAAAAGGGTTTGCCGGATGACGTCGCGATCTGCAGCGGAAAGGCTCAGCCGATAGCAAATGGTGTGCGAGGGCACGGGCCCCTGCTCTTGTACGATCTTCAGTTTCGCCTTTTGTTTGTCCGACAAGTACTTGTTGTCTCCCTTGTATACGTAGTCGCTGACGGCTGCTGCCTCTACTTCGCCGCTCAATACTTTTTCTACGGCGGAGACATAGCCCGTACCGTAGATAGTCTGGGAAAAATAGTCGGTCAGGGCTTTTTGGGAACCAACTAGTCCGCGCTTGGAGAGATCCCAAGTGGGGATGAGAAAACCAGATGTGCTGCTATGACTAGCGAATGCCACCGGTTTATCTTTTAGGTCTTCGATCGAGCCGTAGTCCTTGTCCTTAAGGCTAAGCCAGATGCTATTGTAATGGGGATTCCCATTCTTTAAGTGGATGAGCAGAATGGAAGCGGCGGCATCGTCCAAGTTCCTTGCGGCATCAGTTGAGCTCAGGTAACCAATGTCGAGCGTGCCATTCTTGAAACTCTCCACAATAGCCGCCGAGCTTGTCGGAATGATTACCTTTACTTGTCTTGCTAATTTCTCTGACAGGTATTTCTCCAAGGATTCCTTTTCCGCCAGCATTTTCTCTGGATTTTTATTCGCCTTGAGCGCGATGACGAGTTGCTTGAGGCTCAATCCGTTGTCGGAGGAGGCACCGTTGGCATCATCATCGGTACCATTGCCGCCGCAGGCGGCGAACAGAAAGGTGCCTGCAGCTAGGCATGCAGATGAAAAAATAGGGGCAATGCTTTTATAGGTGATGTTCATATAGTTTTAGATTTATTGATACTCTGTCTCAATAAGGCCTTGGTGCCATTGCGTCAATCGACAAAGGGTTCGTCCGATTTAATTCTACTTTAAGGTTTCAATCAATCCCTTCAGGGTTCTGTCGGTGGCTCCCGAGTGCGTTTGCTTCCATTGCCTTGCCGCTTGCCCTGTTTTTCGGCGGGCTTTCGCATCTCCAAGCAGCCGAATCACCTGTTCTTCAAGTTGTTCCTGATTTCCCACCTCTATAGCTGCGCCCAATGCAAGAAGGCCTTCGCACACTTCTTGGAAATTTTGATAATTGGGACCGAATAGGAGCGGTATCGCTCTCGCTGCAGGTTCAATGGGGTTTTGGCCACCTGCATTGGGAGGCAAGGTCTTGCCAACGAATGCGAGGTCGGCAACGCGAATGAGAGAGCCAAGTTCTCCCGTTGTGTCTCCTATGTAAACGGAGTTGTTCGAAGGTGCTTGATTCCCATTGGAGCGGAAATGGATGGCAAGGTTCTGTCGCCGTGCGAAGCCATCTGCAATTTCCTGTTTTCGTTCGGCATGCCGAGGAATTATAAGTAGTCGAACAGGTAGGTTTTCAGCTCGTGCGGCTAAAAAAGCTTCCACGAGTGCTTGTTCTTCACCCGGCCAAGTGGAAATTCCTGCGAGAACGAGGTCTGTTTCGGGGAAACCGAACTCTTTCTTTAGCGATTCGGTTACTTCCTTAGTTTGCGGAAGTTTTGGTTCGGCGTCCAGTTTCAGGTTACCCGTGACCTTTATTTTTTTAGTAGCAATGCCGACTGTCTTCCAACGTTCCGCTTGGCGCTCGGATGCAGCGAATACTTGAATGTGTTTGGGCAAAACAAGAGAACGCAGTAAACGTAATTTTCCTAAACGTAAAAACGTGCGGTCGGACAGGCGAGCGTTAAGAATTACGATGGGAATGTTTCTTTTTCGGGCTTGTTCCATATGTTCGGGCCATAATTCGCTATCCACCATGGCTACGAGATCGGGTTGAATTCTTTCCCATCCTCTGGAGGAGAATGGCAACCAGTCGATCGGGAATGGACCGAGAGCGATGATGTTTTCTCGATGCTGCCTTTGGGCCACGTGAAGCCCCGTGCTTGTGGTGCAGGATAGTACAACTTCGATGTTCTCCTCAGTAGCCAATTCTTCAAGTAAAGGTGAGATGGAAACTACCTCCCCGACGCTTACGGCCTGAATCCATATACGTTTTGTTCCGGGCTTTTTTGGTGGGAGTTTGGGCCAAAGGCCTAAACGCATCCCGACGTTCTTGCCGTACCCACCCCGCTTGAGCATGCGCCGGAGGTAATACGGGGCGGAAATCAGCGCCGCGAGGGGAAACAAAATACGATACAGCCAAATCACTCTTCAGATGTATTATCGGTGAAAAGTCGCTTTACCGTTGCCTTGTTCGCTTTGGCTAGGAAAATTTCCATTTTTTAAATAATATGGAAAACATTGATCGTATCGCGAAACTATTCGCACAAAAGAAAAAAGAAGGATTGTCGGTCTTCATTGGCTATGTTTGCGCCTGCGATCCCGATTTTGAGAATTCTTTGAGCATTTGTAAATCTCTTCTCGCAAACGGCGTGGATCTGCTCGAGTTGGGGGTACCCTTCTCCGATCCTTTGGCAGACGGCCAAACCAACCAGCTTGCAGCGCAGCGAGCCTTGGATGCGGGCTGTTTGCAGGAAGACGTTTTGAGACTAGTGAGGGCGATTCGAGAGTTTTCGGAGGCTCCCATCGTGTTTTATACCTATTACAACCTTGTGTTCTCTCAAGGTGTGGAAACTTATGTTCAGAAAAGTATCGAGGCCGGTGTCGATGGTTTGCTGACTCTCGATTTGCCGCCCGAGGAGGCGGATGACCTTGTAGCCGCTTCCCGTGGACGAGGGATGAAAAACATTTTTATCGTGGCTCCCACTACTCCCGAGGAGCGCATTCCACTTATTGCGGCATCCGCTTCCGGTTTCTTATATTACGTATCACGAGAAGGGGTAACGGGAGAACGTGAAGACTTGGCTGGGGATCTTGCCGAGAAGGTGGCTACTATTCGTCGCCATGCCGATTTGCCGGTGGTGGTCGGTTTTGGTATTTCCAATTCCAAGCAGGTTAGGGAAGTCGGTGAGGTAGCGGACGGGGTAGTGGTAGGCAGTGCTTTAGTGAACTGCATTCCCCCAAATATTGAATCTATCGACAGAATTTCCACCGAGATTGGCGACAAGGCCCGTGAGTTGGCTCAGGGGTTGCAGCCCTTGTCGGCGTAAGATGTCGGTGAACTCATTTCGCCTCAGGCGTTAATCTTATGGAGGAAGCCCCTCGGATTTATTTTGTCGCGGGGGTTACTGCGGTTGGTAAGACAGCTTTCTCTTTGGATTGGGCTGAGCGTGAAGGTGCGGAAGTTTTATCCTGCGACGCTCTTTTGTTCTATCGCGGAACGAATTTAGGGACTGCCAAACCTACGAAATTAGAACGGGATCGAGTGCCGCATCACGGGATCGATTTGTGCGAACCGTCCGATTCCTTTGATGTTGCTCGCTACGTGGATTATGCCAAATCGAAAGTGAAGGAGATTCACGAACGCGGTCGTCCCGTGCTGGTTGTGGGAGGGAGCGGGTTTTACCTAAAAGGCTTTTTTGAACCGGTGTCGGATGGATTGGTGATTCCGGATGCGATACGCGAAAAGGTCGAACTTTTGGAACGTGAGGAAGGGCTCAATGGGTTGCTTCACCAATTACGAGAACACAGCCCCGGCGATCTAGGTAATCTCGACTTGATGAATCCTCGCCGAGTTGCTCGTGCTCTGGAACGTTGTCTCGCAAGTGGTGAGTCAGTGACAGTGCTTCAAAAACGTTTCCTGGAAGTCCCTAGTCCCTTCGATCGCTATGTAAGGCGTTCTTGTCTTTTGGAGAGGGAGTCTTCCGATTTAGAGAAACGGATTCGCCTGCGCGCTGCCGCGATTCTTAACGCGGGATTGGTGGAGGAAACCGAACACTTGCTTGAACATGGGTTGGAGGAAAACCCGACCGCCTGCAGAGCCGTTGGTTACCGAGAGGTTTTGGCCATGTTGGCCGGCAATTTGCCCAAAGACCAATTATTGGAGACCATCGTTCGTTCTACGTTGCAGCTGGCGGCGAAGCAGCGAAAATGGTTTCGAAACCAGTTTCATCCTGATGTAAGGTTGGTAGCGGGTGCAGGTGAGTCTTTCTCGATAAACGACTTTCCTTTGGCGCCCTAAACTTGACCCCGACCGTTTCACCATCCAAGATTGAACTTCACCTCATTCTTTATCTCTTAACCTTTTCGAGCCGATGGAACCCTTGTCCCGAATAGCCATCGTTACCAACTCCACCAAGGTTGGTGCGGTCGAAGCTGCCTCCGTCTTGGAGGCGATTGCGCAGGCGGAAGGTGTTGAGGTTCGCTCAACTGCGGAGTTTCCCCCATCCGAAGATTTTCTTGAAGGCGTGGATGCCTGTTTCGTGGTGGGCGGGGATGGAACGCTTCTTGGAATGCTCGATGAAGCCGTGCGTTTGAACGTACCAGTTGCCGGAGTAAAGCATGGACAGTTGGGATTTCTCGCAACTTTTTCTCCGGAAGATTTAGCGCATCAGTTACCTCCAATCTTTCGCGGAGCTTATCAAGTTCGTCGTCGATCTCTGCTGAGGTGCAAATTTGGCTCGGGGGATTCGCGATTGGCCCTGAATGACATTGTCGTGAAAAGTGGTTCCGATTCTCGGCTTGCTCGATTGGCCGTCCGGGTTGAGGACGAGCCCGTGGCCGAGTACGCCTGCGACGGGGTCATCTTTTCCACGCCCACTGGATCGACTGCCTACAATTTGGCTGCTGGAGGCCCCCTCGTTCATCCCGCTGCCCACGTGGTTGTAATGACTCCTATTTCCGCTCATACTTTGACCAGCCGCAGCGTTGTCTTCCCTCGAGAGACTCGGCTTTTTGTGGAATCCATTGGCGAGCAGGATCCGCCGAAAGTGGCTGCCGATGGGCAAGACGCTTACGCCGGAGCCAACCCTTTTCCGCTCGAAGTGGTCGTGGCGGAAGAAACCTTTCCCCTCCTTGAGGAGGAGAACCATTCTCATTTCCGGGTATTACGGAATAAACTGAAGTGGGATTGACCCTCAACGTCGTGAAATAATCTTACGTTTTATGCTCTCCCCCGGCACACGCATCGGACCTGCTCGCATCCTTCGGCATTTGGGCGAGAATTTGTTCGGGGATGCCTACGAGGTGGTTGGGGAAGCTGGGACAGGGAAGGGGGATCACTTTTTAGTGAAGGTCTTGCCTCGCGAACTGTTAGAAGATCCCGGGTTTTCGGATCACTTTCTACGCGAATGTCAAGTTGTCGAGCAGCTCGACCAAGACGGAATTTCCGCTCTCGAGAGTTATGGTGTTACCAAATGGAAGCACTGGCTGCGTTACGCATGGGAACCTGGACTCGAACTTGCCGCAGCGACTGAAACTGCGGAGGAAACTGATGGGCCTCCCGAGTTTCGCCGAGCGTCTTCCTTGTCGGAGTACATGGACGCACGGGCCGAACCTTTGCTGGAGGAAGAAGTTCTAGCCATTTCGACATCCATTCTCCTTGCGCTAAGGAGTGCCCATGCCGTTGGTCTCATGCATGGCAACCTGAAACCGAGCAATGTGTTGCTGGGAATGACGGACGCGGGAAGCATCGACGCCCGGTTGACTGAGTTCAGCCTTTCCCGCCTAACCGGCGAAGAATGGTTCCGTGCTCGATGGAAGGCCGCCGAGGATGCTAATCCATCTGAGGAACTACCCGAGACCATGATTGCGTCTCGGGCAACTTTTCTTCATCGATCGCCCGAGGAACTTGCCGGAGGAGTGGGGGAAGAGCAGGGCGACCTTTTCTCCATTGGTCTCATGGCTCGACGAATGTTGACTGGATGTTCGCCCGAAGAGATCCGTTCCCCAGAATCGGATGAAAACCTACCTCTTGCGTGGGCCGAATGGATGGCAAAAGCCACTGCGAAGAAACCGGAGGATCGTTTTCCAGATGCCAGTCGAGCGATTGTGGCCCTGCCTGGAATCGGGGACGTCACTCGGTTTGGTTTGAGCTCGGATGAAGAACCGGACGAGCAAAGCCTTATCGATGCCGAGGAACTCCGTCTGCAACGAGAGATCGAGTGGGAAGCGGCCGAGAAAGCTCGAAGCCTCAAAGCCAAACGAGGTATCACCGGCCTTTTGGCGGGAATCTTCCTTGTCTGTTATCTTGTTTCCAGCATTTACGGTTGGCTCTATCCAAAGCCTTGGGTGGAATACAAGCACGCTACGGCTCTAGATAGTTTTCAACTGGGCGTAGGCTTGTGGAGTGGAAAAGCATGGGGAGTGACCCCCAAAATTTACGATCCCTTCAAGAAAGGTGGCCAAGATGTTCCCGGGGAATGGACCTTCGATGACGGACATTTCCAGCTACGTTTTCGAAAATACAAATTTGTAGGTCCAAACGATAACGGGAAAAAACGTTGGCAGAGCATGGGCACGGATTCTAACAGTGCTGAGGATTACTTCGTTTGGACGGATTTCCTCAGCTACGATCGAGACTCGGATGCATTGATGTTTGTGAAACGAATAGGTGACAAGGGTGAAACCTATCTCCCCATTATCGATAAGCATGAGGACATCCGCTTTGTGTTTGAGAGCCGACTGAGAAATCCTGCCAACGGTTTCAAAAAAACTGAATTACGGTTCGATCGGGAGAAAAATGGAGAATCGCACTGGACCTTGTTTTTCGGACTTGGCTTTCTCGCGGCCAGTTTACTTTACCGTTTTGAGCGAATACGCCTTTTGGGTAGGTCTAAGAAATCTGATTCGACACAAGCATAAGCCTAGGCCAGTGTTGGTGAGGAATGACTTTTTTTTATGATAGCGGGCGCAGAGCAATTGCTTTTTTTCTTTGCGTTCTGATTCCATTGGTTTTCGCTTCCTGCGGAAAGAAACCCGATGGAAAATACGTGGGAGGAATTTCCGACTGGGAAAGCGAAGTTTTTCAAGCCCCGTCCCTTCGTATCGAAGGACAAGATTACTTTTTGCAACTCATTTTGAGGCAAGTGGGCAGGGACATGCCCGCCGAGTTGCTGTTCAGGCATCAAAAAACCAACAAAGAAAAACTTCGGACAGGTACTTGGAGCATGGGAGATGGGAAACGGGTAATTGCTTTTCCCGACGGCAAAGAAGTCCAAGAGTATTACCTCTATAAAAAAGGATCTCGTTTTGTGCTGGAGGATAGATGGGGCTTGGTTGACGACAATGGCTCGATGTTCGTTCTTATCCGCAACAAAGGTAAATCGCGAAAACGCTCTTTTCCCATCACTTTTACTTTCGAATCCGACGGCGAAGCCCGTTTCACCAGTCAGGCTATGCCGAAAGGTGTCTCTGGTGAGTGGCAGATGATAGGCAAACGTGTTGCCGCCAGCTTTTTACATGAAAGTACGGGTGAACGCCAAAAATATTTTCTTTTTTGGAAGGGAGACAACTTGGCGATTGAGAAGCTCACTATGTATTTGCCGTTTTTCCAGAAGTACTACGTTCGATTACCGGATGAAGCCAAGCCTTCCGGTCCTTTTTCCACCAAGGAACTGAGAGAGGGCTTCGACGGTGGCCGATTCGACGAACGGCATGAAGCCTCGCACGACAAGCAAAATTGGATTCCCATTAATAAGGTGAAGGGGTTTGAACCGGGCACTCGACAACTCAAAAGAAAAAACTGGATGTACCATACCGTTTTCGAGGATCCGCCGGTTCTCAAGCCTCGTTAGATAGGTCGACCGTAGATGCGTACGTAACGTTAGCCGTGGTTGACTTGCGTCCCGCTTTAGGCATGATGAAGCCCTTTTTTCCCTCATCTCCGTTATGATTACCGCTTTGCAAAACCTGATTAGTGGGAAGTTGGGCAAGGTCTTGTTCTCCTTGCTGCTTCTCATCATCGTCGTTTCTTTCGTGCTGTACCTTTCTCAAGGCTCTTCGATCTTTGATCTTTTGCCCGACGAGTCTCGGAATCGTCAAGTCTACTACGATCGTGACCTGAACGACCCCGACGTTTACGGCACTTTGGAGGTATCTCATCGAGTCGCGGCCGACTTTGGAGCGATCATCGTTCCTTCATCCAAGGTCATGGATGAGGCGGAAAACCGGTTTTATCCGGAGATCCCGCAACAGAATCAACGTGCACTCATGAGCAGGTACATGGAAATGCAGAACCGTCTCGGCGAACTCCCCGAGGAATTTCGGCAACAGCTTCAGCAGTCTCTATCCTCGGAGTTTCAGCGCATAAACTACGTTATGAACAATTGGGCGTATTTGCCACGAGACCAGAAAGCTCGTCTGATCGCGGAACAAAACGCAGCCGACCGTGATTTCTCCGAAGGTTCCTTCAAGGCGAAGGTGGCCCTCGACCATTTGGCCGATCAATGGGGGCTGCTCCCTCCCGAGGCCCAAGGCTCCGATGTGAACAATGCCTATTTCCGCTTTTTGGCCAAGATCGACCCACGTCTTGTAGACGATGCCAATCGTTCCCGCGCATTCGAAGTCGTCAGTCGCAATCGCGGAGTCAGAAAAAGCGCCGTGGAAGGCATACTTTATTCCTACTTCCGGGCGGCCAAGGCGGAGGAGACCCTTGCTGCCGCAGGCTTTGCTCTTCGTGATGAAGCCCGCTGGGATATGTTTGGCGAAGAACTGTCTTGGGACATCGACGGACTTACCCTTTCTTCCGAGGATCTGGATCTGCCCGTTCCGCCCTTTGCTACCCTTAATCTTAAAGAGCAGCCCAAGCCCAAGGATCGCTTGACCCTCCGTTCGGGCGGCAAGGTTCTCGATGTCGAGTTTCGCGAAAAGCACGTCGATTCGAATTCGACTTTGACGGAAGTTCTTCTCGGCGCTGCAGGCAATCTCACCGCCACTCGAGACAACCTCTTGGCGGCCATCAAAAAGGCGGAGCTAGGCTTTGCCTCCGAAGCTGATGGCAATGCCAGCTTGGCCTTCACTTTGGACGAAGATCAACTGCCCTCCGCCATCCCGAGCATCACGACTCCCTCCTCCGCCCTTGTCGTTTCGGGTGATTTGTCCCTTCGCCTACAGACCTTTCATGAGGAACGCAAAGATGACCCCATGTTTCAGGAACCTGTTCGCACCATCGCCACTGCCGTCACATTCGCAATGAACGATTATCTGCCACCCACTTCAGAACCAACCGAGGATAGGCTTCGGCGCTACTTCGAGTCCAATAAGGCGGAATTTCAACCACAACCTCTTCCGCCGCCTGCCCCTGTCTTAAAAGAAGGCAACGCGACCAAAGGACAGCCCGGTCCCGATGGCAAGGCGGGTCCGAAGGGTGAAGCCAACGCCACTGCGGAATCAAACGCTTCCGTCGTCGCCGATGCCAACTTGAACAGCATCACTGCCGACACAAACGCCACGGCGAACTTGTCCGCGGAAAGCAATGCTTCTCTAGCACTGCTCGATGCCAATGCCACCTTCTTAGCTCCCGAGGTTACCTTCGAGGAAGTTCGGGCGGAGATTCTAGAACGGGTCAAGGAGGAGAATCGCTTGGACGCCGAACGCGAGGCCATGGAAATTGCGCGTGAAAACGCAATCGAGTTTCTCGACGAATTGAATCAAAAAGGAAACCGTCTCAAAAGCAAATACAAGCCGTATCCTCAGTTTCGCCAATCACCCGAGATTACTCAGCTTATCAAGGAAAAAGGCAGTTCCTCCCGGTCGATTTCCTTTACCGAAAAAGAAATGGCTCTCCAATCCCATGTCCTCGGGCTGGAGAAGAGACCATCCGAGAATCGTTCCGGCAAACAACCTCTCGAGGAGGTTGCCGCCCTCAATGAACGTCGTTTCTTTACCCCGTCCGTTCGTAAGGCTCGAGACAGTTACGTCGTCTTCATTCTCGATGGTCATTCCCCAGCTGGTCCAGGCAAGTATGAGAATGCTTCCTTTCGCCTCCTCTATCGGGAGTATGGGAAGGATGTTCGGGCTAAAGCTTTTTCCGAAGCTACCGACAAGTTGACGAATGCTTTGGAGTCCGACGACGCCTCGGTTGCCGCCGCCTTGTCGAAAAAAGCTAGAATCGTTTCCCTCAAGGCCAAGAACTCACAAAGCGTTAGCGCTTCCTACGATGGTCGCTCACGCAGGTCGGACGCCAAGCAACGCAAGCTGGAAGGCGAGCGAGAAGACATTGTGAAGAAGGAGACGGGGGATGAAAATGCAACCACTGTAGACACGGCTCGCAAAAAGGAAATCGATCTCCTCTTGGAAAACCTTCGGGAAGAGCGGGGCGAGCTTAATGCCGAGCGAAGCTTGGCTCAGCAAGTCGTGGATAAGGCTTTAGACCTCGAAATAGGTGCAGGTTGGAAGGAACTCGAAAGAACCGAAAACCTCGTCACCTTCGCTCGCCTTAAGCGAGCCTACGTAAAGAAGCTGGAGCATTCCGACGCATCCGTCGACGACCGTCTCGAAGACCTGCAGTCCGCAAGAGCCGAAGAAGCCCGCGACCGTATTATCGGCGATCTTGTCGCCGCAGGCTCGGAAGAGTAATCAGAAAACGGGTAGCTGCCGGATGGCTATCACTTCCGGTTATTCTTCCAGCCCAAGAAGTATTCGACATTGCCTTCCGCTCCTCTGAGAGGGGATTCGGTTTCGGCGAAAAGCTGGGCGTCGGGAAGGTTTTTCGCAACGAAGGTTTTTACTTCTTCTAAAGTACGCGCGCGAACTTCCTCGTCTCGTATTACTCCTTTTCCTCGGTCTGCCTCCTTCTTGGTTGCTTCGAACTGCGGCTTGGCGAGGGCGATGAGGTGTCCACCTTCGCTGAGAAAGGCCCATGCGGCGACGATGACTTTGCGAAGGGAGATGAAGGATAGGTCCATTACGATGATAGGGTATTGGTCCATAGGGAGATCGCCGGGTTGTATGTTACGCAAATTCGTGCGCTCTATGTTGGTCACACGTTTGTCTTGACGAAGCTTGTAATGGAGCTGTCCGTGTCCTACGTCGAGGCAGGTCGCCGATGTTGCCCCCGCCTGCAGCAGGCAATCGGTGAAACCTCCCGTAGATGCCCCAAGGTCCAGAACGTCGACTCCCTTGATGGTTAGAGGAAACTCGTCGAGGAACCCCCGTAGCTTTTCTCCACCTCG
The DNA here is from genome assembly GCA_905612515.1 of uncultured Opitutales bacterium. Classification (GTDB taxonomy): domain Bacteria; phylum Verrucomicrobiota; class Verrucomicrobiia; order Opitutales; family Seribacteraceae. The sequence continues at coordinate 23,599 of CAJQSI010000062.1, read as the reverse complement.
TCCCACATAGGGAGGAGGCGTTTCGACTCTCACTTCGGCGTCTTCGGGGAGAAGGCGTCCGGGTTTGTCCACCCGTTCGGTCCCGATCCAAACCTTCCCTCCTAGTATCAGGGCTTTGGCTTGGGTGCGGCTTTCGCATAGTCCGAGGTCAAGGATAAGCTCGTCGGCTCTTGTTCTTTTGATTTTCACTTTTCCTTGATTGTTCTGATTTTGCTCCCGTTTACAAGTCGGAGATGACTTTCGTCACAGTTCCTCAATGGAAGAGCAAATGGTGCCGTTTGAGCAGTTCTCTGCAGTGAAGTGGGGAACACGGCTGAAATTATAACATCGGTTTTAAATTTTTTATTCCTACTTAATATCCACCTAAGTAATTGTAGTAAAGTGTTTAATGAAAATACTGGAAGGATTAAAATGCAATTGTTTTGCAAAATCGCTTGACGGTAGTGGGAGAAATTGTCAAGAAATGGGGTGAAATGGAACACAGTGGATAGAAAGTGAGATCTCTTGGACAATTCAGCCGTCAGTTTTTTCGTTGGGGAATTCGTTCATTCGGTGGACGACAAAGGTCGTATCACCATTCCTTCGAAATGGCGTATCGAGGGCGGGGAAAACACTTATCTAGCACTCCCGAATCCGGGGGGGTACGTGACCGTTTATCCGCCAAAGATGGTGGCTCGATTGGAGGAGAAGGTGGCGGAGGCCAGCATGAGCGATGCGAGAGCCCAAGCTCTCTTGATGGAACTTTTTTCAAAGGCGCATTCATTTGGTTGCGACAAACAGGGGCGAATCAACTTGAACGACAAGTTGCTGGGTCATGCGGACATTCGCAAAAAAGCCGTGTTGGTCGGCAACTTTTCAGCCTTTGCCGTTTGGGGGGAGGGCCGTTACTCGGCTCGCGATCAAGCTTCCGAACGAACGTTTTTCGATGCGATGAGGGACCTGGGATTATGAGATCCGCACTTTTTCATACACGACGGTTTTGGGGATTTCCGTCTTTGGAAGGGGAGTTTGGTGCGTTTCTTTCTCAGGTTCCTCGCGTCATCGATTCATTTTCGCATTGCCTTCTTTTGCCCCGTGCATGCTCCGCCCCACTTTTTACCCCCCAATTGGCGCCTGGAGGGCGCAAACTGTAAGCATTCGGAACCTAATCACGGATATTAAATGTTTTGCGGCACGGCTGAGTTCGTCTGCGCTCCTTCAAAGGTGAGGCATATACCAGTACTTCTAGACGAGGCACTGGAGGCTCTTGCCCCCGGTCCTTCAAAACGCTATTTGGATTGTACGTTCGGCGGCGGAGGCCACACGCGGGGCCTGCTCGACTCTTCCGAGGATGCTGAAGTAGTCTCTCTCGATTGTGACCCCGACGCAGGCACAAGAGCCGAACCACTTGCGGAAGAATACGGTGAGCGTTTTCGGTTTTGCGATCTGAGCTTTCAGCGTTTGGACGAGGCAAGTTCGGAAGGCGAGTTTGACGGAGTTCTCTTCGATTTGGGTATCTCGTCCTTCCAGTTGGCGGAAGCGGAGAAAGGTTTTTCATTCAGGCTCGATGCACCTCTTGATATGCGTTTGAATCCGCGTGAAGGGCAGAGCGCTGCAGATTTTATGGAAACAGCAACTCGGGAAAGTCTTGTTCGAGCGGTTCGCGAATATGGGGAAGAGCGTCGCTGGAATCGCGTGGTGAATGCAATTTTAGATGCCCGCGGAACGGGCAAGCTACAACGAACGGTAAGTGCAGCGGAAGTGGTGTCTCGAGCCATTGGCCACACAGGTCGAAAGCCTCGCATGCATCCTGCTACAAAAACTTTTCAAGGTATTCGAATTGCTATCAATGGCGAACTGGAAGCCATTGCCGTGGCATTGCCAAAGGCGTTTCGAGCATTGAAGTCGGGTGGATTTCTAGTGGTGATCGCTTTTCACTCTCTTGAGGACCGTATCGTAAAGCGCTTCATGCGGCGAATGGCGGGTAGGCCAGAGCATCGTCGTGATTCTCGTTCAATTCACGAACGCGTTGCCTACGCGAAGCTAACTTCGACCAAGGCCGTGAAACCGACCGCTGAGGAGGTCGAGCGGAATACGAGAAGTCGGTCTGCTCGTATGCGAGTGCTCCAAAAGGTTGCGCAACCTGAACTCTGATGGCGAAGGCGAAGGATAGGCGTTTTACACGTTTTGGTGCGGTGGCAAGCCTGTTTTCCCTTGCAGTATTTGGCTTTTGTTCACTTGGCATCGTATGGCTGAGGATGGAAATATCCGAAAATGCTTCCACTTGCGGTCTATTAGAGGACGAACGTGAAAAAGTTAACCGCAGATTAAGAGCACTACGTGGCCAAAGGTCAGCTTCGATGAGACCAACGCGTTTGGCCGCATTGGTACAAGGTAGGCTTTCGATGCCACCGGTCTCGAATCAATTTTATATTACCAAGGACGAGATGAAAAGACGCCTCTCTCCTGATGATTCGTCTATTGCTTCACCACGACAAAGAACACTTGTGGGGAATTTCGTGCAGTGAGAAGCGCATTTCTCAGTCCATGTCGGTGCTATTTGGTCTTTGCTGCAATAACTTGTGTTTTCTGTTCTCTTGCCGGTCGACTTGTTTACCTGCAGGTAGTTAAGGGTGACGCACTGAGAGACTCGGCTCAGAATGCCCGCCAAAACTTTTCAGTTCTTCTGGCTCGTCGTGGCGACATCGTTGACGCTAAGGGGAATTTATTCGCTACGACTCGTTCCTTAGTCGAAGTGGGAGTGGATCCACAAGCAGCTCAGGACATAGATCTTATTAAAGTTTCTAAGCTGGCTGAATTATTGCAAATCTCAGAGCAAGAAATTATCAAGGCCTTTTCAAATAAGACTCGTCCGGGTAATGAATTCAGTGGGGAGGTTCGCCCTATTCGCTGGACAAAGATAGCCGATGACGTGGAGGAGGATGTTTACCGGCGATTGATGGAACTCGAAATCAAAGGAGTGTATGGAAACTTTAAGCATTCACGACTTTACCCGGGAAACAAACTAGCTTCACACGTAATTGGTTTTGTGAACAAGGAAGGCATCCCTTCAATGGGTGTTGAGAAGACGGTTGATTATTACTTAAGAGGTCAAGCGGGATGGCGTGAGTGGGAGAGAGATGGTCGTCGTCGGGAATTGTTGCAATACCGTACCAGGGAAGTTCCGTCGGAAGATGGACTGAACGTGGAACTGAGCATCGATAGGATGATTCAGGACATTGTGGAGCGCGAGTTGGCTTCGGTTGTGGAGGAGTACAACCCGATGAGTGCTTGCATTATAGTAAGCGAACCATCTACGGGATACGTGTTGGCCATGGCAAATGCACCAGATTTCGATCCCAATAAATTCAACAAATATGAGATGGGGAATCTACGAAACCGCACCATAACCGATGTTTATGAACCGGGTTCGGTATTTAAGATCGTAGCCGCCGGAGGGGCAATGAATGAAAACTTAGTTACGGGAGAAAGTATCATCGATTGCTCAACTTCGATCACGATGCGTGGAAGTAGGAAGTATCGCCTACCTAGAGATGATCATCCTTTAGGTAAAATAAGCGTTGAGGAGGTAGTTGTCCATTCCAGCAACAGGGGAGCGGCTCAACTCGGTATAATGCTTGGGGCAAGTAGATTTTACGAGTACTGCAAGAGTTTTGGTTTCGGAGCCAGGACGGGTGTGGGATTCAGGGGCGAACGGAGAGGTACGCTTCATCACCCAAAACGCTGGGATGGATTAACGATTACTAGGATGCCTATGGGGCACGCAATAAGCGTCACTCCAATGCAAATGCACTCGGCTATGTCGGCAGTGGCGAGTAACGGGATTTTGATGAAGCCCCAAGTGGTTAGGAGGGTGTATGATTCTGAAGGAAAAACGGTTGTTGAATTCAAGCCAAGAAGCATTCGAAGGGTGCTGCGAACGGAAGTGGCAAAAAACTTAACGGGTATGCTCGCAAAAGTCGTATCCGAGGGAACTGCTAAAAGAGCTAAAATCAAAGGCTATCTAGTAGCAGGTAAAACAGGGACGACTAAAAAAATAATTGAAGGACAATACTCAAATCGCCACCACATTGCCTCATTCGTTGGTTTCCTTCCTGCAAACGATCCTCGAATCGTAATTTCCGTGATCGTTGATGAACCAAAGATGAAACCGGGTCGGATAGGTTATGGAGGCAGTGTGGCGGGTCCCGCTTTTCAACGAGTGGCAAAGGAGGTTATTGGCTACTTGGGCGTAAGACCAAATCAAACCGATGAAGAATTGGCCACAATGCAAAACAGAAGGGCGCGAGCCTTGTAGGGTTTACAAGATAAACTGATCTGATCATGAAAACGCAACCTGACCAAATCACCGACCCAGCGACTGACTTCCGCGAGCGAATGCGCGGGATCATGCCATTGGGAGAACTTATGCCGGACACGGACTGCGATTTGAGGGGTAATTCGAGTTGCCTGATCAGCGATCTAGTAACCGATAGTCGGCGAGTTTCTCCCGGATCTCTCTTTTTCGCATTCTCGGGTTCTCGCGTAGATGGAAACACTCACATACAGGAAGCTGTTGACCGTGGCGCCGCGGGGATCGTAACCGGTCTGGATCACGTTGAACATTCAGGGGTCGCTTCCCTACGTGTGTCCGACGCTCGAAAAGCATTGGCTCGTTTTGCTCGTCGTTACCATGGATGGCCCGATAAGACTTTACGTGTTTCGGGAATAACCGGCACTAACGGAAAGACGACCGTTACTGCCTTGAGTCGCCATCTGATGGAGCGACCAGGGCGTCCGGTTGGACTGGTCGGAACTGTTAAATACCATTTGGGAGACAGAGAAATTCCATCTTTCAAGACCACCCCGGAATCGGCCGATTTATATGCGATGCTGCGCAGTATGTTGGCGGCGGGTTGTTCGGAGGCAGTCATGGAAGTGAGTTCGCACGGTATTCATCAATCTCGCGTGAATGGACTATCCATAGAAGTGGCGGCCTTTCTAAACTTGAGCCGCGATCACCTAGATTACCACGGTACGATGGAGGACTATTTTTCTGAAAAAAGGAGAATTTTCAATGGTGACAACGCCTCACTGCCGAAAGTGGCCGTTATCAATGGCGATTGTCCTTACGGTAAAAGATTGCTTGAAGAGATTCCCACTCAAGTTCGAAGCATTACCTTTGGTGAAGCCCCTCAAAGTGATTTTCGCGTCAGGGATATATCTTTGTCCCCCGAAGGTACGGAATTTGTTCTGGATTGTCCCGAGGGTTCAATAGTTACCCGAAGCCCGATGCTGGGCCGTTACAACGTAATGAACATAGCAGCGAGTCTGGCAATTGTTTACGCAATGGGCTTTTCTGTTTCAAAGGTCGTTCACAAGGTAGGTACATTCAACGGTGTGGATGGTCGGATGGAACCAATTGAGAGGGGTCAACCCTACAAGGTGTTGGTTGATTATGCTCATTCGCCGGATGCGCTCCGCAATGCACTTGGTATGTTGCGAGAATTTACACAAGGGAAACTCCATCTAGTTTTTGGCTGCGGAGGTGATCGAGATAGAGGCAAGAGAATGGAAATGACTCGAGTGGCTTCTGCAGGTGCGGACGAATCCTGGGCTACTTCCGACAATCCTCGGACTGAACCGCAGGATGAAATTTTTCGCGACATGAGAAAAGGTCTGCCCAAGCGATCTAAAGTCAACTTTGTGGATGATCGCCGAAGGGCTATTAGCTTGGCTCTGGATGCTTCGGATAAAGATGACTGCGTTCTAATTGCAGGTAAGGGACATGAGGCTTTTCAAGAGGTTCAGTACACCTCGATCCCATTCGACGACCGTCTTGTTGCCGATGAACTTTTGAATGCAAAATCTTTAGGATTCTAATGCCGTTTTTTGACCCCGAATCATTGGCTGAATGGTCAGGAGGAGAGTGGAATCGCTCTCCACGAAACTTGGTTTCAGGATTCTCTCATGATTCCCGAAGGATGGAGTCGGGTGAGATGTTCGTGGCCGTAAAGGCGGAACGTGACGGGCACGATTTCATCGGAGATGCAGCTAGATTAGGGGCATCATCCGCTATGGTGGATCATTTCGTAGCAGAGTCCGATCTACCCCAACTTAAGACGCCCGATGTGGGCGAGGCATTTCTCCGAATAGCTCACATGCATCGCAGCAATTTCAAAGGAAAAATTGTCGGTGTGACCGGGAGCTGCGGCAAGACCTCGACAAAAGATGCTCTCAAACTTTTACTTGGACCTGATACTTGTCTAGCGACTGACGGCAATTTCAACAATTTGTTGGGGGTTCCACTGACTTTGCTCCGACTGGAACATTCCCTTCATCGCCAGGCCGTGGTCGAGGCTGGAATCAATCAAATCGGGGAGATGGCTAAATTGGCCAAGACAATTGCTCCCGATATTACTCTAGTAACCATGGTGGCGTCGGCTCATCTGGAGGGATTGGGAAGCGAGACGAAGGTAGCTCAAGAGAAAGCTAGGTTAATTCAAGATTCCGGAACCGTAAAGACAGCAATCTTTCCCGAGCATTGTTTACGATTCGATGCATTTCAAGAGGTCCAAGAGGGCGAGGCGGAAACCCTTGTCCTAAAGTATGGAGACCCGACTGACGAACCTCCCAAGGGATTCCTGTTTTTCGATACGAAGACCGAAACAAACAGGGTTGGGGATACCGCGTCGCTTAGGCTAAGGCGACGCGGTTACCCACCCCTATCATTCCCTCTGCCGTTGGTGTCGGAAGGAATGGCAAGTAACTGTGCTCTAGCAGTGGCGGCAGCGCTGGAGCTGGGCGTTTCGGAAGATGAGATATTTGAACGCCTGCCCCAATATAAACCCTCGGCCCTAAGGGGCAAATGGCTAAAGGGCCGAGGGAATTTTTACTATGTGGATTGTTACAACGCCAACCCGGCGTCCATGCTGGATGCCATCCGTTTCTTTCAACGCCAAGCCGGAGACCTTCCAAAACTCTTGACCTTGGGCGGAATGGAGGAGCTAGGCGATGAAGGTCCCCGACTACACCAAGAAACAGGCTCTCGAATTAATATTGGTCCATCCGACAAGGTTCTCCTCATCGGCGAAAAAGCTCAATGGATGAAGGCCGGGATTCTTCAGTCCGGAATCGAAAGAGAATCGATTGAATCAGTTGCTGACGTACTGGAGGCCGAATCATTTGTGAGCGATTTCGAGGGAGCTGTTTTACTAAAGGGGAGCAGGACAAACGCTTTGGAAACGCTCGTGCCCGATTGGGCCACTGAAGAAGGGAAGATGGAATATGCCGGATGCTGACCTATCTTCAACATCTGGAGGATCTGTTCGGCCCTTTGCGCTTGTTTCAATTCATTTCCGTTCGCGCCATGATGGCGGGCTTGACCTCGCTTTTTCTTGGGTTTTATCTTGGGCCGCGTCTGTTTACCCTCCTCCGCTCCTTGGATGCGCGGCAAGCATTCCGAAGCGAGGAGGAAGTGGGAGCACTGGCAGGCTTGCACAAGGAGAAGGCGAGCACCCCTACGATGGGAGGTCTACTCATCTTTGTGTCGGTGGTATTGTCTTCTTTACTTTGGGCAGACCCGAATATTTACGTGGTTACGGCTTTGGCGGTTTATGCATTGCTCACAGTGGTAGGATTTTCAGACGATTATCTAAAGGTCGCGAAGAGAAACAGCAAGGGGTTGTCCGGGAAAATGAAACTTCTCGGCCAACTAATCGCCGTGGCCGTAGCCTTGTATCTTTTGATTGGACCTGTCGGCGAAATGCTTACCGGTATCAAGGGGAATGCCTCGGGCAGCGCGGCAAAAATGTCCCAGCTGTGGGTTCCATTCTACAAGCACGTCTTGTGGCAGACGATGCCTTTGACAGCCATTTTCGTACTGTTCTTTTTTACACTTTGCGGTTCGAGCAACGCCATAAACCTAACCGACGGTCTGGATGGACTGGCAATAGGCTGTACCGTAACGGTGGCTTTGGCGTACGGGCTCATGGCTTATGCCTCCGGAAACTCGATCATTTCCGACTACCTCCTCATCAGCATGGTTCCCGGAACGGGAGAACTTACCGTAGTCTGCGCAGCTCTTCTGGGAGGTTGCCTGGCCTTCCTGTGGTACAACGCTCCTCCGGCGGAAGTGTTCATGGGGGATACGGGTTCCCTGGCCATCGGGGGGCTTGTGGGGATAATAGCGTTGATGATTCATCAACCCTTCACCTTGGTCATCGTGGGCGGAATTTTCGTTATCGAGGCGGGGTCGGTCATACTGCAAGTGGCTTCTTTCAAGTTGACGGGCAATCGAATCTTTCGAATGGCTCCTATTCACCACCATTTCGAGCTGAAAGGCTGGAAGGAAACGAAGGTGGTAATCCGTTTCTGGATTCTTTCACTACTCTTCGCCATTGTGGGATTGGCGACATTGAAACTACGGTAGTATGGGCGCAGTGAGTAAATTATCTTTGGATTGGCATGAGTTGCGGCGTAAACCCGTCGCAATTCTTGGCGCGGGTGTGAGCGGTAGAGGAGTGGAAAAACTTCTACGCTCATTGGATTGGGAATACGCGACCTTCGACCAGCAAAGCCGAGCCTTCGGGTGGACGGAGGCAAAGGCTTGCTCGGTCGCGGTTGTGAGCCCGGGGTTCGCTCCGGATCACTCTTGGATCGAAATAGCGAAAAAAGCGGGCATGAATGTACTGGGGGAAGCTGATTTCGCCTCGGCTTTTTGGCCTGGTGAAATTGTGGCGGTGACGGGTACGAACGGCAAGACCACCTTGGTTCGCTTTCTGGCGAAACTATTCAATGAAACGAACCGGTCCGCCGTGGCCACGGGAAACGTAGGGTACTCGTTTTCGGACTTGGTTGCCGAAAGGCGGGATAGTTCGATTACGGCTATGCTCGAACTAAGTTCTTTTCAGACAGAGAATCTTAGGCTTTTACGGCCAGATGCGGTAATCTGGACAAACATCGACGAGGATCATCTCGATCGTCATGGAGACATGCCGTCTTATATCCGGGCAAAAGGTCAATTGGTCGACAGGTTGGAGAGCGGTCCGTTTCTCGCTGGTGTTTCCGTACTTGAGTCTGTTCACGAAATGGGAGTGACTTTGTCTTGCCAACCAAAAACAATTTCAAGGGAAGATGCGAATCGGGTCTCCGTTCCCGATGGTTCTCCATTTGCGACTTTTCCTCAGAGAGAAAATCTTGCTCTCGCCTTGGCTTTTGCAGATTCGCAGGGAATAAGCGATGAGTCCGTGATTAAGGTGTTGGCCGAATTTGTTGGCGAACCGCATCGGTTGGAAAAAGTCGCAACCGTGGGCAACGCGACCTTTTGGAACGATTCCAAGGCCACGAATTTTTCTGCCGCATTGGCGGCGTGCCGGCATTTCGCGGGTAAAGCTTTCTGGATAGGTGGCGGACAATCCAAGGGTGCCGATGAGGAGGCATTTGCACACCGGCTTCACAAGCTTGTAGCCAGAGCTTACCTCATTGGCGAGACGGGGCCTTCACTCGGCAAGCGGCTTTCCGCCTTTGGATTGCCTTCCAATGTTTTCGGGGAACTGACCCAAGCCGTTAAAGCGGCTTTTGAAGACGTTCGCGAAGCCACTGACATTCTTTTCAGTCCGGGATTTGCCAGCTTTGACACTTATTCGGATTACTCGGAACGCGGAAAAACATTCGTTCGATATGTTTTACAATTGAAGGATCGCACGCGTAGGCGTACTCAAGTTACGCAGGCTTAAGAGATTATAAATAGGAGAACCGTACCATGAAACTAACTAAAATATTCGGAATTGTATTGTCATTGCACGTGGGAGTAATCCTCCTCGTGATGTTCCAACCCAGTTGCAATACCCTCAAGAAGGGCAAGGGAGACCAAAACGGAACTACAGAAACTTCTCCTCCCGAGACCGGAGTGGATCCTGCCTTTAACGCAGGTACCGAGACTGAGGATCCGACAAGTGAGTCTGCATCAGGAACTGCGCCAGGGGGACGGTCTTCTCCCACTCGACCCAATCCGGGCGAATTGATCGTTCCCGGAGGGACGGAAGGAATCGTTAATTCCGGGACGGGGGATGCTACTGGAGTTGGCCTGCGACCCGAGGGAGTAAGCGTTTACAAAATTGCGAGAGGAGACACGCTCTGGGGAATTGCCCGCAAGAATAACGTCTCCTTGAATGCTCTCCTCGGGGCAAATCCGGGATTGAACAAAAATGCCTCATTAAGTGTAGGGCAGGAAGTTCTAGTGCCGGGGGCCGGAACCACTGCCACTGGCGGAACTGGGGCGCCATCCGGGCCGGATCCTACGGTTGTTTCTCCGGGAGCTACTTCCTATGTCATTAAGAAAGGAGATAATCTCACTCGAATCGCTTCTTCCCATGGTGTATCCATACAGGCGTTGCGGACCGCGAACGGACTATCCGGCGACACTCTCCAGATCGGCCAAACTCTCGTTTTACCTGGCAGTGGTGGATCAATTCCAAGCACACCTACATCTGTTCCAACGCCGGAACCTTCGCTGGGAGGTAATACTCACACGGTGCGTTCCGGTGACAACCTATCCCGCATCGCCGTCACCTACGGCACGACAGTGGCAAAACTAATGGAACTGAACGGAATGACGAATGCCAACAGCATTCGAGTCGGTCAAGTCCTGTCTGTATCTGGGGCAACTCCTCCTATTCCTTTGGCGCCATCTCCCGTGGATCCAGTTACAACTCCTACTATCCCTCCTCCCGCCACTCCCGATCCCAAGACATTTGAAGATTTCTTCAATAACGACAAGCCCCCCGTGGTGGATGCCCCCGAGGAATGAGTTCCTTGTTCGAATAAGGCAAAAGTCGAAATTGGGTGGTGGTAAAATATGATCGTTGGACAAGCTACGGCAACGCGTTCATCGATGAGCGGTGGTCACTTCATTCCCATTTTCGTCATCACCGTAGCTTTGGCCCTTACGACTTTGGGTCTGGTTATGCTCTTCAGTGCGGGTGCCGTAACGAAGAGCGGTCCGTACGCCTTGGTCTCCAAGCAGGCAATTTGGTTGTGCCTCTCGATTGTGGCAGGGGGAATCTCGGCGTTCGTCAATCTGGAATGGCTACGCAAACGGGCTTGGCTGCTCTATGGCATCTGTGCTCTGGCATTGATACTGGTTTTGGTTCCGGGGTTCGGGGTCAAGGTGAATGGAGCTCAGCGCTGGCTTGGTCTGGGCCCTTTGCGATTGCAACCTTCGGAGTTCGCCAAAATCGGACTTGTTTTGATTCTTGCCGTTTACCTTTCCGCGAATCAAAGGGAGATCAAGTCCCTCTGGCGAGGTTTTGTTTGCCCCTCCCTAGTTCTCGGACTCGTTCTCGGTTTGATTATGTTGCAACCCGATTTCGGTACGACCTTTCTGTGCGGGGCTGTCGGCGCAACCATGATGTTTCTGGCCGGGGTCAGCTTACGATGGTTGCTTCCTTTTGCTGGTTTGGCCGTATCCGGCTTCGCTGTGCTGGTTTATCTAGACCCCGTGCGAATTCGAAGAGTCACTTCATTTCTCGACGTAGAGGCCAATGCCAACGACAGCGCCTACCAACTTTGGCAAGGTATGCTCGCTTTCGGTGTCGGAGGGATCGATGGAGTAGGGCTCGGCAAGGGAAGACAGCAGATGCATTTCCTGCCCGAGGCTCATACCGACTTTATCTTTTCCGTAATCGGCGAGGAACTCGGTTTGATTTTCTCGCTCGGAATCGTCGCATGCTTCCTAGCATTGTTCGTTCTGGTTGCCTGGCGATTGAGGGAGGCTCCAAATCTATACCTTTTTCTTATTGGTTCAGGAGCTATTTTAGCAATCGCTCTACAGGCGGTCATAAACGTGGGCGTTGTGACCGGTTCCATGCCTACCAAAGGCATGTCGTTACCCTTCATCAGCTATGGAGGCTCCAACTTGATGGTTACTTTCGTGCTGATCGGTTTGATTCTAAACGTATTCCGAAGCTGGGGAGGTCCCGTCCTCTCGCGGTCGAGAGAATTGTAGCGAGGGATGAGATGATTACAGCATCATGAGAAACGTCGTAATAGCATGCGGAGGAACCGGAGGTCATCTGACTCCCGGGATCGCCCTTGCACAGAGTTTGGAAGAAAAAGGCTACCCCTGTTGGATGTTTATCAGCAACAAAATGGTTGATTCGCGTCTGGCGGAGAATTATCCCGAACTTAGTTTCGAACGCGTCCCCGGTGCTCCTTTTCTTAAAACCCCGATCGGATTAGGCCGGTTCGCCAAGGGCTTGGTGTCCTCTTATTTTCATTCGCTCCGATTCTATCGCAACATTGGGGCGGACGCTTTGTTTGGTTTTGGCGGATTTACCTCAGTCGGGCCGGTTTTGGCAGCGCGTAGTCGCGGGATACCGGTGTTTCTGCATGAAGCCAATCGAGCTGTCGGACGTGCTGTGCGTTTGCTTCGCAAAAAGGCGAGTAGGCTATACCTGCCGGAAGGAATCAGGATGGATGGCGTTTCTTCCAAAGTGGTTCGTAACCTAGGCTATCCGCTCCGCAGAGAATTTCGTCGAATCCCACGGGAACGAGCCCGCAGGAGTTTGGGCGTGGGTTCCACCGAACGACTGCTCGTGGTATTGGGCGGAAGCCAAGGCGCAGCCTCTCTCAACAAATGGGTGAAAGAGCATTTGGAGGCATTCGCCTCGAATGGGATCAGTGTTTATTGCCTTACGGGAATGGGTAATGAAAGTTCGGGCGTTGTTGAGATGACGGATCCCGACGGTTCTTCCGTGCCAATGAGGTTCGTGCCTTTCAGCGATGAGATGAGCACCGTTCTTTCCGCCGCTGACTTGGTGATTTCTCGAGCCGGCGCAGGTTCTATTTCCGAAATTGTCCGATGTCGCGTCCCTTCGATTTTGGTTCCTTACCCCTTTGCGGCGGACGATCACCAAGCCCTTAACGCCTCCTTTATCGAGCAGAAGGGCGCTGCCATCGTATGTCCGCAGGATCAGATCGGGGAATTGCTTTTTGAGGAAGCCCGCGAAGTAATGTTCAACGAGGAGTTTCGAGCAGTTTTGCGTCGGAACTTGGTGGCGACCGACCCCGGAGACGTGGTGTCGGAAATCGTTTTCGATGTCACCAATGTGCTAAAAGAAAGCGGTAATCCCGACGTCGTTGCAGGCGCCCTGCCTTTTGCCGGATGAAGGTTCCTCGCAAATGCTTTCTTCTAGGGGCCGGTGGCATGGGTATGGCTCCATTGGCCATGTACTTGCAAGGAGCAGGTGTCGATGTGGAAGCTTTTGACGACTCGTTTCGGGAACCTGTCCGCAGTTTGCTTGAACAATCTGGAGTGCGTATTCTTTCGGAACCCGTTCCTAGTTTTCGTCCCGACGTCGTGGTTAGGTCTTCCGCCATTGCCGAGAACCTGCCTGTCTTGGATCAATGGAAGGAGCAAGGCGTACCTGTTTTGAGGAGAGGAGATTTTCTGGCTAAGCTGACTGCCGAATGCAAAGTTTTGGCCGTGGTCGGAAGTCACGGAAAGACCACCACTGCGGCGATGCTTGCGTGGCTTTTGCGTAAAGCCGATTTTCCATGCGGATACCTCGTCGGAGGATTGTTTCGTGATCCGGAGATCCCTCCCGGAGCGTATTCGAATTCGCCTTGGGTTGTAATCGAGGTGGACGAGAGCGACGGGACGATCGATGGATTTAGCCCAACCGTCACTCTCTGCTTAAACTGCGATTGGGATCACACAGCTCAATATTCTTCGCAACAGGGGTTTAGCGAAACGCTCGGCGGACTTTTTTCTCGTACCGAGAGCGCCGTAATTATTCCTGAGGGTGATGAGCTGGTGAAGTTGGCTCAATCCTCGGCAACCTGTCCAACGATCACTTTTGAGAATTCTCTGGAACCCGGAGCCTACAATTCACGTAATGCGGCCGCTGCTTTTGCTGCATGTCGTTATCTCGGCCTAAATCCTGACTCGGAGGAGTTGGCTGATTTTCCGGGCCTCGCCCGTCGACAAGTCGTTCTTGCCGAATCGCCCGACCGGCTTGTATTGGAGGACTACGCCCACCATCCCACGGAAATTCGCGCCGTATTGGCGGAAGCCGAAAATCACTTTCCCGAGCGTCGGCTGAAGGTCGTCTTTCAGCCTCATCGCTATTCACGAACACGTGACTTGATCGCTGAGTTCGCCGAGGAATTGTCCGCGGCGGACGATTTGTTTCTTCTGCCTACCTATGGTGCTTACGAGTCTCCGGACGTCGATGGATCGGTGGAGAAAATGATGGGCTACTTGCCCCCTCGTCTTCGCAAAGCGACGCGGGTCTTCTCGCATTTTTCAGACTTGCGGGATGCCATCGGAACAGCACCTCCCGAAGGTGATCAAGTTTTGTTTCTGGGTGCGGGTGATCTGGATCGACATGCTCACGCCTTTGCCTCCTGGCAACTGTCAAGCGGCGATGCTTGGCGCGCATGGTCCGATTATCTTCAAACGCGCTTGTCGAAGGACTGTATCATTCGCATGGACGAACCGTTGGCCGACAAGACTACTTTGCGGGTAGGTGGTTCCGCCACCGCATATGCGGAACCTTCCTGTTCGGAGGATTTGCGCGAATTGGTGGATGCTTGTTCCCTCTTCGATTTCCCTTTTTTCGTAATGGGACGTGGTTCCAACTTGATCGTGCCCGACGATGGTTTTGCCGGTCTGGCTCTTCGTCTCGTAGGGCCTGCTTGGAGAGAAGTTCGCCTAGTCGGCGACGATACTTTTGTTGTCGAGGCCGGAACCAAGTTGAAAGAAATTTGCCGGTTGGCTTGTGAACACGGGCTGGCAGGCTTTGAGTTTCTGGAAGGTATCCCCGGCACCTTGGGTGGAGCCTTGCGAATGAATGCCGGCGCCATGGGCGGGGAGACTTGCGACCTTGTCGAGACCGTGACTTTCCTTATGCCGAACGGTCGTGTCCGTGAGATTGCAGGCGAAAACCTAACCGTCGGGTATCGTATTTGCGCAGAGGCCAAGGAGGGCATCGTGTTGCGGGCTCGTCTTCGGGCCACCGGTTTTTCGACCAAGACCGAGGTTCGTCAACGAATAGACGAATTTTCCAAGAAACGTTGGGTATCGCAACCTCGCGAATCCAGCGCCGGATGCATCTTTCGGAACCCGACCGACGATTCCGCTGGACGGCTCATCGACCATCACGGTCTCAAGGGAGAGTCCCTCGGAGCTGCCTCGATTTCAAACGTTCACGCGAATTTTATCGTCAATCAAGGTGGTGCTACCGCGGATGAGGTTATTCGCCTGATCCGGCGGGTGCGCGGAAAGGTTAAGGATTCCACTGGTGTGGAACTGCAACCTGAAGTCACCCTTCTGGGGAAAAGCTGGGAGGAAGCATTGAATTGATTGAACACTGAAAACCAAGGGCTGTGGTGGCCTTAACGAGTTGGCGGGTACTAATATATGACAGAAAATAATTTACCATCGATTACGGTGCTCTCAGGTGGAGTGGGGGAAGAACGAGAGGTCTCACTTGAGACAGGACAAGCGATTTCATCCGCCCTGCGGGACCGCTTTGGCGTCACCCTCGTGGACTTGGAGCAAACTGCTCTTCCGCCCGACTTGGACGGCTCGGATACGATCGTGTTTCCCGCCATTCACGGAACTTTTGGTGAAGACGGCACCTTGCAGAGACTCTTGGATGAGCGCGGAGTCGAGTACGCCGGAAGCTGTTCCACCTCGAGCAAGCTGTGCATGGAAAAGCACCTGGCGAAAAATCGGGTATGGGAAGCCGGCGTTCGAGTTGCTCCCGGAAGATTCTTCCGTGATCTGAGCGAGGTTTCCGCAAGTGATTTGGTTGCTACTCTCGGAAACGATTTGATCGTCAAGCCTAACGACCAAGGAAGCAGTGTTCGGTTGAGAGTCGTTAAAAGTGAACAAGAATTGGAAGCCTTGCTTCCCGAATTGCCCAAGGGGAACTGGTTGATTGAAAAACGAATCCGTGGTCGCGAGTTGACCGTTGGCGTGTTGCGGGGCAAGCCTCTCGGAGTGGTGGAAGTCATTCCGATCGGTGGTGTCTACGACTACGAGCGAAAGTACCAGTCGGGACAGACCGAATACCGCTATCCCGCCGTTTTGCATTGTGAGGTGGAGGAAGAGGTCAAAGACGCTGCTCGCACGGCCTTCGACGTTTGCGGGTGCCGTGATTTCGCTCGGGTGGATTTCATCGTCTGTGAAGACGGGCATTCACATTTTCTTGAGGTGAACACCCTTCCGGGGCTCACCGAAACCAGCTTGCTTCCCAAAAGCGCATCTTGCGCAGGTTACGATTTCGGCCACTTGGCCCAGGAGTTGATAGAGCCGGCAATCGATCGCTTCACCCAACGCAAGGCTTCCTGATAAAACGATCCTAAACGAGAAGCTCATAATGGCAATTACACGGAAAAAGAACCCCAAGTCCAATCCCGATAGAAGTTGGCGTAACCTTGTTTCCGTTAAACGTCGGCGCCCGATGTCTTCAGTTGCTTGGCGACGTTCTCTTCTTGGTGTCGGAAAAGTTCTTTTGCTCATCGCTCTCCTAGGTGGTTCCGGATATGGAATTTGGCTCGGTTGCGAACACTTTCAGAATAATCCGGGTCCTGTCGACCTCACGGGTCCGGCTCTTCCTGTCGACTCTCTTAAATACGCGACTGATGGGGTGTTGAGCCGGAACTTCATCAAGAGGACGCTCCAAATCCCCGAAAATGCCACTCTCATGGACTTGGAACTGAAGGATCTTCGGAGCAAATTGGAAAGGGAACCGCAAATCGCCTTCGCTCGAGTGCGACGTCGATTCCCTTCCACTCTTCAAGTTGAAATCTCTGAACACAAGCCTCTCTATCGTCTTTTCATTCGCCCCAAGAAAGGCATTCCCGAAATGTGGCTCGTTTCGGGAGCGGGCGTAATTTACAAAGGCAAAGACTTCCGCAATGCTACTTTGCGCGCCTTGCCTTATCTCAATCTCAATCCCGATCCCGGCTTGTTGAAGAAAGACGAAAGGAACGGTTACCAAAGAATTCTTGTTTTAGAGAAGGTTTCGCCGCTTCTCGAAATTGCCCGGAACGACTTTCCCGAACTATATCGAGAATGGAAGGTCGTATCTTTTCTTCGACCCGATGCCGATGAATCGGATCCTGGTGCCCATGTTCTGATTGAATCAAAGGAAGTGAAGGAGATGCGTTTCGCGCCTCGTAATTATCGAGCCCAGCTTCGTCGTCTCAAATACCTTCTTCTGGAACCCGGTTTTAAAAATAACAAAAGCATCAATTCAATCGACCTCTCACACGGTCGCTCGGTCTTCGCTCGTTTATGAACCTCTGAAATTTGTCCCGAAACTGGCCCAAGCCATTAAATCAAACTAAATTCGCCCATGAGCAAAATTCTCGGAGCCGTAGAAATTGGAACCCATAAGGCCAAAGCGATGGTTGGCGTACTTTCTCCTGCGGGCGATCTCAACGTCGTTTCCGCTGCTAGCGTTAGGAACAAGGGCGTGCGTAAAGGTGAAATCGTCGATTACCGCAAGACTGCCTCTGCCGTCCATGCCGCTCTCGAGGAAGCAGAGAAGGCCGCGGGAGCAAAAATCGACGAGGTTTACCTTGCCCAGACCGGGTCGCACCTGAGGGGGGCTCAACTTCGTGGCAGTTCTTCAACCGCCGCTTCCGACAATCGTGTGGAGTTTTCCGATATCGAGCGTGCATCGGAGGAGGCCAAACGCAAGGAACCCGAGGAAGGTCGGTGTTTCGTCCACCACGTGCGCTCTCCCATTGTGCTCGACGATCGCATCGTCGAAGATCCCGTAGGCATGTGCGGTTCGTCCATCGAGATCGGATACTGGGCCATCGAAGGCGACAACAATGCCATCCAGGAAACCGTTGACATCATTGACGGTTACGGACGCCTCCCCATTTCTGATCTTTTTGTTTCGTCCATTGCCTCCGGGGCCATCGTGGCGGGGGCCGATCTTCAGCAGTCGGGCGTACTCGTCGTAGACATCGGGGCCGGAGTCACCGATTACGTCCTGTATCGGCACGGTCACGTTGCGGCTACCGGCGTAGTGTGCGTGGGAGGAGATCACGTAAGTGGCGACCTCAGCATGGGGCTTCGCATTCTCGAGCCTTATGCCGAAATTATCAAGATAAAGCACGGCAAGGCCATGGTCGATGAGTCCGATGCCAAAGAGGACGTGTGGCTCATAGGCAACAAGACGATCGGCGATCGCACCGTCTCACGGAAATCCATTTGCCAAGTCATCAATGCGAGGGTGGTCGAGCTTTTCGAAATCATCGCCAAGGAAATCGGCTCCTTGCTGGATCCAGAGATGGTCTCCTCGGGCGTATTGCTTACCGGTGGCGGGTCCCTGCTCCCGGGAATTGATCGCGTAGCGGAAAACGTCTTGGGGCTTCGCACCGAAAAAGCCTCGTTCCCGTCCGGAATCGATGGAGATCTCGCCCATCCCGGAAATGCCACGGTGTTGGGTCTCCTTCACTACGGTTTAAAGGACAGCGCAGTCCCTGCCGAAAGTAACGGTTCGGAAGGCTTGTTCAAAAAACTCGTTCACCTCGTCGGAATGAATTGACGAGTCCACCTTAACCGAAATCCGATCTTCACAGACTCTGTAGAAGCAAAAATAGATAAAACCAGCTACCCATCACGCCCATGTCACAACAAACCATGTTCTCATCCGGTTCTTTTCAATCCGATTCCAGCTCCTCCGTGCGAGCCAAGGTATTCGGTATCGGTGGAGCGGGGGTTAGCTTGGTGGATGGCCTTTGCCTCGATGGGTTTGACGCTGTACGCACTATCGCGATCGACGTCGATGCCGATGTCCTTTCCGATTCCATTGCCTCCGAAAAGCTTCCCATTGGCCGACGTCTTACTCGCGGCATGGGCACGGGCGGTGAAGTTTCCCTCGGCCGAAAGGCCGTGGACGAGGACCGCGATCTCATTCGCAAGAACCTCGACGGCGTGGATCTGGTATTTCTTCTTGCCGGTCTTGGAGGCGGAACCGGCGGCGGCGCCGCTCCCGCCATCGCCAAGCTCGCCCGTGAATCCGGTGCCCTCGTGTTCGCCTTCACTCCTTTGCCCTTTAGCTGGGAAAAGCAGCGTCACCAAATGGCGGACGACGCCTTGGCCGAGCTTCGGAAGTTCGCCAATGCCGTAATTCCTCTTCCCAACGACTCCCTCATTCAGATCGGTGGGGCAGACGCCACTGCCCTCGAATGTTTCGCCCAGGCGGGTATGAACGTAAGTCGCGGCATATCCGCCATTTGCTCGCTCGTCTTTCGCAAGGGCATGATCGATGTCGACTTCGCTCACCTTCGCAAGGCCTTCACCCTCCGATCCGGTCGCACCCTCTTCGGCTATGGGGAAGGGCAGGGCGTGGACGCCATCAGGCACGCCCTGCGGGATCTCTTGCTTTGCCCCATGCTGCATTTGCCTGACGTTTCACGCGCCGCAGATGTGCTCCTGATAACCGTCAACGGCGGTCCCGACATGAACATGACCGCCCTTCAGCAAGTGGCCGGTAGCATACGCGAGGAATTCAGGGCGGGAGAACACGTCGTGTTCGGCGCCCACGTCGACGAGAACATGGGAGATCGCGTGGAAATCTGCGTGCTCGGAGCCACCGACCTCGAGGCGGGCATACCTACCGCCGACGTCGCCCCCGCCGCCGATCCCGTCCTCACCACTTCTCCCAAGGCCAAGAAGACCAAGCCCGTTTCCCGCGCCCATGCATCCAAGCTCAAGCGCGAAACTGCCGCAGCCAAGAAAAAGGCCAAGAAGCAAAAAGCCGATCCCAAGACTCCCGATGATCAGGAATTCTTCGACTTCATGCAGACCGAGAACCAACGCGGAATCTTCGGCGACCAAGGAAAGCGGAACCTGTACGAGGGCGAAGACCTCGATGTTCCCACCTACCTGCGAAAAGGCATAAAGATCGACGTCTAGAGCTGCTCGACTTGTTCGCAAGTCGCTCCTTTCGTTGTTGGATGGGAAGCAATATTTGTTTTGCTCACAAGGAAATCCCTCTTGAGAACTCGAGTCAGTGCACTGATGGGAATTGTGCATACTGTTGCCCTCTTGTTTATAACTTATCAGTTTTAAAGGCTAATCGATCATATCGAATTGTCTTGCTTAGTCCCGTTAGCGCCCGATCATGACATAGTCATGTATGAGTTTCCTAGAGGTTTTAACGTTTCGACATTCCCGAAATTCTCTTTATTGCGGCGTGCATCCATGGCGTTGGCCATGACTTTCATGTTCGGATCGGTCCTTTCCGCCGCCCCCGTACCTTTCAGTGGCAAGATTTCCGTAAATGGAGTTAACTTCGACGGGACGGCTCAATTTACCTTCGCCCTGCGCGATGCCAACGGCACCGTTCATTGGCGCAACGGGGCGGATGCCAATGCATCAATCGAGGTTCCTGTAGATCGCGGTCATTATATCGTTCTCTTGGGAGGACAGGGAATGACTTCCATTGGCGAGGAACTGTTCCTCGATCATCCCGAGCTTTACCTCCAAGTACGATTTTACAGAGCCGATGCTCAACAATGGCTCCACCTGCAGCCCGACCAGCGCATCACCTCGACCCCCCACGCCCTTACCGCCGAACTGGCTAGAAACGCGCTTCTCGCTCAATTGGCAGAGAGCGTCAGGGCAGGGGCCGTCACGCTCGACATGCTCTCTCCCCAAGTGCTCGCCGAGCTAAATGCCACTATCTCCCGTGCTCGGCTCGCTCCCGGCGTTCGTCAGGACCTCAACCGCACCATCACCCGCAACATGCTCCCCGCCGACGTTCGGGCGGATCTCAACCGTACCATCACACGCGGAATGCTCCCCTTGGACGTGCTCGACGACCTTAACAAAACAATTACCCGAGGCGACCTGCCCTCAGACGTTCTGGAAGATCTCAACGCCACGCTTTCGCAAGGGGCCGTCAGTCTCGACAACCTCTCTCCCGAGGTCCTCGCTGCCCTCCGGATTCTGCCCTCCGTTTCCACCCAGCCCTTCGCCCGCTACGACCGCTACGATGGCTCCGCCCAAATCGAGGTAACCGCCCGCGGGCACGAACTCTCCTACCAGTGGCTCAAGGACGGGCAATCCATCAACGGGGCAACCGCCCCCGTGCTCGAGATCGCCGACGCCGATACCGACGACAACGCTACCTACGCCGTCCGCATCACCAATTCACTCGGGGAAGCCACCAGCCAAGTCGTCTCCCTGCAGGACGCCATCGGGGCACCCAGCCCCCCGCTCGAGGAAGCCAACGCCACCGAGGTGCCGCGCGACGGGCTCGTCCTCTGGCTCGACGCCGAGGACCTGAACGCCGACGGCGTAGCGGACAACCTCGCCGAGGACACCAAGATCTTCAACTGGGCCGACCTCTCGGGCGACGACCGCAACTTCACCCAGTCCGATCCCAACAAGGCCCCCACCGTCAAAATAGTCGGCAACCGCCAGGCCCTCCACTTCGCCCAAACCGCCTGGCTGAAGAACGACGAAAACGCCACCGTGAACCAAGTGTTCTTCGCCCTCAACGTCCCCGCCGGGCTACGCGAGGTATATGCCAGTTTGCTTTCCGACGTTTACGGTCGTGGCCTTTATAAACATAGCAATTCCTCTAGTTTCGGTACGGGTGGGCCTTCTTTTATCTCTCATCCTGGATATATCCGCACAAATGGGGCCCTCCTGAACGGCTTGTTGCTTTTCGACCAACCCTCCGTGATATCGACTCCAAGAACCCTAACGAATTGGACTTACACGCACGGAATGAACGCCGGCGCCACATGGGAAGGCCTCATTCACGAGGTCCTGCTCTACGACCGCATCCTTTCCGAGGCCGAACGTTCCGACGTGGAGGACTACCTCATGGACAAGTGGGGCGTGGCCGACTTAGTTCCCGCTCCCGAGCCCGAGGACGGACTCCTCGCCTACTACAAGTTCGAGCCCAACCACCCCAAATTCATCGCAGACTCCAGCGGCAACGGCCACCACGTCACACTCAACACACCGCTTGCTTCCACGCCGCTCACTTCCGGGGTGGACGGGGACGCCCTCGACCTCCCCGGCGACGACGCCACCTATCTCTCTCTGCCCGCCTACGAAGCTCCCCTCAAGACCATCGCCCTCTGGCTCAAGCCCGACTTCACCATACAGGCCGGAGCTCCTGGCCGCGCGTTGTTCAGGAATTCATTAACTAATATTAATGGATTGCTCTTCAACGAATTCCCTCCTGCTACCTCTCTGGTCGGCGAGACCATTTCCATCTACAGACGCGATTGGCCATATACTCACACCGCCACCACGGCGACGATTCCCAATGGCTGGTTCCATCTCGCCCTGTCCTGGAACGTCGGAGCCAGCCATTACGAATACTACTTGGACGGAGAGAAGGTTTCCGCTACCGGTCTTCCCCCTCACTACGCTTTGATTAGCGGCTCTTCACTTGAGTTCGGAAAGCGCGTATATACAACAAATACAGAGTCTATCCCCCCCTTCGACGGCGCCATCGACGAGCTGCGCCTCTACGACATATCCCTCACCGCCTCCGAGATACAGGCTCTCCATGCCGCCGTGGAGAACCCCATCATTCGCACCACGGGCGAGCACAACGCCACCATCGGGTCCGGCTTCTCGCTCAGCCTGCAGGTGGACAACGGAGCCAACTTCTTCCAAGCCGAGGGCTTGCCCGCGGGGCTCAGCCTGAACATAGCAACGGGGGAAATCTCCGGCATCGCCCAAAACCCCGGCTACCACCGCGTCTACCTCACCGCATCGAACGACCACGGCAAAACCTCCGCGGTGGTCGCCATCCACGCCCGCCCCGCGATCGACGACGACGGTTGGCCCGTCGACGTCCCCGACGGTTCATCCATTCCGCAGAACGGCCTAGTTCTCTGGCTCGACGCCAACGACGTCGGCGCCGACGATGAATTCGACGCCGGCACCGACCACCTCCACCTTGCCAACTGGGCGGACAAGGCGGGCCACGACCACAACGCCACCCAAGCCACCGCCTTTCGCCAGCCCGAGATACGCTCCGGGCAACTCCCCGAGCGCCCCGGGCTCAACCTCCTACGCTTTGACGGCAACCAGTCGCTCGCCTTCCCCACCATCAACCAAGGAAAAACCTTCTTCTGGGTGATCAACCGAGGAGCGGGGAACGATGGTGATTCTGCTTTCTTCGGGCAGAATGCGTCCAGCGGTTTTGGGCGTTTTTTGAATCAAGCAGTTTTTTCTGGTGCGTCTAACTATGTCAAAAACGGGCTACAGCACCGTAACGGAGAAAGCATCCATTTAACCACCACCGACTACTCCTTTCTGACGGATCTGCAGGTCATCTCCCTGCGGACAACTGACTTCCAACCCGCCGACCGCATCGGCAAAAGAGGAAACTACGAAAACTACTTCACCGGCAACCTCGGCGAAATCCTCGTCTACGACCGGGCCTTGTCGGAAGCCGAGATACGGTTGGTCGAGCGCTACCTCTGCTCCAAGTGGGGCATCGCCCTCAACCAGGAACCCGAGGTGGAAGCCGAGGCGGGACTCATCGGCTACTGGAACTTCGACGAGGACGAAGGCACCGTCCTCCACGACCTCAGCGGCAACGACAGGGACGGC
>CAJQSI010000061.1 GCA_905612515.1 uncultured Opitutales bacterium | reverse complement strand
CGTGCCATTCAAGTCTATGGCGCTCGGCGGTTGGTTAGCCACGGAGTTGGCATTTCGTGGATCAGACCCGTAGGCGAGTTCTTCGGAATCGGTAAAGCCGTCTCCGTCGGCATCCGTATCGTAAAAGTCCTCGACACCGTCTTGGTCGAGATCCTCCACGACGTTTGTGACTTGGATGACGAAGGTCTTCTCCTTGGTTGCGTTCAGTTCGTCCGTGGCCCGTACGCGTACGTTGAGCGTCGTGGCGTTGGTCTCGTAGTCGAAGATGACGGCGGTCTTGAGAGTGCCGTTGGCGTCCAGAGTGAACTTTGCGTTGTCGGTTGAGCCGTTCCCTTCAGCGAGGGAGAACACATGGGTGGAGTTGGCATCGGGGTCGGTGGCGTTGAAGTCGCCCACGATGGAGCCGGCGGGCAAGTTCTCGGAGGTGGTATTATTGTCGAGGAGAATGTCGCCGGGTGGATAGTTGGCGAGAGAGGACGAGTCGTTGGCATTGGATCCTCTCGATACCTCTACGGAGTCGGAAAAGCCGTCCCCGTCGGTGTCCGCCTTATCGGGGTCAAGCCCGAGGGCGAGTTCCTGCGCTTGGGTCAGTCCGTCTCCGTCCCGATCCTCCGAGCTTTGGTTCTGGTCGAGACTGGCGGGGGATAAGCCGACTCGCCGAGCTCGCCTGCGGGAAACTCCACCCTGTTCGACCAGGTCTGCGATGGCCGGGTGCAAGCCGTATTGCAGTTCCCTGCCTAGCAGGAAGCCGTCCCCGTCTTCGTCGTCGCCGGCGTTGTGGTCGAGATTGCCGAAGGCGTTCCATTCCTGCCAGTCCGGAGTGCCGTCGGCGTCCGAGTCCTGTTTCTCGGGCAAGTACTTGGCCACCAATTCGACGTCCGTTTCGAGAACTCCGCTCGGTCGCAGGATCGCCGTGCCGGTGGAGTCCGCCACTCGCGTTCCGTTGCGAGTCCAGTAGGCGAAGGCATAGCCTGCCAGCTTGCGGGCGGGATCGGGAGATTGGTAGCTGGCATTGACGTCACTGTTGATCTCGGACCGGGCGACGAATCCGGGTGGGTCGCTCTCAACGGTCAGGTTCTTGGCCCCCCCGAGATTCAAGAATACTTTTTTCGAACGCCTGCGGGCAACGTTCCCTTGGGTGATCTCGTCCGCAATGGCCGCGTTTAACCCGTAGTGCACCTCGTCGGAGGTGGAGAAGCCGTCGCCGTCGGAGCTTTCATCCTGGTCGAGATTTCCGAAGGCGTTCCATTCCTGCCAGTCGGGCATGCCGTCCCTGTCGGTATCCTCGTTCTCGGAAAAATACTTCGCCACCAGTTCCACCGATTCGTTCAGGTCTACCTGAGCTTGGGGTAGGGCGGCTCCCGTCGGGTCGGCCACTCGCTGCCCGTTGAGCGTCCAATAGCCGAATGCGTAACCGGCTTGCGACTCGGGCGGATTAGGCGAGAGGTGGGATGAATTGAGGTCGAACAAGTTCACGGTAGAGGCAACGATGCCCTGCGGGTCACTTCGTACGGTCAGGACGTTCGCCCCGCCAAAGTTTACGGAGACCTTGCGCGAACGCCTGCGGGCCACGCGTCCTTGCCTGATTTCGTCCTTGATCGAGGGAACAAGACCGGACTTTTGCTCGAGCTCGAGGGAGAAGCCGTCGTCGTCGGCGTCGTCCGCGCCGTCCTTGTTCAGGGTCCCGTAGGTGCGAAGCTCCAACCAGTCGGGAAAGCTGTCGGCATCGGAGTCTTGTCCCTCCAAAAGGTAGTGGGCGATGGCGGTCAGGTTCCCGTCGAGGGTTCCTCCGAAAGTGATGCGGGAGGATCCGTCCGCGGCGGCTTGCCTCAGTCCGTTGACCGACCAGTGGGTGAAGCGGTATCCCTCCTTCCGCAGGATCGGGCTCAGGGAGTTTGCCGTCGATCCCGCCTCGCCCGTATGGGTGACAGAGCTGAAGAGGCCCGCGGGGTCGGATTCCTGGGTGAAGGAATAGTCGGCGAAGAGCGAGGCGAGGGGAACAAACCCAAAGACGCAGATTAGGGGCAAGCCAATTGCTGTCCGTCCAAACGCGGCACATCCGCCGCAAGGGAAACCTTCGTCTTTGTCTTGCCTGTTCACTTGGCGTTTTTAAGCTCCGTCTCCTTAAGTTCGCTTCGTTCTAGTTGGTAGGCACTACCCAGAAGCCATCGGTGGCTCCGGTGTCGAACCCGTACTCGTTCACCTTCTCGGGGCTATTGCCCGGCTGTACCTGCAGGATGGGGTCGAACTGGTTGACCCCACCGGGGGTCCCTCCCTCTTTGGCCCGGGTTACTTCTCCTAGTGAAGCTTCACGTAGGTTCAGCAGGTTAAGCAGGTAGGAGCGGCCAGCGGTAGTGGTTGTTGAGTCATGGGCGTAAGGATTGCTCGAGTAGCCCACTCCCCACTTTTCGGAAAGATACCTGCCAACTTTAGCTCTGTTCGCATCGGAGAGGACCTCGTTGTAGATCAGGATCTCCGCGATTTCGCCATCCCAACTGTGATCGTCATAGTTTCTATCCTTCCCCAACTGGTTTGCCGAAACGTTGTCCGTGGTGACGACGGAGAGACCGAAGGA
The DNA here is from genome assembly GCA_905612515.1 of uncultured Opitutales bacterium. Taxonomy (GTDB): domain Bacteria; phylum Verrucomicrobiota; class Verrucomicrobiia; order Opitutales; family Seribacteraceae. The sequence goes on along the minus strand of CAJQSI010000061.1, from coordinate 9,052 downwards.
TCCTCTTGGGAAATCCGTTAGGGTCCCGTCAATGGATACTCCTCTGAGGTAGGTCGATCCTTCCTGGACTGGGGCAGTGGAGCTAGATGAATACCAGATTTTATGGTCACCCGCATGGAAGTGATAATGATTTGAGTGGCCGAGCACGAACTTATATTTATTGGTCGCATCCTCATCCCTGCTCACCACCCAGAACACGGTTCGGACGTCGTCGATCTCGGGAAAGGCGAGCCAGTCCGTCGAGCCGTCAAAACGTAGGGCGGGCCGACCGTTGAAGCCTGTGCTGGCGTAAGCGGGCGGGTTGCCACCGGAGGCGTTGTGGTCGCCTCCCGCCTTGTCCGTCCACGAGGTGACTTCGGCGCCGTTGGCGATTTGATCGGCTTGGCCGTCCCCGTTTACATCAGTGGCGTCGAGCCACATCTTGAGGCCCGAGAGGTCGGCCGGGCTGAAGCCGGCCGGTGCCGATGATTCGGGCGGACGGATCACGCCTCCGAAAAATTCCGGATCGGTCGTGCCCGAGGCCACGAGCCAGTACCAGATGTCGAGCAGGTCGGCTTCGGTTACGGGGGAGCGGCTGATCTTCAACTGGGTGGCGTTGGTGTCCGTGCCCGGCAGGTTGAGGAAGTGGAGGTTGAGGAGGTTGTTCTCGTCCTTGGCGAGCACTTCCATCTCCACTTTCCCGTAACTGGCGTTCCAATCCGCCCCCGCGTTCCAGGTGATGGTGTGGATCTGGCCGGTGGACACGTTGTCGTCCAGCTTTCCCGTAACGCCGCCGACGAAGGTCTTGGGCACGATTACGCTATTGAGGTCGTTGCCGCCGTCCACGAAGGCGAGTAGACGGGCACTCGCCTGCGGGCTGTCTAGGTCATGTATGCGGTAGGAGACGTCGAGGTAGTGGGTGCCCGCCCGCTGGGCCACGGATACGATCTCGGGCAGGGCCATTTCCTTGGACGGTACGGGACGCACCGTACGATAGGTGCGCTTGTAGTGCCGCAACTCGTCGTTGCCTTGGAAATAGCGATAGCTCCCATCCGGAGCGAAGGCCACGGGGGTCAATGCTTCGGTGTCGTATCGGTTGAACGAAACGCCATGCCACCTTTCGTGAACCAGAATTTGCTCGCCGCGATTGTCTAGGATTGGGACGCGGTATCGACCACCTAGCAGGATCAACCCGTCGCGGGAAAGACTGAGTGACCGTAAACTTCCGGAGGCATTGTGATTGCTCTTCCAGAGAAAGGTGCCATTGGCGTCGAGGGCCTGGATGCGGGAGTTTCCGTAGTCCGCGACCAGCAATTCCCCCGCACCGTTAAAGCCTAGTCCCATGGGGCGATTAAAGCGCCCGTCGAGATCTCCCTGTTCGCCGAACGTCCGCCGGAACGAGCCGTTCAGGTCGAAGACTTGGATTCGGTGATTGTTGGTGTCCGCCACGTAGACTTCTCCCTGCGGGGATACGGTCACGCCCTCGGGCTTGTCGAACTCGGAGCCGAAGGAACGGACGAAAGTTCCGTTGCGCTCGAAGACCGAGACCCGGTTATTGTCCCGCTCCACGGCATAGATCCTCCCCCCTGGTCCGAACGCCATTTGACGTGGTTCTTTCACGCTGCCCTCGGCTGCTCCCTCCGTGGCGAGGATGGCGAGCGGGGTGGCGTTCTCGTCCCACTTTAGGATGCGGTGGCCCTGGCCGTCCGCGACGTAGTGGTTGCCCACCTCGTCCACGAGGAAACCGGTGGGGTCGAAGCGATGGTCGCCCTTGAAGCCGAACTTGTGCAGGTAGGTCCCGTTGACGTCGAAGACCTGGATGCGGTGGTTTTTGCCATCGGAAACGAGCAGATTGCCCGCCGAGTCGGTGGCGATGTAGTACGGTAAATCGAACTGTCCCTCCGCATTTCCGTTGGTTTCCATGCCTATGGCGGTGACGAAGCTGCCGTTGGTCTCGTAAATCCGCACCCGATGGTCGCTGTTGTATGTACTGGATATCGCCAGTCGATTGCCGACGAAGCTCAGTCCGTATGGATAATAGACGGTGGCTCCGTTAGCTTGAGTGGTGACGAAGGAGCGGACGTAAGTCCCGTTTTTCTGGAAGACCTTTACTTTGTGGTGGCTACGAGAATTCAAATAGACCAAACCATCCGGACCGATAGCGATTCCGGTGGGATCATATAGTTGATTGTCGGCACTGCCGTATCCGCCCCATTTGCGCAGATATGTGCCGTTTTCGTCGAAGACTTGCACTTGCGATCTGTTTGAGCCCCAAGACTCCGTGACATAGACTTGGGTGCCGTTGGCGTCCCGATCCACCACGATTCCCCAAGGGTACTGGAATTGTCCGTCGGCGGTTCCGAATCCGCCCCATTTGCGCAGGAAGGTTCCGTTCTCGTCGAAGACCTGTACCCGATGACCAGTCCATTCCGTGACGTAGACCTCGCCCTCGAAGACGGCGACGCCTTGCGGGTCAATGAATTGCCCGTCGTTGGCGCCCAAGCTTCCCCATCCCCGGAGGAATGAGCCGTTGGCATCCCACGCGCTGATGCGGTCGTTCCCGTTTTCCGCGACGTAGATCTCGCCGTTCTCGTCGACTGCCATGCCTCGCGGACGAGATAGGCCGGGCATATCCGGACGCATCATGGTCTTCTCCAAGTACCAGTGGTCCTGCGGCATTCCTCGGGCGAAGGCACCGGGCGGCAGGACGCAGGCGGCAATGCCGGCAAGGAGGGTTGCTAAGGTCAGGCGATGGATGTGTGTTGTTTTCATCATTCGTTCAGTAAAGGGAGAGACGCGTGGCAAACCGCCAAGGTTGGTTGGGCAAAGGTTATGAATAGCCATGACGAAGGAGCGATGTGGGTTTTCCCCATTTGCCGGATTCACTTTTGAGAAATTGTTTCAATATTGTTTAGATTAGGTGAATTAATGCGCACGTCAACGTGAGCGTTTGCGTGCGAGAAAAGAGAAATAACTACATAACCTATTAGCCAAAATCCTCGAAATCTTGCAAAAAATCTCGGAGAAATTAGTCTTTCCCTAGGATTTCCCCCATTTGATACCTTCCTCTTAGATGGATGTGTCATTGCGAGGAAACCCAAAGGGTTGACGCGGCAATCCAGTGTATATCGAACTTATGAGCATTAACGGCTGGGTTGTCCGCTTCGGAAGTGAGGCAACTTCAATTCCGAACCTGCCATGGGACCTATTTGGCCTTCAGTCCACCTTGGGCGGATCCTCGTTCACCTTGACGGGGACCTCGCCTTGGATGGCAGAAACCTTTTCGGTTAGGGCTTTCACGGTTTCGGCGCCCATGTGGATCCCGTAGTCCAATGTGAAGGAGCGAGATTGCCCAGGGGCCAGTTTTGGGACACGCCCGAATTTGCGTTCCACCTTACGGTTGAAGGGATAGCCCGTGGCTGGTTCAAGACCGGTGACGTATCCGTCTTCGGATGCTGCGGTATTCTTCCATACGGTGAGGTAGGGGAGTTCGGCTAGGTTCCACGAGAGGGAGGTGGCTAGATCGCCCGTGGCGTTGCGGAGAACGGCGTGAGCCTTTCCGGCAGCGTCCGCTATGGGTTCGAAGAGATAAACTTCCTCGATGAAGCCTTTCGTGGGGCCCTCATAGGTGTCCCAGTTCCCTATGGCTCCTCCGGCGTGGGCGTTCATTGGGGTAACGCTCTTGGTGGGCGTGAGTACCGTGGCGTTGGCTTCAAGGATAGAGGAACCGTAGTTTCCATGGTAGATGAGCTGGAATTCCTGCGGGAAGGCTCCCTCGTTGGTCACCGTATCGGAAATGCGAAAGCTATCGGACCCAGGAACAGTGGAGATTTCGGCAACCAACTTGAGCTTGGGACCGTAAAAGAACTTTTCGTAAACCGTGCCTCGGAGACGAATGCGGTGCGGAGGCTTGGAGTCCACTAGTACTTCCCAATCCGATGCAGGTATGTTCTGGATCTTTCCGTGTAGGGTGAGGTCCATGGTGGCAGTGTCGCCCGTGTTGTTCACGAATTCGTCCTGTCCAGGGTGCCCGGCGAACTCCAGTCCGCATCGAACCATCCATTCGTTGAAACCTTCCAGCCAACCGAGACCACCCCGACTTTCCAAATTCACGAAGGACGGGTGCACGACTTCCTTGATGGGCGAATCCCAGCCGAGTCGAACGTCGCCCTTGCGGACGTCTAGGATACCCATCCCGCGTGTTGGGATGACGCGGATGGATAGGTTGCCATTGTCGATCGTGATGAGTTCCACGCCCTCCTGCTTGCCGCCGCGCAAGACGGTCCGCCTTACGGACCAAGAAGCCTTAGTCTTGAATTTCTTGTGACCGGCGGAAGACAAGAGAGTTTCGCCTCCGGCCGAATCGTCAGTCGAGGAAGAGAGGGCAAAGGTGGCGGCGCATCCTTGCATCATGAGCAAGGCTCCGAGAACTAAAAGTGATAGGAGTTTCATAAGGAGGTGTGCGGTTTCGGGGTTTGATTTTTGTTTTAGCCGAAGACTTCTTCGAGCGCGGCTCGCATGACGGCAGGATCGGGGTCGACACCTGTCCAGTGACGAATACCTATCACGCCTTGATTCACAAGCATGCCTAGACCGTCGATGACTTTACAACCCTTGGCGCGAGCGTCGCGAACGAGATTGGTGGCGGGAGGGTTGGGAATGACGTCGGCCACGACCATTCCTTCGCGAAGGGTGTCTACGTCGAGGGCGAGTCGGGCGTCTACGTCGGGAAAGAGACCGATGGAGGTTGCGTTGATGAGGACGTCGGTCCCATCGGGTGCGGCGTATACGCCATCCCAAGGAACAAAGTCGGCCTCCACGGGAAGTTTTTCGTCGAGAAGCTTGGTGAGTTCCTCTCCGCGCTTAACGGTACGGTTGACGATTGTAATCTTGGATGCGCCGGCTAGGGCGACCTCTACGCCGATGGCGCGAGCGGCTCCTCCGGCTCCGAAGATGACGACGTTCTTGTCCGAGGGGTCGGTGAGTTCGCAGAGAGACTCGACGAAGCCCTTGCCGTCGGTATTCTCACCGATCCATTGTCCGTCTCGCCGTACTACGCAGTTCACTGCACCCATGAGGGATGCGGACTCGCCGAGTCCATCCAGATACTCGATCACCTTCACCTTGTGCGGGATGGTGCAGTTAAACCCTTGGAAGCCCATGGCCTTGGCGCCCTTCACTGCATCCTCAAGACCGTCGGGGGCGACCTCGATGGTAAGGTACCGCCAATCCAATTCGTGGTGGCGATAGGCGGCCTCGACCATTACTTGCGTGGGGTTCTCGGAAATGGGCTGCCCGAAGGCAGCGGTTAATTCTTGTTTGAAGTTTAGCTCTTTAGTCATTTGCAAATTGCAGGTTCGTTTCAAAAAAGGGTGCAAGACAACAACCAAGGGATCAAATTGAAAAGACAATTTTTCATTAGATCATTCTTGAGTTTCTCTTGGGCTTTCCATATTCGGATATTATTCCATATGGGGAATGCCTTTATGAATAAGCAAAACATTTCGATTCAAGAAGACGTATCCGCTCCTGGAACTGATCGCACTCTGGCGATCCTCGAATACTTAGGTGGTTACCGGGACGGTCGCTCCGCTAGTGAGATCGGTCGTTCTCTGGGCTTACCCCTAAATTCGGTTGGTCGTATTGTAGACACCATGCACCGTCGAGGTTGGCTGTATCGACGAGAAGACGATCGACGTTACACATTAACCAATCGTGTGGCTGAACTGACTCGACCTCAGGTTCACGATAAGAGCCTTGTCGTTTCGTCTTGGGATTCACTGCGGAAATTGCGCGATGAACTCGGCGAAACTTCACAATTGCTGACTATGGTTGACGATAAGGCGGTCGTTTTGGAGCAGTGTGAATCAAGCCAGTCGATCAAAGTTTCAGGAAAGATTGGTTTTCGGGTTCCGATGTATTCTTGCGCTCCCGGCAAGGCGATCCTGAGCACCCTGCCCGAGCCCGAACTTGAGGAGTATTTTTCCCGTGTCGCCTTGAAGAGATTCACAAACGCAACCCATTCGTCGGAAAAGAAGTTGCGGACGGACTTGGCTCTTACTCAGGAACGCGGTTTTGCACTCGATCTAGCCGAAGGGTTGGAGGGGATTCACTGCGCAGCAGCGGTAATTCTTGACGACTTTCATTATCCCGTCGGTGCAGTTACGGTGATGGCGCCGGCTTTCCGACTGAAGGTAGAGAACTTGGAGAAAGCGGGACAATCCTGCATGAACGCTGCCCAAGAAATCAGGGAACGCCTGTTGAAGTGATTGAATCCATGAAGCTTACCTGCTTTTCGCCCTTGGTACTGTTCCTCGCCGCCCTTTCCGCTGGCGGGTCTCCAGTAGAGAAAAAGGTGATGATGGCAAAGGCCACCCCGGACCAAGTCTCCTTCTTCGAGTCCAAGGTTAGGCCTTTGCTCGCGGATAATTGTTTCCGCTGCCATGGCGGTGATTCGAACAAGAAACCGAAGGCAGGCCTCGACCTAACCAGTCTCAAGGGATTGCTGCGGGGTGGAGAGTCCGGTCCTGCACTCGTGCCAAACGAATTGGATAAAAGTCAAATAATAGAGGCGGTTCGCTATCGTAACGAGGATATGTCGATGCCTCCGAAGAAACCACTCAATCCTGCCGAGGTGAAGATCTTGGAGGACTGGGTGAAGATGGGAGCTCCTTGGCCCGGGTTCGAGGGCGAGATCTTGATCACTTCTCCTGATTTCGAGGAACCTTACGATTGGGAAAGATTCCGCAAGGAACATTGGTCCTTCAAGCCGATTTCCAAGCAACTCGCTCCAGCGGTTAAGCAACAGGACTGGCCTCGAGGCGATATCGATCGGTTTGTCCTCGCTCGACTGGAAGGAGCGAACCTTTCCCCTAATCCTCAGTCGAGCAAGCGCGTCTTGATACGCAGGGCCTTTCTCGACCTGATCGGATTGCCGCCCACGCCCAAAGAAGTGAAGATTTTTCTGGACGATTCCTCTTCTGATGCCTTTAGGAAGGTGGTCGATCGTTTGCTTGATTCCAAACGCTATGGTGAGCGTTGGGGGAGGCACTGGTTGGACGTAGCTCGCTACAGCGATGGCCTGGGAGGTTTCGGAGATGGTCAGGATCTGCCCAATGCGTGGCGCTATCGAGATTGGGTGGTAAAGGCGCTCAACGACGACATGCCGTACGACGAATTCGTTCGAAGGCAGATTGCAGGCGATGCTTTGAAGCCGAACAATGATGCTCTGGCCACTGGTTTTTTTGCAATTGGCCCTACCTACAAAGGAGACGGAGGGGATGCCGAGGCAACGAATGCAGCCAAGGCTGAAACGCTCAGTGACCGGGTCGACACTTTTTCAAGAGCCTTTCTTGGTTTGACGGTCGCTTGCGCTCGCTGTCACGACCATAAATTTGACCCTATCACAACAAAAGATTATTACGCCCTTGCCGGCATCTTCAACAATACCCGAATCAGTACCGCCAACGTTGGTTCACCCGAGGAGTTCAAGGCGTACAACGACGCTCAGGCTGCGATCAAGGCTAAGGAAGCTGAAATTAGGTTTTGGTCAGACGATGTTCGTGAAACAGCCATGCGTGTGTTGATGCGGGACTCGGAAAAACACTTGGTCGATCTTTTCAACTACCATGCCCAGAAAACCCTTTTGACCGGAATAGCTGATCGGAACAAATACGCTAAGGAGAAGGGATTGGACCCGAAACGTTTGGATCTCTGGGAGAGAACGCTAAAGGACATCCGCAACCGGGCCAAGTTAGCTTCTCTCGATGTATGGTTCGAAAAATTCCCCATGAAGAAGGACACCGAAGCGACCGAACAGGAAATCGTTGAATCAGCCATGCGTTTCGTCGAACAAGTGGATGAAATTTTGAAGCCCCTTGAGGAGAAGGAGATCGAGTGGCGATCCAAGATTGCATCATCCGACAAGAAACCGGCGAGACCTCGTGCCTCCAAGGAAGGCGAGGCCTTTTTGAACGACCTTCGAAACGGCCCCTGCAAAATCGGAAACGTCAACGAAATGGGAGATGACGCCAAGGCCAAGCAGAAGGAGTTTCAACTGGCGCTGGACAAGCTGAAGAAGGCATCCCCACCTAAGCCGCCTGCCGCTCACGTACTAGCTGAAGCCGGGAGAGGCGATATGAACGTAGCCCTTCGTGGGGATCTCGCCAAGAAGGGGGAGATTGCTCCGCGTAAGTTCCTTCGGGTGCTCGCAGGAGACGAGGCCGCTCCGTACACTGATGGCAGTGGGCGTCTCGAGCTTGCGGAGTCGGTGGTCGATCCGTCCAATCCGCTTACCTCCCGGGTAATGGTTAACCGGATTTGGCAATGGCATTTCGGCAAAGCCTTGGTTCTATCCCCAAGCAACTTCGGTTCTCTCGGTGAGAAACCCACCCATCCAAAATTGCTAGATTGGTTAGCCGATAAGTTTATGGCCGACGGATGGTCGATGAAGGCTTTGCATCGCCGGATTATGCTTTCCGCCACTTGGCAGATGAGCAGTGCTCACGACAATGTGAAGTTTGCCCAGGATGGGGACAATCGACTTATCTGGCGAATGAACCCGCGCAAGCTCGACGTGGAGAACTGGCGTGACAGCCTTCTCTTTGCGAGTGGCGAACTGGATGACACTATCGGAGGTTCCCCAACGACAAACATCTTGAATTCACCTCGCCGCACGATTTACTCCAAGATAAGTCGAAGTGGCGACAGGTTCGCATCGGACGCATTTTTAAGGCTCTTCGACTTTCCCGCCCCACAGTCGACAAGCGCCCAGCGATCGGAAAGCATCGTCCCGCAGCAATACTTGTTCATGATGAATAGTCCATTTATGATTAAGCGAGCCGAGGCTTTGGCAAAAGAATTGAGCAAGGTCGTCGATCACGAAGAACGTATACAAGCTGCCTATGAACGTCTTTTTAACCGTCCGGTTGAACCGCCCGAGCTAAAGGCCGGGCTCGCCTTTCTCGGATCTCCGATAGAATCTCCGGCGAAGTGGTCTCAGTATTCTCAGGTCCTTCTTAGTTCTCACGAGTTTTTGCAAATCCAATAGGCGAATATCATGAAGTATCAGCAA
>CAJQSI010000060.1 GCA_905612515.1 uncultured Opitutales bacterium | reverse complement strand
ACGTTGAGCTTCCTCCATGGATCTGTATGCAAGATCAGCCGTGCCGAAGAAAGGTTCGGAAGGCATATCGATCCAAGTCAAATTCCCTTTTTGGTCAACGAACACGGCTTCCCCGGCTTCCAGTTCTTCAAAAGCCAGTTCGGCATCCCGATCCTTGCCCTCGAAGAGAACCTTGCCCACGTACACGTAGATTTCAGTGACCCCGTCCTCTTCGACGTTCAAGCCGAACTCAGTGCCGAGGTCGACTACTTTGCCTTTGGGAGTATCAATTGAAAAGCCCTGCGCGACTTTAGGAACGTTGGCTCGGAGCTTACCTAGAAGCAAAGAACCCTCGTTAGGTCCGGTCAGTTCAAATTCAACTGGTCCTTCAAGAACCACGTTGGCTCCCTGAAGGAATTCAATCTGAGCTAAACCCGCGTTGAGCTTGAGTCGCCCGGCGCGGAGGGGTTCGTTAGGCAAGGGGCGGTAGTCGGAATCCTCATCCCATTCGACTCCGGCGGCGCGAGTGAGAACACCCACCGTATCGGAGGTCAAGGCAAAGCTAGATGCAACCGACGATTCAGAAGTTTCAACCGAAGGCTTTTCTGCAATAAGGTTCGGATTGTTGCTGGACAAGTAGCTCTTGTATCCAAAGAAGCCCACGACCGCGATGCCTGCGGCAACGGCCAATGGTCGATAAAAACGAACCAGTTTCCCGGTATCGGGTTCAAAGGGGACTACGCCTTCATCATCATCGTCCGAAAGCCGTTCCTCGGCAAAAGAACAAAGGCTCCCGGACATGTCCATGAAGCGGACGTAATGCCTGCGAGCGGCATCACTCTCAGCTAACCATTCCTCCAACCGCTTGCGACGCTCGCCGGCAAGGTTGTTTTCCACAAGAGCGTCGAGGAGCTCATGCAGTTCAAGAATTTCTTGATCGGAGAGGCTCATCTAGCTTGTTCCAGCGAGAGTTCGAAAGTCACGCAATCAAAGAGCGCTTTGCGTATGCGAGTAAGAGCCTTGTATGCACCTTGAATGGTGCGCCCACATGCCCGGGCAGCTTGAGGCACGTTATTACCGCTTTCATAGCGAATAAGGACCATGCGACGGTCCCGATCATTTAATTTCCTCAGACAACGCGATAATGCTTCGTGACGCTCGTCCAATTCATCCTCTAATTCGACACGGGTTTCCGAAATGACCTCCATGACTTCCTGATTGAAAAGCACCTTTGAGGTAGCGAACTTCTTCCGAGCTGCTCGAACTTTCCAAAAGGCGATTTGGCAAGCCCACGAATAAAAGTTCGTACCCGACTCAAACTGATCGAACTTCTCGCATATTGTGACACATGCCTCTTGCAGGATATCTTCAGCGTCACTGCGAGTGGGCACAAGGGTGTGAACATATGCAAAAATGCGTCGCTGATACTTCATCAGCAACTGCACTAATTCAGCAGGAACGTCACCACCGTGACTGGAAGCGCCTGAGGAACTTTTGTGAGGCTTGAGGGACATTGAATTGAATCAAAGTAAATCAGAATAAGGTAAACCCGGTGCGGGTCAAAGAATCATCTTGCTGAAATAGGAAAAAAAATCTTAAGGTGCAGAATGATTCAAGCGGCTTTCTTGAGGTTTTCTTCGACGACCTCGGAAGGTATTGAATCATCTTGTTCATGACGATCAAGACCTCGACGAGTAACTTCGCGTAAAGCCTTCTCCAAGGTCTTGGAAGCCAATTTGACGTTCTTCACCTTGCGGCGTTGGATTATCTTTCCATTCTTGGAATATTGAGGGACCGAAGTCATTCGATAATAGATCGTGCCGGCAGGGGATTGAGTCATGCAAGGCGCTATGACGTTGCTCTGCTTACGGCGACGCTTGGCCCGCTTGACGCTATTGGGGGGATGATGCTCGGAACCTTCACTTACATCCCTGAAGAGTTCGCCATCGGATTCTTCAATGATACGTGCGATGGTCTCTTCGGAAAGATACTTGTTGCCCAAGTCATTACAGGCAAAGTCTTCGTTGTAGACGACTTCACCGTACGAATCGTCCACGATCATCGTCTTGTGCACGCTGCCAAGAGCCCCCTTGAACTCCTTCCAAAACCATTGCACGGCCTTCTGCACGGCACGTTTGCGACAATTCGCATATATGGACTTCTTGGCTACAAACTGACGATTGGGAGCCAAACGGGCTTCCAAGAGATATTTCGTATCGTATATGAGGCTGAAGTAATTCTCGTACTCTATGTTGAGTGTTATGGTATATTTTAGGAAATCGTTGACTTTCATCATGATAGAAGCCCCCTTGAATGGCGTTGATAATTAGTTGTTAAACTGACGAACAAAAGCCAATAGGAGATGGTCGACCCCTTTGGGACGTTTTTGATGAAAATTATTTCAACATAATCATAATAGTGCTCATCATAAGCACTTTATGAAAGTAAATATACGAGGAAACCTAGAAATCCCTCTTACTCGGCCAAAATAGCTTCCAGTTCTTTCCTCAAGCGCTTGCCGATATTGGGGGAATAACCGACGTGTACGTGTCGCACGATGCCCTTCTTGTCGATAATCACGGTCTGAGGAATGCCACTTACCATAAATGCATCACTGCTGATATCCTCATTGTCGAGGACCAC
>CAJQSI010000059.1 GCA_905612515.1 uncultured Opitutales bacterium | reverse complement strand
AGGAGGCATCGACTGAAGATGAAACCGCTGCCGAAGAAGAAAGCGATGGCGGAGGCGAGGAAGAAAAGTCCAAAGACTGATTCGGCTTTTTCTGCGCACTGATCATAGCAAGAATGTTATTACGATCCAATGATTCGCGTGATGTACGAGCCTTTGCGATTCGACGTGTTGTCGCTCTTTCCCGAAACCTTGAATGGTTTTACCAGCGAGAGCATCATAGGAAGAGCCTGCGAGCACGGTCTGATTGACGTTCAGTCGCTTGATCTTCGCAACTGGGCCGAGGGTCGTCACAGAGTAACGGACGATCGACCATTTGGGGGTGGTGCCGGCATGGTGTTGAAGCCCGAACCGATTTTTGCCGCAGTCGAGGAACTTCGTAGCCCTGATTCCAAGGTCTTGTACATGGCTCCTGACGGAGAATCACTTTGTCGTGAAGTGTGCCAAGAGTTGGCTGAGGAAAGTCATTTGATTATTCTAAGCGGGCATTACGAAGGAGTTGATCAGCGTGTTAGAGACGAACTTGTCGATCGTGAAATCAGCGTTGGCGATTTTGTTCTTACCAATGGAGCCTTGGCTGCCGCCACTTTAATTGACTCCGTTTCTCGTTTTGTTCCCGGAGTCTTGGGGGAAGAGGGTTCCCTTTCTCAAGATAGTTTTACGGGAGGGCGTCTTAGTTTTCCTCAATATACTCGTCCTGCCGATTTTCGCGGGATGAAGGTTCCGGAAGTCTTGTTGTCGGGAGATCATGGAGCGATCGCCAGCTGGCGAGAGGAGCGAATGACGGAAAAGACCCGAGTGCGTAGGCCAGATCTTTTAAATTAACAGAGGAATTATAATGAGCGATAGCATAATCGAAGAAATCACAAAAGAACAACTCAAGGAAGGTCGAGATCACTTTAAGGTGGGCGACGGCGTAAAGGTGCATGTACGTGTACGGGAAGGTGAAAAGGAACGTATTCAAATTTTCGCCGGTATTGTTCTTGCCCGCAAGGGTGGCGGGATTCACGAAACCTTTACGGTGCGTCGGATTGCCTCGGGCGTTGGTGTGGAGCGTGTTTTTCCTGTGCATTCACCTCTTATCGACAAGGTTGAGGTGGACCGTGAAAGCGTTACCATGCGTGCCCGCATTTACTATTTACGCGATCGCGTTGGAAAGCAAGCCACCAAGGTCAAGGAGAAGCGTTTCCACGAGCAGACCCGGAAGTAATGCGTTAAATATATATGCATTCGTCATTGACTTGAGTTTATCTGTCTTTCCGAATTAACTTGTGAAGCCAAACGCTAGCGCCTACTAGGCGTTGAAGCGTATTATGAGAGCTATCCACTTAAAACTGGGACTTTGTTCCATCTTGCTTGGATGCCTTGTCTGGTGGGTGGTGTTTGGATATTGGTTGCCTTCGCGTGTAGAAGATTCGATTCGCATTTATTTTGGCGAGATAGATGTAGAGATTGACGATATGGACCTTACCTGGGGTGAGGGGGAGATTCGTTCTATCCACCTTTCAGGACCATTTATTGAGGCAGAGTCTCCAAGAGTATACTTCTCTTATTTTCCGATGGAGTGGTGGTTCGGAAAGTCTTCCTCGATCAAGATTCTTCAGGTAACAAACTTGCGGATTAAGGCTGTTGAAGGGAAGCGATCCGCTGAGGCATTTTGGAAGTGGATGGAGGCGAATCGCAAGGATGATGAGCTTTCAGCTCTTGAATCCCTTTCGGTAGAAGGCCAGTTCGAGTTTGCCGGAGCACTTTTTCCCTTTGAGCTCCAGGGACGTTTGCCGGACTTCGGGGGTGCGGCCCGTCTTTCTTTTTCGATCGATGCAAACGCCACTGGGCAATTGCTTCCTTTGAGTTTGCCCACGAGAGAAAAACTAAGCGGAACATTCCTTTGGAAAAGGTCCGGAATTGGAGACTCAGGCAATTTGAATCTGGACATATCGTTTTCGGAAAGTGCTCAGCTACAAGCTTTTGCTTCTTCTGCTTCTCAGGGTTTTTCCTTGCGTGTAGGGGACAGAGAAATCCCTTTACTAAATCTTGAAGTGAAACGTCTTCTTGGAGAAACTGTATTTTCAGGGGACTGGAATGCTTCTATGGTTGGAGCTGATCTCGTCCCTTATTTTCCCGCTATAGCGTTGTTTAACGCCCAAGCTTCAGTCGGTGGCGAGATTGTTTGGCACCCGTCGACTAACTTCATCGAGGGCGATGCTGCCTTGTCGTCGGAAGTGTCGTCTTTTCTGTTTCGCGACGAAGGCGTTGTTAAGACTGATGCAACGGCGCGCTTCTTGTTGGATTCAAACGATACTTTGAGTATTCTTGAAATATCAGCGGAAGTGTCGGATCAATTAGGTGAAAGACTTCAACTTCAATCTATGCAACCTTGGGAAGTTGGGCGGGAAAAAGCGTTAATGCGTGTTGTCGCTGATGGATTTCGCCTTGGTAGATTTTCAACCTATTTTCCCCCCGCGGTTTCCTTCTCCGGTGAATTCGATGCCGAGTTCGATGCCGATGGCGTTTTGTCTCGATTTACTCATGTCGATTTGAGGCGAGAAGGAGAAGACTGGGCGAAGGTTTCGGGAATGCTCGAGGGAATCTTTTCTTATGACGAAGAGATCCCTGTGTCCTTTTCCCTTGAATGTGAACTGGGACCGGAAATGCTTGGGAATCTTTTCCCGTCCGGCGGTTTCGGGGAAGTCTTCGGGCAATTAGGCGCCCAAGGCAAAGTTGAGTTGGCAGGCGGTTGGAAAAGGGGGGCACTGGAGTTGAATGTCTTTGAGGGAAGCCTTTCCAGCACCTCGGGAGAGCGTCAGCTCCATGCTCAAGGGTTAGGTCCTTTGAGAGTGTCCTTTCACAATGGGAAACCGAGACTTGCTGCAGTAGAGGGAAAAGATGCCGAGCTCTTACAGCTTTCGGTCAAGAAATTTCCCGTGGACGGTTTGCTCAATTGGCGGAGCGGTTGGTTCCAAGGGGACCTGTTTGAAGGGAACGGCACGGTTCTTTTCGAGGACGGTAGACTTGGATTCCGTTCGGATCGGGTCGAAGTGGATCATGTCCGCGTCTTTCAAAATTCAAAGATGGTGGGGGAAAACCTGAACTTGCGCACAGTCCTCAAATTTCTTTCTCTACCCGAAGGTGGAGGTGAACTGGAATTGTCGAACTTGCACTTACTTGTCGAGGGAACTGAAATAGCGACGGGCGACATTGCGTTGACCCTAGCCAGGGACGAAGAAGCAAACGCTAGTGTGGTAACCCGGTGGCAGTCCGCCAACTTTGATGCGGACTTGACTCAATTGGCAACAATCGGCTTACCCGCATTTCGGAATCTTTCGGAGGGGCGATTACGAACAAACAATCTCAAAGTGCGTTCCGGAGAAAAGCTATCAATCGAGATGGACGGATTTCTTTCGGGTCGAGGGGCTCTTCTGAATGAAGGAGGTAAGGCACCGTCCTTCAAGGCCGGACTTCGCTTCACCGGGGAAGGGCGTTTGCACGATTTTTCCAAGTGGGTCGGACTACGGTTGGAGGGGCGATCCGCAGCAACCAAATTGGAAGTCGATTTTGCTCCTGATTCTCCTTCTGCCAAACTAACGGGAGAGAACTTGGTCGCCCTCGACTTGGCTTCTTTCTTACTTTGCTTTTCTCCTGAAGACGCTGAAGGTTCACCAAGGAACTTGGGAGAATTCATCGGGATGATTTCGGGAAATTGGCAACTGAACCTCGGGTTCCTTAACCTTGGTGACAATCTATCTATAGCCAAAGTGACTGGAGAGGCGAATGCCTCTGATTCGGGTGTCTTCGACATCCGGATTGAGGGTGAAACCGGGGGAGGAAACGTCATGTGTAGAGGTCGCTTGGAATGGAGTGATGATGATGCGTTAAGTCCGGTTGTGGACAATTTGCTGATTTCCGGAAGAGATTGGAACGCAAGCCGAGTCGGTTTGTTCGAGGATTCGTTTTTTCGATTGAATGGATTGCTGGATTGGGATGCTAACGGATCTTTTGTTCCTGAATCCGGTTTTGTGGGTGAGGTCGATGTCGTGGTAAAGGCTTGTTCTCTGACTACCTTGACCGATGCAAACAGTTCAGCTCGGATGGACAGTTTGCGTGAGAGTTTCGCTCGAGTATTGGGAGCCGAACCCATTTTGGCTAATGACAAGAGTGAAATTCTAAGTCGTTTGTGTCTTTTGCCTGCCGAGTTTAATGTCGCGGAGGCTAGACTACGTACCCGGCGTACCATCGAAGGCAAAGTAGAGATTCAGGAATTATTTCTTCTCGCCGACGATTTTTTTGTTCGAGGTGCTGGCGAAGTGTTTAAGACTGGCAAACAAAAGCTTTCACTGACAATTGGGGCGAAAGGAAACCTCGGCTTAATCTTGGATGCAGCCGGCATGCTATCGGAAGGCAAGCAGGATCTGGGGTATCGGTTATTGAAGATTGAGCCGATTGTCGTTGAAGGAACTTGGCGAGAACCCGATTTCGTTAATCTCATCCGCTTGCTCGCATCCGGTTTGGGCTTGGCGCCATAAAGCTGGTGATGTCTTGGTCTTCACTCTGTCCGGAGGAGATTTATTCGTGCGGGGTTTAGAAAATGTTTTAGAAGAACATGCCCGTCCAGATTATCCACGGGATCATGTTTAGAGGACGCCAGTTCTTTGTAGACGGTCCATAAACGCTCGGCATAAGCATGCTGAGAGAAGTTTTTGCGAACTGCGGAAAAGTTCGCTTTCAGTGTTTTGTTCGAAAGGTTCCCGAGGTTGGCTTGAGCTCGGATTCCACTGGCGAGGTCGGGGCTGTCGGCGACGATGGAAATCAGAATTTCCTGAAAGGGTTCATCGAGACGACCAAAGTCGATTTTTCCATTCTGGCAAATGGAGCTTTTTGCCAGATCCAAGGCTTTTTCCGGGAGCGGTCGTTCGTAGTCGACGTAAAGCTTCTTTAGTGCCGAGGCGATTCGGCTTTCAATTTCTTGTCCAGGGAGAAGGTCGAGGGGGAGCTCCATGCGGGAGTAAAGATGACCGAGTTCCAGACCCAGGGTGGCAAAGTCTTCCGTGACTTCGGGAATGTTTCGCCCGAACAGGTTTTTCCCAAAGGTCCAAGGCTCGAGAAATCCCAATCCGAAACCCTCTGCTACACTTGTGGTGACGAGAGCCTGTGAGGCGTTTACTACTTCGGAGAAGGAAAGGTCTGAATTTTCGCCAATGCCAAAAGTGAGAGGCAGATTCCGTTCGACGGAAAAGGCCTTCCATCTTTCGTATTTAGGACGGAATTCAGGATTTGTTGGCCCGAGACTATTCGCGAAATGAAGATCGGAATGGGCGGTGGCTAGGAGTGCGAGTTCGCCGAGGTTTTTTCGTCGAACCGCTCGCACGGGGTAAAGGTGCAACTGTTCGGGAAGATCGACTTTCTCACAAGTCGACTTAGCATGCACGGGTTCGGGAATGGCATTTGGGAGGAGGAGTGGGGGAGGATGGCCGGAAGTCAGATCTGCTAAGAAATGGTGGTCACGTCGATTGAGCGCGGCGTATCGAATATGAGAACCCGCAGGATAGAGGCGATTGCGAACTGCTGATAGTGCGCGATAGTTTCCCGGTCGCCCGTCCTCCGCGAAGTCGTGAATGTGAAGCAGTAGCGGATGTCCGCGTTCGGCCAGCTGGTAAATGGCTTCGGTCAAGGCGGGGTTTTTCCCGAGAGAGTGGTTGTGCACGTGCCACAGGTCGGGTGCCGTTCCCAGACTTTCCCTTGCGGCCTTTTCGAGACTTTCTCGCAGGTGGGTTGGGTCCGTAACTTGTGAGGGATTGCTGTAATCGAGTCCTTCGATAACGGCTATGTCTTTTATTTTTTGGCCGAAATAAGGACGACCCGAAAGAACTACGAAGTGAGGCCTTTCCGGAGATTTCTCGAAAGCGTCAAAGGTGTTTTCGATGACTCGGGTTACACCGCCGGGTTCAAGATGATAATGGACGACGGCAATCTTCAAGGTGTCGGTGTTTGACTCTACGGTTGTTTGGATAGCTTGCGTCGAGCAAGGTAGGCTTCTATTTCGATCATTGGTGGGCGTTCCTCTTCCACTACTTTGTGAGTGAGTTGTCGATAGTGACCTTCCTCGACTTCGAACTGCCTGTAGATGGTCTCCATGTCCGGCAGTTGATCGATGCGACCATGAGATCGCAAGCGATTGAGAAAGGTCTGAAGGATCCCGAAGCTCATTTTGCCAAGCGCGTTGGTTGTCTGATTCCGGTGTACCCGGCGATCGAGATCCGTCTGGGCAAACGCTTCAATCCCGTATTCTTGATAGAGGTCCAGTAGATGAGCGGTTTCAACGCCGTAGCCGATGGGAAAGGGGATGCGCTCCAATACTTCTCGCCGGGCGGCGTATTCTCCCGACAAGGGTTGGATGACGTTGGTCAACTCGGGGTAGAACAAGGAAAAGAGAGGGCGTATCAGAATTTCCGTGACGCGTCCGCCACCACTGGGTCGCAGACCGGAGGAGTAGTTTAGCGGTCGGTCATAAAAGGCTTTTGCGTATTTTATTTCGTCACATTGGATCAGCGGTGCCACTAGACCGTAGACGAAGCGAGGGTGAATGTTGGATATGTCGGCATCGACGTAGCAGATGACGTCTCCCTTTAGCTGATAGATGGCTTTCCACAGATTCTCGCCCTTGCCGCGTTTGTTGCCCATTTCCGGAAGAATATCGGAGGCAAGGTAAACGTCGGCGCCGTAAGCGGACGCCACCTCTCTCGTACGGTCGTCCGATCCTGAATCGATAACGGCAAACTCGTCCACCAATCCGTATCGCTCCATTAATTCCGAGCGGAGAATAAGGACTTCTTTTCCGATGGTTTTTTCCTCGTTGAGAGTCGGTATGCAGAGAGAGATGGTAAGGCCCTTCCGCTCCTTTTCCTCGACTAGCTTGCGGAGATCCCAGAAGTCGCTGTGGTGGAAGGTGTTTTGTTCCAGCCAGCTGTTTATGTCGTTCGTCATGCGTCGCAAAGTCCCTCATCGATAGCTCTCAAGAGTGCAATCAGCTGAGCGAGACCCTTGAAAAGTGGTTCCAGAAGTACGGTTTCGTTTTCGTCGCGAAGGTTTTCGGCAGTGGTGAGCCCGAGGGTCACGCCGGGGTGACCTGCTTGGACGATTGCGTTTAGGTCTCCCGTACTTGGGTCCACCTTGGGAGTGATTGCGAGGGAGTCCATGATTGCACGGGTAGTCTTGACCAATGGATGGGAGAAGAGAATACCGCAGTTGGGGCGTCGGGCCACGATTTCAAGTTTTACTTCCGTGCCGGATTCCAAGGAGAATTCTTCGGAGAGATCTCGGACTTGGCTCTCCAGATCGGTCACTACGGTGTCGGCCTCGCTAGTGATTTCGAAGCGAAGCGAGCCGCGTTTGGGAACGGTGTTGTAGGTGGAGCCGCAACGGAGTCCGCCAAAAACGACACTTGTCTTTGGCTCGCGAGGCACCGGTATTTCCATGATTCGCCCGACTAAGCGAGAAAGGTGGGCGATGGCACCGGAAGCTCCGAATCGATTCCAGTCGTAATCGCCTGGGATTC
Organism: uncultured Opitutales bacterium; assembly: GCA_905612515.1. Classification (GTDB taxonomy): domain Bacteria; phylum Verrucomicrobiota; class Verrucomicrobiia; order Opitutales; family Seribacteraceae. The sequence continues at coordinate 31,575 of CAJQSI010000059.1, read as the reverse complement.
GCAAGCTGATCTCGCATCGCAAGGCACCTAGACCGGAGTAGCTCAAGCGTCCTTGTGTCGCCCCTTCCACGCAGATACCGGCTCGAAACGGCCGTTGGGTGGTTTCCAGAAAGTGATGGGCACCTTCGAGATTTCCCCGACCGAGGCTTTTGACGTTGGCGAGAAGAAGCAGGTCGTCTTTAAGCTTGAGTCCAAGTGAGTCGAGGAGTGCCGGGAGGGTGAGAATGGAGGAGAGGCCGATGGCATTGTCCGCGATGCCCGGACCTGTGATTCTGTCTGAACCCACGCACATTGCGTGATTGGTTTCGTGATCAAAGACGTTGTCGGCGTGAGCCATGACGAGAATGGTGTTTTCTCCCTCGGAACCGGGGAGAAGGGCCGAGGCGTTTCCGCAATCATCGATGGCAGGTGCAACTAAGTCGTTCTCCCGAAATCGATCGATTACGAAGCGTATCCTGTCTCCCTCGCCAAAGGTAGGGGCGGGGATTTCGCCTAACAGAACTGCGTTCGCGAGAAGTTCTTCTCGCACTTCACTTAGTCTTTCGACTTGTCCGGGAATTTCCGCCAAGAGTTTGGCAAGAGTGTCTTCGCCGTTGATAAGTTTGCTCTCCATGTTTCTTTGCCTTTAGGAAAAAGGAGCCTAACCGGCCACGTCAAAGTTTTCGAGAGGTCTTTGTTGTTGAAAACTTTGGTCATTTGGACATGGGTTTACTCAAGTCGCTGCAAGAGCGATTTTTGTAGCATCTCATGTCAAAAAAAATCGGATTTGTCTCTACTCGTTTTGCGGGGCAGGACGGGGTTTCTCTCGAGAGCGCTAAATGGGCGGAAGTTCTTTGGGAAGATCGACACGTCAGCTTTTGGTACAGTGGTAGAAGTGATCGTGAAGCTGACATCAGTCATGTCGTGCCCGAGGCTTACTTCGGATTTTCCGAGAACGAGTGGATAAACGAACGGATATGGGGATCCGAGCGTCGCAGTCGTCTACTGACCGAACGAATCAGGGATCTTTCGGAATACTTAAAGGGTACCCTTTATCAATTCGTAGAGAAGTTCGAGATAGACATTCTGATTCCTCAAAACGTGCTGGCTATTCCGATGCATGTTCCCTTGGGGATTGCCCTAACGGAGTTTCTCTCCGAGACCCGCATGCCGGCTATTGCCCACCACCATGATTTCTACTGGGAGCGCACGCGGTTCTCCGTGAATGCAGTGCCCGAATATCTAGATATGTCCTTCCCCCCTGATCTTGCGAATATGCGCGACGTGGTAATTAATCAGGAAGCTCAGGAGCAACTGGCCCTACGCAAGGGCATTTCTTCTTTGGTGATTCCCAATGTCTTTGATTTCGACAACCCACCCGCGCCTCCCGACGACTACGCCGCCGACGTGCGGCAGGAGTTGGGGTTGGATCCCGATGACTTTTTCATTCTTCAGCCAACTCGGGTTGTCCCTCGCAAAGGGATCGAGCAATCAATCAAATTGGTGAGTCTTCTCAAAAACCCAAAGTGCAAACTGGTCATTTCTCATGAAGCAGGTGACGAGGGTTACGAGTATTACGGGATGCTCGAGCAACTCGCCAAAGAAGAAGGCGTAGACCTCCGCTTGGTCGCCGACCGGGTGGGCGAGGTGCGGCAGCGTGATTCGAAGGGTCGAAAGGTGTACACCCTTTGGGACCTTTATCCTCACGCGGACTTCGTTACTTACCCGAGCATATACGAAGGCTTTGGCAATGCTCTTCTTGAGGCGGTTTATTTCCGCAAACCTGTCCTGATCAACCGCTATTCCATCTTTGTCCGCGACATCGAACCCAAAGGCTTTCGCCTGCTAACAATGGACGGTTTCGTTTCTCCATCCCTTGCCGACCATGTCCGACAAGTTCTCCACAACGAATCTTACAGAGACGAAATGGTGAATCACAACTACGAGATTGCTAGGCAATTTTACTCCTACTCTGTCGTCCGCAGTAATCTGCGAGCCTTTATCTCCAGTCTCACTGGCTATTAGTCGTTTGAAATGAACAGCATATCTTCCATCGTGAAGCATGTCTCCAACTCTAAATTGAAGACTATTCGCCGTCGCTTTCAAAAGCTATACGGAGCTACCGTCGCGGACCAACTGCTTGAGCGTTTTTATCACACTCTCGGTCGCTATGGAGTGGGAATCGATGCTCATCAGACTGAGCGTTTCTGGAGCGAGAAGGACGCCGTTCTTATTTCCTATGCCGACATGGTTTACCAAAAAGGCGAGGTTCCCCTTGAGACTCTTCGCCACTTTTGCAGTGAGCGTTTGAAAGGCGTCTTTTCCATAGTACATCTTTTGCCTTTTTACCCTTGGTCTTCCGACGATGGTTTTTCCGTCATCGATTATCGTGAGGTGGACGAGCGCTACGGGGATTGGGAGCATGTTCGGAGCTTTTCGGGTGAGTTCGATTTAATGTTCGATCTCGTGCTCAATCACTGTTCCGCAGGGAGTGACTGGTTTCTCGATTATGTCTCCGGAATTGAACCTGCTCTCAACTATATTCGAGAAGAAGACCCGGAGGCCGATCTTACGGCTGTCGTCAGACCCCGTTCTTCTCCTCTTCTGACTCCCACCTCCACCCGCGATGGTGAACGCCACGTATGGACCACTTTCAGCTCCGATCAAGTCGACCTTGACTGGCGTTCTCCCGATCTGCTCTTCGAGTTTCTTGACATTATAATGAAATACGTTTCCGAAGGTAGCCGGGTTTTGCGACTGGATGCGGTGGCTTTTCTTTGGAAAGAAATCGGAACGAACTGCTTGCATCTGCCTAAGACCCACGAGGTGGTTAAGCTCTTGCGAAACTTTCTGGAAGTCATTGCCCCCGACGTCATTATCTTGACGGAAACCAATGTTCCTCATGATGAAAACATAAGTTATTTTGGTCGAGGTGACGAGGCTCACATGGTTTATCAGTTCGCTCTACCTCCCCTTGTCTTGCACGGTTTGCTCAACGGCACTGCCGCTCATCTCACTGAATGGGCGAGCCACTTGGCGCCTCCGCCCCGCGGTTGCTCTTTCCTCAACTTTACCGCCAGTCACGACGGAATCGGAGTTCGCCCTCTCGAAGGCATACTTTCACAGGAAGAAATCCTTGCGCTTGCCGAAAAGGTCGAGGCGCGTGGGGGGCTTGTCTCCATGAGGTCGCTTGAAGACGGTTCCGAGGTTCCCTACGAATTAAACGCCACCTACTTCGGCGCCCTTGCCGAACCGGAAGACGATGCAGTTGGAGAAGCTCGTTTCCTTTGTTCCCAAGCGGTGGCTCTTGCCATGCAAGGGATTCCCGCTATTTATTTCCATTCTCTCACCGCAACACCCAACCATATTCAAGGGGTTGAGGAAACCGGCCACAACCGGAGTATCAACCGCCGAAAATGGGAGCACGGTGAACTTACGGAAGTTCTCGATGATGCCGAATGTCTGGGTGCTCGGGTTTTCGACTGGTTGGCGCGTCTGCTGCGTCGTCGGGCATCCTGCCCTGCTTTTCATCCCGATGCCCCTCAGGTCATTAAGGAATACGGTCCCGATTTGTTTGCCGTCGAGCGCACTTCTCTCGATGGTTCCCAAACTGTTATTTGTCTCTTCAATTTCACGAATGCTCCTGTTCCTATTCCCGCAGCAATCCACATCGAGGAACTTTTTCCCGATGGAAAGTTTCGTGATTTTGCAGGCGGTTCCGATATCGCCATTGATCCGGAGGGTGTTGTTCTGAGACCTTACCAGACTCTTTGGCTTGCTCCGCTTTGAACCTTTTACTCTTTGAAGATCAGGCAAACGAGATTCTTTTGCCTATTGGAGATCCTCGGGTCGCACATGTCAGAGATGTCTTGAGGCGTCTGCCTGGAGACGACTTCGACGTTGCCGTCGTAAATGGTCCCAAGGGTAAGGCGACTATCTTGGAGGACGGTACCGCCGGATTGCGCCTTTCCTTTCTTTGGCAAGACAGCATTGAGGACGATCGAATTCCCATTCGTCTTCTCGTCGGTCTTCCCAGACCACAGACTGCTCGGAAAATTCTTCGGCAGGCAGCCAGTTTAGGCGTCGAGGCAATGGATTTTTTGGGAACCGACAAAGGCGAGCCTTCCTATGCCGACAGCAAACTGTGGAGTTCCGACGAGTGGCGTCGCCATCTCCTTCGTGGAGTCGAACAAGCTTTCTCTTCCTTTCTTCCCGTCGTGAATCGTCATCCTAATATCGAAGCCGCTCTTGCCGAATTACCTCGTTCCGGTAGCCGTTTCGCCCTCGACGTATACGAAGCCGCTTCACCGCTGGCTTTTACTGATTCGGCACTTCCGCGGACTCCGTGCCAGCTCGCCGTTGGCTCTGAACGCGGTTGGTCCGCCCGAGAACGTGACCTGCTGAGAGAATCGGAATTCGAATTTCGCCACCTTGGTCCCCGTGTACTTCGGGAAGAAACTGCCTGCGTTGTCGCTCTGGGAATACTTTCGTCCGGGTACTGGTGAAGGGTTAGGCGGAAGTCGGGCGAAAAAGAGCTAGGATTGGTGCTCCCTTGCGTGCTTTTCCCAGTCGGCGCTCGCATTGCCAGCCTTCCGCATCTAGCTCCACCTCACCGGGTAATTCTAAAATGAGCAGGGAACTTTTGTTTGCCAGACCGTCTCCAAGTATCCGAGCAAAGAGCTTTGGAGCAATTTTCATGAGAATGGCGTAGGGGGGGTCGGCGAATATTAGGTCGAAAGATCCTGATTGCCGAGGTGTGGTTCGGAGGGCATCGCCACTTATGACTTCAAAACTTTCCGAAGAAACATTGGCGCTTTTACATACGGCGGTCAGATTGTTTCGAAGGCATGATACCGTGTTGACGTCTTGCTCGATGAAGGCCCCGCTTTCGGCTCCACGACTGAGTGCTTCCAATCCATAGGAACCTGTCCCTGCAAAGAGATCGAGGAATTTCGCACCTGACACGAGATCTCCCAATGAGGAAAATAAACGTTCGCGAACTGGTTCTGCAGCAGGTCGCAAGGGACTGCCTTTTGGTATCCTCAGTTTTATGCCTTTAGCTTTCCCTCCTGAAATTCTCATCTGATTAGAAGCTTTATTGAACGCCGAAGTGAACTGCCGGTCTTATTAATTGCGTTTTCATGGTACTGAAGTACTGAATGACTTCATATCATTGTTTGGTTACAAGAGCACCGTCTTTGGACGGTGCTTTTTGTTGTACTCGTTGTCAGATTCCTACAGGAATGGTCAATCGCATTCGACAAAAAATGAGCCGGACCTACCGAGTCTTTGCACCGGATGACCTTCCATCGGAGGAAGGCATGTTTCACCTGCATGGAGAGGAAAGTCGTCATCTTTCCAGGGTTTTACGGGTTGGAGTGGGACATGCGGTCGAGGTGTTGGACGGTCGCGGGTCAATTTTTCGGACTGAGGTCGTTGACGTGGACGGAAGGGTTGTTGTCCTGAAAAATCTTGAATCCGTTCAGGTCGAGAAACCTCAAGCGGCTTTCGATCTCGGGGTCTCTCTACCAAAGGGTGGAAGAATGGATGATATAGTTCGCCAACTCACTGAACTTGGAGTTTCGTTTATTAGTCCGCTATTTTCGGAACATGGCGAGGTTGCGAATGTGGAGCATAGGGTAGATGCAAAGATGGGGAAGTGGTCGCGAATTGCGACAGAGGCTTGCAAGCAGTCGGGGAATCCATGGCTGCCCGTGATCCGAAAACCTCGCTCTTTCGATCAGTGGTTGCAAGAATTACCAGACGGTGGTGTTCGATTGATTGGTTGTCTTGGAGTTAATGCAGTTTCCGTTTCTTCGCTGCCCAAGAGTTCCGAAACGGACATTGCTTTTGCGATCGGACCGGAAGGGGGATTTTCCGAAGCGGAGCAAAAACTTGCGGAGGATGCAGGGTTTGTTCCCGTCCGCTTGGGCCCTTATACAATGAAAGTAGAGACGGCGGCTATTTGCGCATTGGCAGTTGCATGCGAAAAATTTGGCGTTTAAGTATATTTGTTGTAAACTGATTTCTAATGGCAAAGCATTTTAGTGGAGAAGAAAAACTGCGGATCGTACTGGAATCGATTATCCGCAGCATATCCAAGGACGAGCAATGCAAGAAATACGAGTGCTCGGAAACGGATTTCGATGAATGGCGAGAACATCTTGTTACAAATGGCGGGAAAGTTTTCGAGCCTGGGTACGGTGTTGTCGCTACGAAATCGAACAAATCTTCAGGCGGTGGATGGTTTTCGAAGCTCGTCCTTACTCTCAGCATCTTGGCGAATCTTGCGGTCGCGAGCGCTGCACTTGCATGGCAAATGAAATGGATCGATTTTGGAAGCTATTTGCCGGCACATGGGGTGGCATCTACAGCCGAACCATCATCTCCTCCCGTTTCGCGGCATCCATCTGCTACCATGCCCGGGACCGACCGGAAGGGAGGCGAAACATTGGAGTCACTGTTGCTTCCGGCAAAATCTTCTACTGCTAAACAGGATGCTTTAACTTCTTCTGGTTCGAGCACGCGGATAGATTCTTCCGCGATGCCGGTTGGTACGGTCTCAGTCCCCTCGTCTACGAAAGCGCCGTTGTTTTCCGGATTGCCCGGAAGAGCTCGACCAACCTACGAGATCGATGCTTTCGGAGTCCGCACCCCCGGCCGCCAAGTCGTTTTTGCCTTGGACGCAAGCGACTACATGACCCGAGGTAATCGAGTCGGACGGTTTCGCGAATTGAAAAATAAGTTGCAATTGGCAATCTCCGGACTTTCTGCAAAGTCTTACTTTAACCTCTTGATCTTTCGTAACTTGCGGGAAGTTGAAATGTTCGGAAAAACCATTCTTCCGGCCGATTTCACCAACAAGAGTATGGCCATAAAGTGGATTAAGGAAATTGGAGAACCTTACGAGAATAAGCAAGCAGCTTCAATTCGGCGGCCCAATGATAGTGACATCGTGGAAAAACCACCTCCAGGCACCGTAGGTCCCTGGTATGCTCTTTACTGTGCGATAAAAAACTATGAGCCTGATGCAGTCTTTGTTTTGACAGGAGAATGCTCTTCGATGCGTCCTCAGGATTTTTCGGTCGTTGAGTCCGATCAATCTGGTTTGAAGGAAGCAAACGATCCCGGAGATTTAAAGAAATGGGAGCAACAGACAAAGACTCTTCGTCTCACTGCCGTCAAATGGTTGCTAGCTTCCATGAAGGATGCTGAGGTGACCCCCGCAACTCAAGACGAATTGGAACTTCTTGCTTTGGCCCGTCTTCAAATGACCTTGCCGCCCAAACCTAGGGTGTCATCCGGTGGTTCATGGCCTTGGCGCGATGTTTATGAGAAGTTTCGTGTCGCCTTGAACGAGGAAGAAACCCACCTGCCGATCGTTCATTTCGTTGTGGCTTTACCCGAGGGCGTGACTTGGCCTGCTGATTTAACGGAGACTACGGGCGAGTTTGCACGTATGGCCAAAGGGCAGCTAATGTTCATCAACGCGACCACGCCCTGATTCGGTTTCGTGTTGATGAGGATGCTTTCCGTGCCGATACGGGTCTCCCGTAGACTTCTTTTTCTCGGAAGCCTGTTGTGTGGAATGGCAGCGATTGCTTTTTCAGATACCGATAGCAAAGTTTCTACCACTCCCGAAGTAATCACAGACGACTATTCGACGTTATGGGTACTTCTAGGTTTGGTTTTGGCATCTATGGCAACCTGGGTGTATGGCCGTTGGGGAGGTCTTGGGATGTCCTCTCCAACTCGTCGGAAGGCTTGGTTCGTGTCCTTCTCTTTGTTGGCTAGCGGCGTTTGGCTTGGTTATCCTACGGACGAGGAGGATCTGAACACACTTCAATGGGAGAAATGGACTCCTGCCCGCGAGCGTGAACTGTTGGAAGCAGGAAAGGCTGTTTACGTTGATTATACGGCTAAGTGGTGTTGGAGCTGTCAAGTTAACAAGCGCGTTTTTTATTACGAAGACGTAATCCGTAAAATACGGGAATTGGATATTGTGCTACTCAAGGCGGATTGGACGGATAAAAATGCTGTCATTCTTAATGCATTGCAAAGCTATGAGCGCGGGGGCGTTCCTCTAAATATCTATCACAAGGCTCACGACCCAGACACATTGCCTTCCCCGCCCATTCTGATGCCGGAAGCCTTGACGGAGGCCATGGTGTTGGATGTTCTTGAGACGGGTAAACCTTACTTGGAACCGGGTGAGCAAGGGTTTGTCGCTATACTTGGATTTGCCTTTCTCGGAGGTCTAATCCTAAATTTGATGCCGTGCGTATTTCCCGTGCTTGGACTGAAAATCATGGGGTTTGTCAAACAGGCGGGAGAAGATAGGAAGAAGATTGCTCGTCACGGTTTCATCTTTACGGCAGGTGTATTGATTTCCTTTTGGCTTTTAGTAGGTGTTCTTCTGTGGTTGCGTAATACGATGAAGCAGGAATTGGGTTGGGGCTTTCAATTGCAGGAACCAGGTTTCGTCTTTGTGTTGGCGCTTGTGCTCTTGATCTTTGCCTTGAGTCTGAGCGGTGTTTTCGAGATAGGGCTATCTCTTACTGGGACAGGATCCAAGCTTGCTGGGCAATCGGGTTATGCGGGTTCCTTCTTTTCGGGCGTACTTGCGGTGGTGGTTGCCACGCCCTGTATGGCGCCTTTTCTTGGTGTCGCCGTGGGAGCGGCCTTGGCGATGGCGTGGTTGCCTGCCATTGCCGTTTTTACCTGTGTCGGATTGGGATTGGCCTTTCCCTATCTGCTCTTATCCTTGATGCCGAACTGGATAAGTCGTTTACCCAAGCCGGGAGCTTGGATGGAATCCTTTAAGCAGGGGATGGCCTTTCCTATTTACGCCACGGTCGTCTGGCTCGTCTGGAACTTGTCTGCTCAGCTAGGCTAGGTAACAAAGAACTATAACGCTTCGTCCCCTTGCTCTCCGGTCCGAATTCTGATGGCCTGTTCGAGTGGCTGTACGAATACTTTGCCATCGCCGATCTTCCCTGTTTTTGCGGAGGTTACAATGGTGTCGATTACCTTGTCGATGATGTCGTCCGATACTGCGATTTCGATCATCACTTTTGGGAGGAAGTCGATGGTGTATTCGCTACCTCGATAAATCTCAGTGTGGCCTTTCTGCCTACCGAACCCTTTGGTTTCGATGACCGTCATTCCTTCGATGCCGATTTCGGCAAGGGCATCCTTAACGTCCTCTAGCTTGAAAGGCTTTATAATTGCTTTGATTAACTTCATGGCAAACTTGCTGATTATTTGGAATTAAAATTATTGAATACTATAACCATTCTCCCCATGTGATGCTTGGTCAAGCCCCTTCGTTTCTTCATCTTGGGATACTCGAATACCTCCGGTTAGAGCCGAAGTGATTTTTACGATAATATAGGTGGCGACTACCGATAGCGCGACTGCTGCAAGACAGCCTTTAGCTTGAACGAGGAATTGATCTCCAGCGCTATCCAGATTGATCCCTCGACCTCCAAGCGTCCCCTCAACACCCAAAAAAGCTACCATTAGAGTGCCCAAGACACCTCCAATGCCATGAACGGCAGCGACGTCTAGAGAATCATCAATATTCAGCTTCTCTTTAACGATTCCACACGCGAAGTAGCATACGATTCCTGCAGTCGCTCCAATGATTACAGCACCCATGGGACCGACGTTTCCTGACGCCGGGGTTATCGTTGCCAAGCCGGCCACCATGCCGGTGACTATGCCGACAAGACCCGGTTTACCTGTTTGCTTCCACTCGACGAACATCCACACAAGGCTCGCTGTCGCAGCTGAAATGTGAGTTACGAGCATAGCCATCCCCGCGCTACCGTCGGCAGCTGCGGCACTACCTGCATTAAATCCAAACCATCCCACCCAAAGCATCGCCGCACCTATCATCACTAGCCCCGGGCTATGTGGAGGTCGAAGGTTCTTTGGAAAACCTTGTCGTCTACCAAGCATTGCGGCGATTGTAAGTGCGGAAGCCCCTGCGGTGGCATGCACTACGATGCCCCCAGCAAAATCGATGACACCTGCTTCGGCTAGCCATCCGCCTCCCCATACCCAATAACAGGTGGGTACGTACACAGCTAAAAGCCAAAGCCCGCTGAAAATCATCATGGCGGAGAATTTGATTCTTTCGACAAAGGCTCCTACGATTAGACTCGGAGTAATGATTGCGAAGGTCATTTGGAAAATGACCCAAACTGATTCGGGGAAGTCACTGTTCAGAGATTCCGCAGTAAGACCATTTAGAAAAACCCTTTCCGTACCTCCTATCCACTCACTTCCTTCAGTCAGAGCCAAGCTGTATCCGCAAGCTACCCATATTATCGAGGCTAGACAGGCAATGGTGAAACAGTGCATGAGCACGGAGAGCACGTTTTTAGATTGGACGAGACCACCGTAAAATAATGCGAGGCCGGGAAGAGTCATAAAAAGCACAAGGGCAGTCGCAGTTAGCATCCAAGCAGTGTTTCCGCTATCAGGACTCTTTGAAGCGGTGGGAGCACTGTTTGATTGTAGTTCGTCGCTTGCAACAGATTCAATCGTAACTGCATTCACATCCGTTGCATTTTCTTCTTGGGCGGCAATCGGCAAAGTCAGAAGTATGATGCATGGGAGTAAGGTTATCGTTCGTAGCCATACGCTAAATAGTGTCAGATGTTTGAATACCTTCATGTCTTTTGCTCCTTTGGGTTTTCTTTCTTCGTGTATTTTAGCTTCTAATCATAATATCACAGCCAACCTCGTATTAGTCTATGAATGGAATTCAAGACAAAACATAAAATAATTCATGATTTGTGATGAATTCCCTCCATCCCGAGACTTCTTAGAGTCCCTTTTGCTTAATGGAAAAGGGCCGACCCTCGAAAGGATCGGCCCTTGACAATCGACCGCATTAGGTGCGGTCAAAGAATAACATTCCGCTTAGACGGCTTCGTCTCCTTTTTCGCCTGTGCGAATCCGTACGGCTTGTTCTATGGGCAAGACGAACACCTTGCCGTCTCCAATCTTACCCGTTTGGGCGGATGTAACGATTGCATCTATAACTTTGTCGACTACCTCGTCAGCTACTGCCACCTCTAGCTTTACCTTTGGTAGGAAGTCCACGGTGTATTCGCTCCCGCGATAGATTTCGGTATGACCTTTCTGGCGACCGAAACCTTTGACCTCGGAGACAGTCATTCCCTCCACGCCAATTTCGGTGAGTGCGTCTTTGACCTCGTCTAGTTTGAACGGCTTTATAATTGCTTTGATAAGTTTCATTGAATTTTCTTTCTCTCTGTTAGTGAGGTTAGGAGGAATATCCCGTTTCGCCGTGTTCGGTTAGGTCGAGACCTGTTTCTTCGGAATCCTCGTCGGAACGGATGCCGCCTGCAACGGCACCTGCGATCTTCAGTGCAATAAATGAGACTACTCCACTCCAAGCGATGGTGAAGAGTACGCTTTTACCTTGAATCCAAAGCTGATCGCCTATGACAAAGCTTTCGACTCCATGCGTTGCATCGACTACAAGGCAACCCGTGAGCAAGGCACCAACGATGCCACCTACGCCGTGGACGCCGAAAACGTCGAGACTGTCGTCGTATCCGAACTTGGCTTTTATTGAGGTGGCGGCCCAGTAACAAATTGTCGCGGCGGAGGCTCCTATGAGCATGGCTCCCATCGGACCTACGGAACCTGATGCAGGAGTAATGGCGACGAGACCTGCTACGGCTCCCGTGGCCAAACCAACAGCGGTCGGCTTGCCTTTGGTAAACCATTCCACGAACATCCAACTGGCGGCGGCAGTGGCGCTGGCCACTTGTGTGACCAGCAAGGCCATACCAGCAGTGCCATCGGCAGCCAGTTGGCTGCCTGCGTTGAAACCGAACCAGCCTACCCAAAGCATGGAAGCTCCAATTACAGTCAAGGGTACGCTGTGCGGCGTAAGTTTGGCACTCCCGAAACCTTTTCTTTTTCCTACCATGATACAGGCCACCAGACCTGCGATGCCTGCGTTGATATGAACTACCGTGCCGCCCGCGAAATCGATTACACCCCAAGTGTTGAATAGAGCTCCGTCACCCGACCAAGCCATGTGGCAAATGGGGGCGTAGGAAAAAGTGAACCATAGGAGCGTGAAGATGAGCACGGCGGAGAATTTCATCCGTTCCGCGAAAGCTCCAACGATTAGTGCCGGAGTGATTATTGCGAATGTCATCTGGAAGGTGATGAATACGACTTCGGGAATAGTCCCGCTCACTGTGTCCGAACTAATGTTTGCTAGTAGGGCGGTGCCGAGACCTCCCACAAAGGAGTTGTAGTTTGTCACCCCTGCTTCCATTCCATCCGTATTGAAGGCAAGACTATAGCCGTACAGTACCCACAAGACAGTTATTATAGATGTGATGGCGAAACACTGTACTAGTACGGAAAGAATGTTCTTGGACCTAACGAGCCCACCATAGAAGAGAGATAGTCCAGGAATGGTCATAAACAGCACGAGCAACGTTGCCACGATCATCCACGCGGTGTCGCCGCTGTCGATGGTCGCCGCCTCTTCTGGGGCATCTGCGGGCGTTGCCGCATCTACGGCTGCTTCAGGAGCGTCAGGACTTGCTGTAGCGTTATCTTGGGCGAACCCTTGATTCGTGAACGACATTAGTCCGAGGAGCGCTAGCATAAGCGATCCCGCGAACCATGGCACAATTTTTTTATTTAACATGGTTTATCTTTCTTATCAGTTCGTAGTTGAGTGGTTTGTGGATGGATTGATCCTATTCAATTAGGATTTTGCAACTACCGCGCCAACTGTTCCTCAGAATCAAAATTGACTAAAAATATGTCAGAAAATGATTTTTTTTCATAATTACTCATTTCCCGAGCATTAAGTTCGCGCTTTCGATTTGAACTCGGAACGAATGAAATACAACCAAGACGGCTTTCGCGAGTTCTCCAACAGCGAACGATGCCATGCTATTCGTATTTCGGGCTGATCCCGAAACTTGTATTGTCCGGATTTGTATTGTCCCGGAGAGGTTTTGGTTCTGAAAGACGAGTATCCGTTAATCGCTTTCGGGGAGAACCGAACGGATGTGAAGGTCTCGGAGTTGTTTGTCGGTTGCAGCGCTTGGGCTGTCCGTCATTAGATCCTGACCTTTCTGAGTCTTTGGGAAAGCTATAACGTCTCGGATACTATCTCTCCCTGCCAGAATGGCGACGAGGCGATCTAACCCAAGTGCAATCCCGCCATGAGGAGGCGCGCCAAAGGTAAAGGCTTCCAGCATATAGCCGAACCGGCTTTTTACGATGTCGGCAGGTATGGCGAGAATTTCTTCGAAAACTTTCTTTTGTAAGTCGGGTTGGTGAATCCGAATGGATCCACCACCAAGTTCGACTCCGTTCAGAACTATATCGTAGTGTTGGCCTCTAACCTTCTTGGGTTCCGACTCCAGCAGTTCGATGTCTTCAGGCACCGGAGAAGTGAAAGGATGGTGGGTGGCTACGTAGCGGCCTTGTTCCTCGTCATGGCTCATGAGAGGAAAGTCGATCACCCATAGGAATTTCCAGTCCGTCGGAGATCGTTCGATCTTTTCTCGTTTTTCCAACAGGGTGGCGGACTCCAATCGAACGCGGCCTAGAATGTTGCAGGAGCTTTCCCAATCGCCTGCCGCGAAGAAAATTATGTCCCCGTCTTCTACGGTCAGGTCTTCTCGAAGCTTGTCTTGCTCGGACTGCGAGAGGAATTTGAGGATGGGCGATTTCCATTCACCGTTTTCAGACTTGATGAATGCCAAACCTTTGGCTCCAAGAGACTTGGCGGTTTCCTCAAGGTGCTTGAGTTCTCCTTGCGTGAGGTCGGCCAACCCTTTGGCATTGAATGCCTTTACCGAGCCACCGTTTGCGATCGTTCCGGAGAAGACTTTGAAATCAGATTCCCGAAATGTTTCGGAAAAGTCTTTTATTTCTAGGCCGAAACGCATATCGGGCTTGTCGGAACCGAAGCGGTTCATGGCTTCCTCAAAGGGCATGCGAAGAAAGGGAGCCTCTATTTCAGTTCCCAGAGTTTCTTGCCAAACTTTTTTCAACAATCCCTCTATCAAGGCGTACATGTCTTCGCGGTCGATGAACGACATCTCGACATCCACCTGGGTGAACTCGGGTTGACGGTCTGCCCGCAGATCCTCGTCTCGAAAGCAGCGCGCCAACTGGTAGTAGCGCTCCACGCCCGCGACCATTAACATTTGCTTGTATTGCTGAGGCGACTGGGGGAGGGCATAGAACTTGCCCGGGTTGAGGCGACTGGGGGCGAGGAATTCGCGAGCTCCTTCCGGGGTGCTCTTGAATAGCATGGGCGTTTCAACGTCGAGAAAGCCATTAGCGTCGAAATAGTCGCGGATGGCTTTGCTCGCCTTGTGGCGAAGTTTGAGGGTCTCGAGGTTTTTGGGCCTTCGAAGATCCAAGTAGCGATGGGCGAGTCGCAACTCCTCGCCTACCCGGTCTGCCTCGTCGTCCATGGGGAAAGGAGGCGTCTTGGACTGATTGTGGATCATCAACTCGGCGACGTGGATCTCCACTTCTCCCGTGGGGAGGTTGGCGTTTGCGGTATCCCCATCTCGTTCGCGAACTTCACCGGAGGCTTGGATTACGCTTTCTGGCTTAAGCTCCCCGAAAACCTTTGCGAGTTCTGAGTTCTCGGGATCCAGCACGAGCTGGGTTTTGCCTTCGCGATCTCTGAGGTCGATGAAGAGAATTCCTCCATGATCTCGTACGGAGTCGATCCATCCTGCGATGTTGGCGGGGGATCCGGCGTCGGCTTTGCGGAGTTCGTTGCAGTGATGGGTGCGTTTCATAGTTCCTTGAAATATGGAAAAGCCTTGGCATCATGTAGAAAGCGAGCGGCATGGCAAGCGCGATGCCGGATTTGATTTTTTCGAAGGAGGACTGCAATTGGGGATGCTCGAGTTTTCCTAGTTGGCCTTTTTTCTCGCCAAAGAGTGCATTCATTCGTTGCTTCTGAGAATATGAACAACCGATACGTGGTAATTATGGCAGGTGGTCGCGGAGAACGTTTTTGGCCCCAAAGCCGTTTGCGTCGTCCCAAGCATCTCTTGCCCATCGTGGGAGACGAACCCATGCTCGTGCAGACCGTGAATCGTCTTGACGGCTTGGTTCCAGTCGAAAACGTTTTCGTGGTCACGAACTCCGAGCAACGGGATGCAGTTCTTGAAACTTGTCCGAATCTTTTGCCCGAGCGGGTAGTTGGAGAGCCGGAGGGTAGAGACACCGCCGCAGCCGTTGCTCTTTCGGCTCTGCTTGTTCAGCGAGAGAATTCCACCGCCGCTTTTGCGATGTTACCCGCGGATCACGTTATCGAGGACAACGCAGGTTTTCGAACAATTCTCGATTCGGCTTTCGAGGCGGCCGAAACTCAGGATTTACTTGTAACGATAGGTATTCGACCAACCGAACCTGCCACTGGTTACGGCTACATACAGCGTGGGGAACCTTGCGGTGAACCCGGCGGGCGAACTCTCTACAATGCCGTTCGCTTCGTTGAGAAGCCTGATCGCGAGACCGCCGAGAGTTACGTTGCTTCAGGCGATTATCTTTGGAATGCCGGCATGTTCGTCTGGCGTCCCGAGGTGATCTTGAAAGCCATTGCGAGCCACGCTCCCGACCTTGCCTCGGGTATCAACGAACTCGACGATGCTTGGACCGAAGAGGCTTCTCTAGACGAAGCCATGCAGTCCGTTTACCCTACGTTGACCAAGATATCCGTGGATTTTGCCGTTATGGAAAAGGCCGAGAACGTGGCGGTGCTGGAATCCGCTTTCGACTGGGACGACGTGGGCGAGTGGCCCGCGATCGAGCGTCACTTCCCTGCGGATGAAATGGGAAACGTCTTTCGAGGGGCAGGTCTCGCCTTGGAGTCCAAGGGCAACGTGACCTATGCCGAGGACGGACATTTGGTGGCTTTGCTCGGTGTGGATGATCTAATCGTCGTGCAGTCCGCCGACGCTACTTTGGTCTGCCGGAAGGATATGGCCCAAGACATAAAGGACCTTACTCGAAAGGTAGTTGAAGTCAAAGATGGCGAAAAGCTCGTTTGACGCGTTTTGCTAGTTCCTGTCCCATGACCAATTATCTTGGAATCGACTACGGCCGCAAGCGGATTGGATTAGCTTTTGCCGATGAGCTTGGCGTTGCCATTCCCATATCCGCAATTCCCGGAGTTGAATTGGAGGGCAGCTTCGAGCAACTTGACAATGTAGTAAGAATCCGTCAGGTGGAAGAACTCGTTGTTGGTTATCCCTTGAATATGGATGGCACTCCGGGTACGAGGGTTCGGGAGGTCGACGCTTACGTCGTAGAGCTTGAGAAACGCTTCGGGCTACCTGTTCGGAAAGTCGACGAGCGACTAACCACGCACGCCGCTTCGGAAGACTTGAAGGCATCGCGAAAACGAATGCCCGGAAAAGAAACAGGTGAGTTGGATTCCGCCGCTGCTACATTGATCTTGAGAGACTTTTTAGAGGAACGGCATCCATTTCTTTTGCCCGATCCCGAGGATTATACGGAGCTTGAATCTTGAGTGAGGCGAATGCCGTACCCAGTCGATGGAGGTGTCTCTGCTCCTACGACGGAACTAATTACCGTGGTTGGCAAAAACAGCCCAACGGGCAGTCCGTCCAAGGCTGTATCGAGCAAGCCCTGCAACAGACTTTCACCAAAAAAACAAAAACAATAGGGGCAGGACGAACGGACGCAGGTGTTCACGCACTCGGTCAAGTTTTCCATTTCGACGCGGCATGGCGGCACGGTTCGGACAAGCTTCTAAATGCGTTGCGAGTTCGACTTCCCGAGGACATTCAACCTCTCGAACTGGTTGAGGTTCCATCGAGCTTTCACGCCCTTTGTTCCGCCAAAGGCAAGTATTACGTTTATCGTGCCGTGGAGGGACATGCTTTGCCCTTGGAAATGCGCTATGTTCACTCGTTGAAGAATAGATCGCTGGACGTTGCATCCATGCGCAAAGGCGCTGATCACCTTGTCGGGCGTCATGATTTCTCTTCCTTTGCAGCTTCTCGCGGCAGTGGCGAAAAAGAGAGTCCAATAAAAGAATTATGGCGACTAGAGGTCGTTAGGTCGGGAAGGCGCGTAAAGATCAAGGCATTGGGCGGTGGCTTCTTATATAAGATGGTCCGCAGCATAGTCGGAGCCTTGTTCGACGTAGGGATTGGTAAACTTGAACCGGATGATATTCGCGACCTGCTTGAGAGCCGTGAGCGAACGCGAATGGTAAAAACCGCTCCAGCCCGAGGACTTAGCTTGGAAAAAGTGTACTACCGAAGGCCAAAAGTATGAATTTCCCAAAGTTTGCTCTTCAGACGGGCCAAGCCCTGCTCGAGATATTGATGCCGGGGGATTGCCCCGGATGCGGGGAACCTGTCGAGGACGGCCCTTTTCGGCGAGTTTGCGAATTGTGCGCCGGAAACATCGACTGGATACGTCGCCCATTTTGTGATCGTTGCGGTTTGCCTTCGCCCGGCGTGGACATGGTCGCTCGCCACTGTCGCCACTGCAGGGATTTGCAACCCTCTTTCGGCAAGGGTCGGGCCCTGTTTCTTTCGACGGGAGTAGGAAGGAGTTTCATTCATGACGTCAAATATCATGGCGATCGTTCGCTTTTGGGTGATTTGCCGGCACTTTTACAACACAGTCCCGACTTTCTCAATCACTTGGAAGACGCGGTCTTGGTGCCCGTACCTTTGCATCGGCGACGCTTGCGAGAACGTGGCTACAACCAAAGCGCTTGGATTGCGGAAGCTCTTTCTGCGTGCTTTGATATACGTTTGAAGGTCGAGCAAGTCCTTGTCCGAACCCGTAATACTCGTACTCAAACTCGTCTAAGTCGAGAAGCTCGTATGACAAACGTCAAAAATGCCTTTGCTCTTAAACCAAGAACGCGCTTGGATAAGAGCAGAAGATATGTGGTTGTTGATGATGTTTTCACTACAGGCTCAACTCTTGACGCTTGCGCCGGAGCCCTTCTCGAGGCCGGATTGGAGCAGGTAGACGTTGCAACTCTCGGTCACGGTTAAAATCCAGTAACGAACTTCGAATCATGGCGATTTTTTCAAAACCTCAATATTCTACGGTAAAGGCCAGATCCAGAGACAGCATTCCCAAGGGCATGTGGACCAAATGTCCCAGCTCCGGGGAAATGGTCTACGTCAAGGATCTCAAGAAAAACCTAATGGTCGTTCCCGCCAGTGGCTATCATTTCCCCTTGCACGCACCTGACCGAGTGGAATCGCTCTTGGACAAGGATACTTTCGTCGAGTGTGACGCCGGCGTTTCCTCCAAGGATCCCCTGAATTTCACAGGAGCGGCTTCCTATAAAGATAAACTTGAGGCAAACATTAAGAAAACCGGCATGCCGGATGCCGTACTTTGTGGCGTGGGTAAAATGAACGGCCGCGAGGTGAGCTTGGCCGTTATGGACTTTCGTTTTCTTGGTGGCAGCATGGGTTCTGTCGTGGGGGAAAAAATTACGCGCGCAATCGAACGCGGACTCGAGGGGGGTATGCCCGTGATAATCGTTTCTGCCTCGGGAGGGGCTCGTATGTATGAGGGTATTCTGAGCCTCATGCAAATGGCTAAGACCAGTGCTGCGCTTTCCAAGCTTGCCAAAGCCAAATTACCTTACGTCTCGGTGCTTACTAATCCCACCATGGCCGGAGTTATGGCCAGCTTTGCTTCTTTGGGAGACGTTATTATTTCCGAACCCGGAGCTCTCGTAGGTTTTGCTGGTCGTCGAGTAATCAAGGAAACCACTCAAGCTGATTTACCGGAGGGCTTCCAGACCGCAGAATTTTTACTAGAACGAGGTCTCCTCGACCAAATTGTTTCACGACATGAACTTCGTGGACGTATCTGTAACTTGCTGAACCTATTTTGTGGCACGCAAAAAAAGTCTTCTGCTAAACCCAAACCCGTAGCGAAGAAACGTTCGGCCGCCAAAACCAAGTCCACCGCCAAAGTTTCTGCCTCTAAGAATGGGAAGAATCCATCGCGAAGCCGGCGAGCCGGTTCCTAGATTGTCTACCTCGATCGAGGACGCCGTAAGCTTTTTGTTTGGCCTGCGAAATCGCGGGCCTACTTTTGGGATTGATCGGATGAAGGTCTTTGCCCGACTCTTGGGGCATCCGGAACGACAATATCCGGTCATCCACGTTGCAGGAACTAACGGCAAAGGCTCCGTTTGCGCTATGCTTGAAGCATGTTTTCGAGCGAACGGGTTTAAGACAGGTCTTTTCACTTCTCCTCACTTGGTACGACTTGGAGAACGCATTCGGGTCGACGGCCAAGCCATTTCTGATCAAGAAATCGTTGATTGCGTCGATTGGATGCGTTCGCTCGCTGATCAAGCTTTGCCTAGTTCGCATGAATTATATCCCTCCTTTTTTGAGTTTGTCGCGGCAATGGCCTTTCACGTCTTTGCCCGTGATCAGGTGGACGTCGCTATTGTGGAAACAGGTTTGGGGGGAAGACTGGATGCGACCAATATCGTGGAACCGGTCGTGTCCGTAATCACTTCGATAGGGTTGGACCATTGCGATATTCTAGGTCATGACATCGCTTCCATCGCTCGCGAAAAAGCCGGAATTCTAAAAATGGGCAAACCAGTGGTTCTGGGATGGTTGCCCGAGGAAGCGGAAGCCGTTGTGCGTGAAATCGCCGCGGATCTCGAATGCCGGGTGATCATGACTTCTCGGCTTCAGGGCATGGAATTGCCCAAGACTTCTCTGGCAGGGTCTTTTCAAAGAAGAAATGGCGCTGTGACCATTGCTACCTGCGAATTACTCCGCGATCGTTTTACTTTGCAAATGTCGAAATGCCGCAATGCACTTTTAGAAGTCCAATGGCCTGGGCGCTGGCAAGAAATAGAGGTATGCGGGAGGACGGTTATTCTTGATGCCACCCATAATGCCGAGGGTTGCCGGTGCCTGGACGAACATCTTCGGGGTTTGGGAGAAAAGCCCGTGGTCCTGGTCGGAACCTTAGGCGAAGATCGAGCCAAGGATCTGATGGAGGTGGTTGCCCGCTATGCTCGAGAAATTCGTCTACTTGTCCCTAATCAACCCCGCGCCTGTACCTACGAAATCTTGGAGGAAGCGATACCCAAAGGGTTTTCCGGAAAAGTTTCCCGCTCTACAGTTGTACGCGAGTTCCCTCGCTCAGAATCTGTGGAAGCTGACGAGGTTCCGTTTGTCGTTACCGGATCGATTTACCTTCTCGGAGAAGTTTTAGCGAGGAACGAGGGAAATAATTGCCAAAGTCCACTTGCTCCATTGCAGGACTGGGTCTGAATATCCGTTGTGATTTAAGTTTGTTTTGCCTGCGAGAGGCACTTGTTTCGCAACATTGACCCCCGAAAAGCCGGATGTGAACAACTCCGGGAGAAGGCGGGGACAATTTGGAACAACTTTTTCTTGCGAAAGGGTCAATAAAAAGACTTGACTAAGTTGCCTTAAAAAGGACCTTGATTTCAATGTTTTTCTTTTTCCGAAATTATTAAAAAGTTATTCACAAGACTATATGCAGTATTCACGACAAGGGTCAGGCCCTCTATATTGTGGGATTCGCACCGAACTTCATATTTTTTTAATTTTTTCCTTTTCTTTTCCTTCTTGCCAACTCATGGTGAAATTTCCTTACGGCGAATTGTCTGCGAATCTATCGCATGACATTCGACAGAACTTGCTTAGAATTAATGCGGAAATTGATTGAAATGGTGGAATTAGTAGTCAAATCCACCGATACATAGAGAAATAAAGCCATGGAAAAGACCTATAAAATCGGAGAAAAAGTTTTTGTCTTAGATGAACAAAAGGCCATCGCGGCCTACGAAGGTAAGAAAGTGATAAATGGCCGCGACACCATGGCATTCAATTTACTACCTCTTAAGTATCAATGGGCGTACGATCTCTATCGTAAGATGAAGGCAAACCACTGGGAACCTGAGGACATACCAATGCAAAAGGATGTCGAACAATGGAAAAGCCAGTTTGAGCTTAGCGAAGGCGAGCGTTGGATAATTATGATGGGCATAGGTTACTTCTCAGCGGCAGAAGGAATCGTGGGCGACAACATCCAGCATGTGATTCGCGAATTGGTGACTGCTCCCGAACTCAAACTAGTGCTTGGGCGTCACGCCCATGAGGAGAACATACATGCGGATAGTCTATTGTACATGATTAGTTCGTTGGGTATCAACCCTCACGAATGCGAGGCGATGTTCGAGCAGGTCGAAAGTATTCATCGAAAGAATGATTTCGTAACCAAAGTATCTAAAGGTTTGCGTAGAGATATGGATTTGACGCAAACTTCTGAGAAAAAAGAGTTTGCGAAAAATGTATTCGTCTTCGGTCAATGCATGGAAGGCACCCAGTTTTATGGCCTCTTCGGCATGATTCTCAGTCTCTACCGGCAGAACAAGTTTCCTGGAATTGGACAGATGTTTCGTTACACTTTGCGAGACGAGTCCAATCATATCGAAAATTTACGTAATTTGTTTCGAGCCTTGATTGATGAAAATCCAGAGATTTGGACTCCTGATTTTCAAAAAGAATTGACTGGTCTGATGATAGAGGCCGTGGCACTGGAAAAGGATTTCATAAAGGATTGTCTACCAGTGAATTCCGTTGGTCTCAGTTCCGAAGAATTTTGCTTGTATATAGACTTTATTGCGGATCGTCGACTCAACGGTGTTGGTTTGGAACCTTTGAACCCATCGGCGTCTAATCCATTCCCTTGGTTGGCTGAGATGATGGATGTTCAGAAGGAGCAAAATTTCTTTGAGGGTACGGTGACGGATTATCAGAAAAGATCATCGTTGAGCGAAGTTTCCGATGACGAGCTCTGACGCGATGGCAATCCCACGGACTGAAACATACAACAAATTGGGAGAGTGGAGTCTTATGCGTAACTTAACCTTCGAAGAAGATCGTGTCCTGGAAAAAATTTCCGAAATACCTCGAGAGCAAAAGCCTAGTTTCGATTGGGCCGGAGCGCTGGGCGATAATCGTTTCGAGGTGCCGAAGGTACGAATTGATGACGGTGCGGGTGATCGCGATTTTGAGATCGCGGAGGTGGCTGAGGTTATCGGGGAGGCGTTGACCGACCTGATGATCTCACGGGAAGAAGAAGATATATACACCGAAAAGAACCGGGAACTCGTGGTGGAGTCGACCCGGAGTGTCGCTGATCGTTTGGTCGAGCGCACAATAGACGACGAGAATAACGATTCGGATCGTGTGACCTACGAGGAACTGTATCGACTTATCGAGAAGGTACTCGTGGAGAACGACGCTTACGATGTGGCCAAAAGCCTCGTTTTTTCTCGTTCCAATGCGGGGGGGAGCAAGTCGGGTAGCGGCGGAACTGATTCAGGTGCCGCCGCACCCGCGCTCCGCCTTATCCGGCGGAACGGTCAAGTCGTACCGTGGAATCTCAGCAAGATTGAAGTAGCCGTCCGAAAGGCTTTTCTTTCACTTCGTTTTGATTCCGAATCTGCCGTTAAGGTTTCAGCGGAGGTTACTCGCAAGGCTTTGTCCACAGGACAAAACTACATCAATATCGAAGACGTTCAGGATCTCGTTCAAGAGGAACTGATGCGGATGGGACACTTCAAGGTGGCCGAAGCATATATCCTCTATCGAGCCCGTCGCCGGGTGGAAAGAGATTCACGGAATCCTTTTCCCGAGATCAAGCAGGATTCCATGATCGTGGTCCAAAAGGCCGACGGCAGCACTTTCTTCTGGGATGGCGTCGACCTGAAGAAACGAATCGAATTTGCTTCCATTGGGCTAAATCTTTGTCTGACTCCCGACCAGATTGAGGAAGAACTTCGTCGTTCCGTTTTCTCGGAAATCGAGGAGGGCGATCTTAAGACTACCATTATTCTCAACTCAAAGGTTCTCATCGAGCGAGATGCGGATTTTGCCAAGTTTGCCGCGCGAATCCTCCTGAGCTATGTTTACGAGGAAGTCTTGGGTTGGAATGTGGCGGACAACACCCATGAACAACTGAAGACATTTCATCAGCGAGCATTCAAGAAGTACCTTAAGAGAGGTGTTGAAATAGAACGCTTGGATCCAAAGCTCTGCAATTACGATCTGAAAAAAATGGCAAAGGCCTTAGATCCTTCTGCCGACTTGGATTTTGATTATCTTGGCATCCAAACCCTTTACGATCGTTACCTAATTGTCGACAAGACCTCTGCCACTCCTCGTCGCTTGGAGAGTCCTCAGTTCTTCTGGATGCGCGTGGCCATGGGTATTTTTGCTCACGAGGAAGAAAATGCTGAGCAAAAAGCCATCGATCTATACAACTTGTACAAAAGTCGTCGTTTCTGCTCGTCGACACCGACTCTTTTTAACTCCGGCACCCTGCATTCGCAGCTCTCTTCCTGCTATCTCTACAAGGTAGACGACACGATTGAGTCTATAATGTATCGAGGGATTGCGGAAAACGCATTTCTTTCAAAGTGGGCCGGGGGATTGGGTGGCAGTTGGACAGCCGTTCGCGGTACAGGCAGCTACATTCAAGGCACGAATGGGGATAGCCAGGGAGTCATTCCCTTTCTCAAATTGCACAACGATCAACTCTGTGCGGTAAACCAAGGCGGCAAGCGCAAGGGATCGGGGTGCGCCTATCTTGAAACATGGCACAACGACATCTTGGAGTTTCTCGAACTTCGTCGGAATACCGGGGATGATCGTCGTCGTACTCACGACATGAACACTGCCAATTGGATTCCCGATCTGTTCATGAAGCGGATGGAGTCTCGAGAAAAGTGGACCCTGTTTCGAAGCAACGAGGTGCCCGATCTCCACGAGATTTACGGACGGGAGTTTGAGAAAAAGTACATCGAGTATGAAGCAAAGGCTGAAAGTGGTGACATCTGGAGCGAGCAGATTCCGGCGATCGATCTTTGGAAGCAAATGCTCAAGGTACTTTTCGAGACGGGGCATCCATGGATCACCTTCAAGGACACTTGTAACATTCGCAGTCCTCAGGATCATGTTGGGGTCATACACAGTTCGAATCTTTGCACGGAAATAACTCTTAATACCGGTCACGATGAGACTGCCGTGTGCAATCTAGGCTCGATTGTTCTGGATTCTCACCTCAAACCCGACGGTTCCCTCGATCACAAAAAGATGCGAGAGACCATACGAATCGCCGTGAGGGCACTCGACAATGTGATCGACGTAAACTTTTACCCAACTGAGGCGGCGAAGACTTCGAACAATCGTCACCGTCCCATTGGTCTGGGAGTCATGGGTTTACAAAACGCTCTATATGCCAAAGGCATAGCTTTTGCATCTGATCAAGCCGTTGAGTTCAACGACGAATTCATGGAGGCTATTGCCTACTACACATATGAAGCTTCCAGTGATCTCGCAGCTGAACGAGGTTCTTATGCGAGTTTCAAGGGATCTAAATGGGATCGTGGCATATTGCCCCAGGATTCAATATCTTTGCTCGAAAAGGAACGAGGTCAGGATGTTGAGGTTCCCAAAGGTGGTAGAATGGATTGGGATCCGGTTCGAGAAAAGATTAGCAAGAATGGTATGCGAAACAGCAATGTTATCGCCATTGCTCCGACTGCTACAATTTCCAATATCATGGGCTCATCTCCATGTATCGAACCCACTTACAAAAACCTTTTCGTCAAGAGCAACTTGTCGGGCGACTTCATGGTTCTCAATCAGTATCTCGTTCGCGACCTGAAGGCTAAAGGCTTATGGGGGAAGGAGATGAGCGACCACCTCAAGTATTTCGACGGCGAGGTTAAGGATATAGAAGCCGTTCCCGAGGATCTTAAGCAGAAGTACTTGACTGCGTTTGACGTCCCGTACGAATACGTAATTGCAGCAGCAGGTCGGCGTCAGAAGTGGATAGATCAGTCCCAGTCCGTGAATCTCTTTCTGGGGTCACCCGAAATGAAGACTCTCTCACACATGTACCGTGCTGCTTGGCGACACGGTCTCAAAACTACCTATTACTTGCGCACGCTCAGTGCTTCCAACATCGAGAAGGCGACTGTTGATCTAAAGCAGAATGACCCCAAAACCAATACTGTTTCAGATGAACCTACGGCAAAGAAGTCGTCCACCGACGCGGAAGCCAAAGCCTGCAGCATTGAAGCAATGCTCAATGGCGAAGAGTGCGAAGCTTGTCAGTAGGTAACACTTAATGGACTGTCGATTATTTGCGACAGTTTGACAAGAAAAGGAATGTAGTGCGTTATTTCGTTCCTCTTCTCGCCCCTGCTTTTTTACTTTTCCTTGTAGGGTGTGCTTCACTAAAAGTTGTTGTGATGGATGTGCTGGGCAACCCCATACCCGAAGCTCTCATTTACTCGGTGTCACTTTCCATGGACATCGGTCCGGCGAAAACAGATGCTAGAGGAGAGGCGCGAGTACCATCCAATATTCAGGGAACCCATTGGGTTGACGTTTCCAAGAACGGATATAGGTCGGTCCGAGTTGAAGTCCCGAGTTCATGGCCTTTGACGATCACTTTGGAAGAGCTATGAACTCGAAACTCAAATTCCCAAACCAGCCACTCGCCAGCATCACTTGTGGCGCTGGTCCCAAATCCAAGCCGAACCGGATTCTCCTTTTGTAAGATGACCATTCAGGAACGACTCGACCTTTTCCTGTCCAAGGAACCGCAGTTGGCGGAGGATGTTTTTATTGCCCGCGGAGCTACAGTCATTGGCGATGTCCGTTTGGGTGCTCGAAGCAGTGTGTGGTACGGATGCGTGCTTCGTGGAGACATCAATTTCATACAAATTGGAGAAGCCACAAACGTTCAGGATGGGACCGTCATTCATCTTGCCGACGATTTCCCGGTCCTCATCGGCGACTACGTTACTGTCGGTCACGCCGCAGTCGTTCACGCCTGCGTGGTGGAGGATGAGTGCCTGATCGGCATGAACTCGACGATTCTTGACGGAGCAGTGATCGGTTCTCGTTCCATAGTGGCTGCCGGTTCACTCGTGCCCCAAGGTATGCAGGTCCCGCCGGGTAGCTTGGTTGCCGGTGTTCCCGCCAAAATGAAGAGAACACTTGGCGACAATGAGCAATCCTCGCTGAAGTCTTGGGCGGAAAAGTACGTCGCCGTCGCGGCAGCTCATGATGCCCGCGTAGGTTAGTCGCCCAAGGGCTTTGCCGAGTCCAATCCGTATTGGTCGTAAAACTCTGTGACTAGTTCTGTGAAAGGTGGCAGCGGATAACTCCCGATTGCGGCTTGAGCGCAGCAGGACAAATACTCCCTGATCTCGGGGAATGTTGCTTGTAGTTTTCCCGAATTCAGTTTTTCAAGGAGATGGGACGCAGCTTCTTCCCATTCTTCCGGACCAAAGGATGATGCGTCGATGGCAATAAGCCACTCTTGAGAACTGAGTTCTGCTTTTGGAAATAACATAAAGGCTACGATGTCTTTAATTCAGAAAACGGAAACTCTTTTCATCTGTTTTTCGCCTCGCCGTCTAGCTTTACCAAGTTATCTTTCCGAAATCTAGTTTGTTTCCTTTAACTGAAAAAGAGTTACTATGAGCGTTAGCGATGAGCATGGTGGTTTCACCAAAGACAATCCTTTTTTTGCCCCCCTGTCCATCAATGTAAACTTGAGTGGAGAGGGGTCGGGTAAGGAAACTCGTCATTTCGAGATTTCATTGAAAGGCATTGAGGCAGGGTATGATCCCGGTGATTCACTTGGGGTGATTCCCTCGAATTGTCCGAATGTCGTGGCGGAGCTTTTGAGTGCAAGTGGGTTTACGGGAGATGAAATCGTCAATGTTTCCGATGAGGAGCAAAAGTCTCTTCGGGAAGCCTTGGTCTACGACTATGCATGTACCGGGATTACCAAAATTTTACTGAAGAAGTACAACGCCTTTGCCAAATCTTCAGAGCTCGAACGATTGCTAGTAATTGAGAACAAGGAACAATTGCAGGAATACTTGTGGGGTCGGGAGCTTGTAGACTTGTTGGAGGATTTTCCTGCCGCCGAACTTTCTGCCAATGACTTGATCGGCTTTCTCCGTGCTATGCCTCCGCGCCTGTATTCCATTGCTTCCAGCCTCAAAGCTCATCCCGAGGAAGTTCATTTAACCGTGGCCATGGTGACGTACGAATCTAATGGACGCTCACGCAAGGGAGTTTGCTCGACTTATTTGGCAGAGCGCATCGAGGGCAAAATTCCTTGCTATTTTCATCCGAATAAAAATTTCAAACTACCTGAAGACCCTGATGTCCCGATTGTCATGGTAGGACCCGGGACGGGCATCGCTCCATTTCGGGCGTTTGTTGAAGAGCGAGTTGCAACTGGAGCCAAGGGACGCAACTGGCTGTTCTTTGGGGACCGATCCGCGAAAACCGATTACCTGTATGGCGACGAATTGACCAAGTACAAGGAGGACGGTGTCTTGGCCGATTTGGATCTTGCATGGTCTCGAGACCAACAAGACAAAGTTTACGTTCAGCACAAGATGTTGGAAAAGTCCAAACAGCTTTGGGACTGGCTGCAAGACGGAGCTCTTTTCTACGTGTGCGGGGATGCCAATCGGATGGCCAAGGACGTCGACCAAGCTCTTAAGGAGATCACCGCCAAGGAAGGCGGTATGGATGAAGAAAGCGCCGCTGCTTACGTAAAAGCTATGCAAAAGGAAAAGCGTTATTTGCGAGACGTATATTAAGAGCATTCTTCCACTCGTCCCTGTTTCCCCCCCCTGTGAGCGATTATCTCAAATACCTTCCGCTCAACGATGAACTCTATGAATATGCTCGTTCCCATCGAAGCGGTCTGAGTGACCCGATTCTTACTGCCCTGCGTGAGGAGACGGCGACCCTCGGCGAAGACGCCCGTATGCAGATTAGCGAGGAGCAGGGGCAGTTTTTATACATTCTCGCCCAGCTAATCGGGGCCCGTAGGGCAATCGAAGTGGGTACCTTTACGGGGTACAGTGCCTTGTGCGTTGCACGGGCTCTCCCCCACGACGGGAAACTTCTTTGCCTAGACATCGACGATGAATGGACTTCCATTGCCCGCAAGTACTGGGAACTTGCCGGTGTTGCCGATAAGGTTGAACTTTGCCTTGGCCCTGCAATTGCAACTCTCGACAAACTCGATCCCGACGCCTCCTTTGACTTCGCCTTCATCGATGCCGACAAGACCGAGTACGACTCCTACTACGAGCGCATCTTGCCACTCATCCGTCCGAACGGTCTCATTCTGTTTGACAACATGCTCTGGGGCGGGCGCGTTCTCGAGGGTGCGTCAGACCATGAGAATGCCAAGGCCATCCGAGAGCTTAACGCCAAGCTGGCGATTGATTCGCGCATCGAGTGCGTCTTGCTCCCTATCGCCGACGGCATCCAGTTTTGCCGTAAACGTTGAATCCTTTCCACGAAAAACTAAACGCCGCCAACCATGAAAACTATTCTCTTTCTCCTCTTACTCGGACTTCTGCCCGGCGTTCTTTTCTCGGAGAAGAAAGTGCCACTTTCTGAAGGTGTTCCCGCCGGTTACGAGCTTGTCTACTCTCAAGATTTCGAGGGGAATGAGGCCAAAGAGAAAAGCCGGTTCTGGTTCACCAATCCCGCCAATTGGAAAGTGCCGGCAGTGAGAGGCAAGAGCTTTATTGAGTTCCAGAGCAAAGGGCACAACTACAAGTACAATGTGCGATCTCCCTACACCATCGGGTTGGTCAAGGAGGTAGAGGTGAAGGACTTTGTGCTAGAGGCTCAGCTTCAGCAAACGGGCAAGGAGTACGGACATCGTGACATGTGCATTTTCTATAATTTCCAGGATCGCTCCCACTTCTATTATACCCATATTGCAAGCGTGACGGATGCTCACGCTCACAACTGTTTCATTGTTGACGACAAGCCGCGGACGAAAATCTCCCACGAAACGACCAAGGGGCACAAGTGGAGCGCCAGGGACTGGCATGATGTTAGACTCGTTCGCGAACATGCCTCGGGTAAAATAGAGGTCTACGTCAACGACATGAAGAAGCCCATCATGCGAGCCATCGACAAGACATTCGACTGGGGGCGAGTCGGTTTCGGCAGTTTCGATGACACGGGACGCGTCCGCAATATTCGTCTCTATTCTCCCGAGTCCCGCAAAAGCAAGGCTGGGGATCCCTTTGTCGAAGGTCGCAAATGAAATCTAAGCCCATTCGGCTTTAGCCCGTCTTTCCGGTCGTAAAAGCAGCGGTTTAAATCGCACGGGTTTACGCAAAATTGCGTTGATCGTTCTTCAGCGAACCTTTTTGTTTTCTTGTGATTAAAGTGCCATTCTATCAAGTTGATGCGTTTGCGGATTCCCTTTTTTCCGGGAATCCTGCTGCCGTTTGCTTGCTCGATGCTTGGCCGGGCACGAATCGTCTCCAACGTATCGCAGCTGAAAACAACCTGTCCGAGACGGCCTTCGTAATGCCCGGCAAGCGCGGTAAATGGGCCATCCGGTGGTTTACGCCTAAGATGGAGGTGGATCTGTGCGGTCACGCGACCTTGGCCGCCGCTCACGTCTTATACGTGGAACGTGGTGAAGCAGCCGAAGAGCTTGTCTTTACTTCTCGATCAGGGGAATTGAAGGTTTCTCCCTTGGATGGTACAGGACTCGGTATGGACTTTCCTAGTGTTGCGACCCGTAAGGCCGCCGTTTCTCCTCTTCTGTTGGAAGGGCTTGGCGGGTATCCTTCCGAGATTCGGGTGGGCGTGGATTGTCTGTGCATTTTTGATGCCGAGGAAATCGTTCGGGAGCTTCAGCCCGACTTCCGTCTCTTAGCCCGTCTTCCTTTTCGCGGCATTATCGCTACGGCTCCCGCGGATAGCCGCAAGGTGGATTTCGTTTCCCGTTTTTTCGCTCCCTCAGCAGGTATTGACGAAGATCCCGTCACTGGTTCCTCTCATTGCATTCTCGCTCCCTATTGGTCAAGGCGTTTGGGCAAGAACCGCATGGAGGCTCGCCAAATTTCCGTTCGTGGAGGAAGGATTGTCTGCGAGGTCAGGGGAGATCGAGTGTGGCTCGAAGGCACTGCCGTGACTTATTTGCGTGGCGAGGCCGAAATCGGATAGGGTGCAGGCGCTACCACCATCCCAGAAACTTCCACCACGGTAGCCCAACGCCCAGCCATATGGCGATGTGGAGGAGCGATACGAGAAAGCCGATGCGAAACCAGCGGGCCGACTCCACGTAACCGAGACCGAAATAAATGACGACGGGTCCCGTCGAGTAATTGGTCAGGCAACCGCAGAGGTTCGAAAAATAAGCCAGCAGGGCGACCGTGAGCATGGGCGGAGCTCCTGCTCCTACAGCAACCAGAAAGAAAGCCGCTACCATCGCCTTTATGTGTCCCGTCAGCATCGAGAAACCGTACATCGAGTAAAAATAGACAAGGACAAGAGCCAAGAGAGCGGCGAGCGGATCCATGCCCACGACCTCGTCCTTCATTGTCTCGGCGAACCAGGATATGAATCCAAGATTTCGCAGAGCGTCCGCCATCGAAATAAGCCCACCCAGCCAAATCAGGGCATCCCAAGCCGCGGCATTGCCTTTCATGTCCTTCCACTTTTCCGCTCCGGTGACCAGCAGGATGCCTACGCCCGCAAGGGCCACCGTGGTCGTGTGCAGACCATGCAGCGGCTTGCTCGCCCACAATCCGACCATGAGCACGAATACGCCGAGCATGGTCTTTTCCGTACGCGTCCACGGACCCATCTCGGCGAGATCGGATCGGGCTTGGCTGCGAGCACCTTGTGCATCCGTAAGCTCAGGCGGAGCCAATTTCAACAGGAACAGAGGAAGGACGAGAAAGGATACGAGTGCGGGGACTATACTGCCGAGCAACCAAGTGCCCCAATCGAAATCGATTCCCGTTTCCTTGGCGATCAGAGGATTCGCGGCCATGCCCGTGAGAAAGGTGGCGGCTGCCACCAAGTTGAGATGAGCTCCGCAGAGGCATAAATATTCACCTGCCCGACGGGGTCGGTTGTCGGCTCGAGAACCGAGGGCATGCGAGAGTGAGTTCACGATCGGGGCCATCACGCCTCCGCCCCGCGCCGTGTTCGATGGTATCATCGTACCAAGTACGAACTCGGCTGCCGCTATGGCATATGCGAGCCCGAGTACCGTTCGACCAAGCAGCACCGCCAGACCCAAAGCAATGCGTCGACCGAGCCCGGACCTCACCATCGCGCTCCCCAGTAGAAAGGCCGACACCACCAACCAAGTCGTCGTGTCGCCATAGCCGCTTAGGGCGGCGGCAAGGGATTCTTTCGATGTTTCGCCCAGAACGTTTCCCGCCGCCAGTACGACAAGCCCGCAAAGCACCGAGGGTCCCATAGGCATGGGCTTGATCAGCAAGGCGACAATCGTGGCGGCGAACACGGCGAAGCATTGCCATGCCTGTGCATCAAGTTGCTCGGGCGTAGGAGACAGCCAAATCGCCGCACCTATGGCAATGCAACCGAGCAGACGCCCCGGATGAACTTCTCTTTTATCGTTAACCTCCACTTGAAA
>CAJQSI010000058.1 GCA_905612515.1 uncultured Opitutales bacterium | reverse complement strand
AGACGCCCAGGCATCCCACTCCACCGCGGGCATCCTCACCCTCAAGCGAGATCCGGGACTGTCCGTGGGAATCGCAGGAGGCATCCGCTGGGGCAACACCTCCCTCGGCTTGGGCGTAAACCACTACCGAGCCGGCAACGACACCCTGCATATATCTGGAGCATCCCTCACCCTGCCCGCCAGCGGTTCCATCGGCGCCACCGCCTTTCACCTCAGCCTCACGCAGGACATTCCCCTGTCCGCCCGATTCGGTCTGCTCGCAGGGGCATCCCTCGGGCTCACCCACCTCTCCAACAAGCTGGAAGTCTTAGGCAACTCAAAGAAAAAGGATGAAAGCTCGTTCGGGGCTTCCCTTCTCGCAGGCATGCGTTTCCGCATCACCGAAAACAACGACCTCCGCCTAGCGTACCGCTACCTCCACACCGGGGACGAAGGCGCCTTCACCGAGGCCAAGGCCCACGAACTCGGTCTTTCCCTCCAAACCGCCTTTTGAAGCCCATCACAAACTCGAATCCACTTACTCCACCATCCGAATCCTCTCCCTGCCATGAAAAAGCGTATCCTTTCCACCTTCCTCTTTGCACTCGTCTGCATGCTCCCCCAAGCCCAAGCAACTGGGGAAACGGAAACCTTAACCACGACATGGTCCAACAAGGTTCTATCCAATAAATACATCGAGTGGAATCTTGGAAATGAGTGGAACAGTATATCGGAACCAATGACATGGCGGAAAAGTACTGGGCACGAAGTTAGTTTTCATGCAAGAGCCTCAGACGGCAAGGGAAATACGATATTCTTCAACTTGGAAACCGCAGCTCTCGTTCGCACCTATTACGATGGGGGAGATAATTATTTGTGGCACTCTGTTGATCACAATTCAACTAACTCTGCTCATGAGGAAACGGATACATTGGACTTTGTAGCAGAAGAAGCTTTTCTTACTGCAGATGGACATCAAGCACTTGTCGTTCACACCAGAACCATAACCATAAACCCATTTAGCCTGAGCGAGCTTCAGACCGATAACTTTACATTTTATATAGATGGTTCGACAGTCGGCTTTCCCCAACCTGATGACACTTGGATGAAAGCGAAAGTTCGAATTCATACTACACTTCTCTCCGATAGCATGAGTTTGGACGAAGCCAAAACCATCGTCAATGGTCTGAAATTCATGGGGGGAACGCCACAACCGGCGATTAGAGACTCTCCCGAGTATGCGAACATGACGCCAAGTTCGAGCACGGTAATTTCAGCGAACGATGGCAAACCAGTCGTGGTGCAGGTCGGGGACACCTACAATTGGCACGACAATCTGGATGGAGTAACTCTCTGGTCTGTGGAGAACGACGGCGGAGAATGGACCTCGATGACCATGCGTTTTGAAAACGGCAGAAATTTCGGAAACCTTGAATTTCATGATCAGATCTCTCTGCCACAGCCGCACGACATGCCTTTCGTAATCGATGAAAACGGTTACGTGAAGGTTACCGAAGACGGCAACTATCAATACTACAACGTAGTGAGCGTTGAAAACGGCGTAATCGGCACTCTGCAGGACGAAAGCTTGGCTACAGTCGCAGATAATGGCGTAAACCAAGTCGACCAATGGTTCTTCACCACCCGCACAGCGGCCGAGGAATATCTCACTGCCAAAACAGGTGGGCAAACCTCTTCGCCTGCACCAACCTACGCCCCCGACAGCTTGATCGGGCAAGTGATCACTCATACCGACGGAGCGAGCGGGGAAACGCTTCGCTTCATGGATGCGGACACGGTGCTGTTCTACGAATCCGCCCAAGACGCCAATCCGGCGCAATTGTCTTATGTCTACGCCAAGACCTCGGGGACGGAGGCTCAGGTGACGGTGACTTTCGAGGACGGCGGAAAGGAAACCACCGACTACGTCTTCACCGGCGCCGATACCGCCACTTACGTCTGGAAGGAGCTGTCCGGCGATATGGACACCGCCTCCGGAACGGCCGCCTTCGCTGACGCAATCGAAGGGGAATGGCTGGCCTACGACGACTTCAGCGACGATACGCTAAACGCGACGAAATGGGACTATGCCCATTGGGATGGAGGCATAGCTCCTTCGCAATCCAATGGCAGAATAGCTTTGTCGGGAAACATGGACCCCACCTTCCTTAGCACGCGATATACGGCAAACATGTTGGCCCGGGTACCAAATGCGAGTTATGAAATCGATCCATCAGATGACAAATCCCCATTCTCCTTGTTGGAAATACGAAACAAAAACATCATGGGTGTTGAAGCGGAAATCATGCTTCCATCAGGAACCCCAGATGGAACGTGGCTAGATTTCATAGTCGTTGATTTGGTAGACACAGAAACTCAAACGAGTGGCCCTGAACCAGCAGGCATGGTTGGACTCAACCTAAATTATTCTAATTCCGGTCGCAACATCTATCATTTCTACTCACTACCCTACGACGAAGATGATTCTGGTACGCCTGTTGAATCCACTCAATTAGACAAAAACTATCGAGTCGCTA
>CAJQSI010000057.1 GCA_905612515.1 uncultured Opitutales bacterium | reverse complement strand
TGTAACACGGATCGATCCGGTTCGGCTGCTATTTCGACGAAAGTGTAACTATTAGGATCCGCATCTCCCAAAAGGCTTTCGCACGCTGCGACGACTAATTTGCCGAAGATCGGACCAAGGCTTTGTGCGGTGTAAAAATCGGCTTCGGGAGAACGGCCCACACGCGTTTTTGCAGTTGAGTAGTAACCAAACTCGGGAGCGTAAAGGGTTTTGGTGACAAAGGTGGGGTAGTCCATTTGCCCCTTCTCGTCGGTCGCATCCCGAAGCGCTGCGATTAGATCTGGTGGAGGTTTCTCGTTTGACATTGGCATTTGCGAGTTCTTGGGGTAAAGGGTTTGGAGTGAAACTCAAGCAGGTTGTCGTTTGGGGCATACCGCCTTTCCTTCTCCTGATTGCCCTCTTGGCCTTGTGGAACAATCCTGTGACGCGAGCGTATTTCGAAGGCGATTATTGGAGGGCGGTAGGCAAGTTCGGGGAATCCCTGAGGCTTGCTCATGCTCGCTACGTGGATGACGAAAAAGCCGAGTACGAGACGCTTGTCGACACTGCCTTAGATGGAATGACTTCGGCGCTTGATCGGCATTCGAGCTATTACCCACCACCACGTTACGAAGAATTCCAGAATGATACCAAGCTACAATATTTCGGAATTGGAGTAGTTATCAGGAAGGTGGAGGAAGGCATATTGATTGCTCGCGTTTTTCCCAGCGGTCCGGCGGAGGTGGCCGGCGTACGCCCGGGAGATTTTGTGGCCAAGGTGGAAAAAACTTTCGTTACGAATCTTACTCTTTCTCAGGTCAGCGATTTAATAAAAGGGGAGGAAGGTACCACGGTCTTGGTTGGTTTGCGTGATGTGGTTGGCGATCCACGTGAGGTGAAGGTGATTCGTGGGCGAATTCAAATGTCCAGTGTTGATGACGTTCGCGTCGACTCCAACGGTACGGGTTACATGCGCCTTGAGCAGTTCACTGCCCGTACGGGAGATGAACTTCGTGCCGCGCTTGCCGACTTGGAGAAAGATGGCGTAAAGCGTCTGATTCTAGACTTGCGGGATAACTCGGGGGGGCTGCTTTCAGCTGCTGTGGAGGTGGCGAGTGAATTCTTAGAGGAAGGCAAGCTCGTGGTCTCGATTAAAGGGCGTAACAATTATTCCGAGAGGAGTTATCATTCCAAACCCAAAGGTCCGTCACGATCTTACCCATTGGTCATCCTTATTAACGAAGGCAGCGCCAGCGCCTCCGAAATTGTTGCCGGAGCACTGGGTGTCTCGGGTCGAGCGAGATTGGTGGGGGAAAAAACCTACGGGAAGGGTTCCGTTCAAACGGTCTTCGGGCTAGAGGATGAATCTGGGTTACGCTTAACCACCGCGATGTACTATCTTCCTGATGGTTCTACTATACATGAAAGTGGTATCATCCCTCACGTGATTGTTCCTTGCGACGCGGAGATGGAGGGTAAACTCCGGATCCAACGTTTTCAGGATGCATTTTCGGATTCCGACGCTTTTGAGAAACTTTTTGGCTTTGCCCCGGTTCGCGACAAACAATTCCAGATCGGACTGAGCTTGTTTTCCGGTAAATCGCTTACAGAGATTCAAGGTCAGATTGAGGTTCAGGAAGCACTTGAGGGGAATCCGTGATTTTGGGCATCGAGAGTTCTTGCGATGAATCCGCACTAGCCCTCTTTTCGTCCAAGCGAGGAATTGTCGGCGAGTGGGTGAAAAGCCAGATAACGAAACACATAGAGTATGGCGGCGTCGTGCCCGACATTGCGGTCCGCGAGCACCTTTCCAACTTTTTCGTGCTGCTCGACGCGGCGGAAAAAGGCGAACGCCTTAGAGACAGTGTGACTCGAATTGCCGTAACTTGCGGTCCGGGCTTGGCCGGTTGTTTAGCGGTAGGCCTTTCCTTGGCCAAGACTCTCGGACTACTCTGGGATGTTCCCGTCATTGGCGTCAATCATTTGCGTGGACACGCATTCTCTCCCTTTCTCCCGCTTTATCAGGAACAGGAGGACATCTTTGCCGATCACCTTCCTCACCTCAGTCTACTCGTCTCCGGTGGCAACACCATTCTCTTTCGTATCGATGACGGTCAATCCATCGAAATTCTAGCTGAAACCGTTGACGATGCGGCAGGCGAGGCACTCGACAAAGGAGGAAAACTTTTGGGTATCCCTTATCCCGGAGGCCCAATTCTCGAGCAGCATGCAATTGGTGGAGACCCTCGAGCATTTGATTTCCCACGATCTTTTTCCGCTCGAAGCGAGATGCGTTTTAGTTTTTCCGGTCTCAAGACCAGCCTGTTGTATACTCTCGAAAAGCTCACCGACGAACAAATTAGGGCACGCTATGCTGACCTTTGCGCGTCCTACCAAAGTGCGGCGATTGACCAATTGGTGACAAAAACCAAGCACGCTTTGGAATCGAGTGAGTTTTCCAGCCTTGGCCTTTCCGGGGGGGTTGCCAACAACAAGACGCTTCGTTGTCGTTTGGCTGAATTAGCCTCTGATCAAAACATACGATTTTTAGCACCTAATCTCTGCCACACCGGTGACAATGCAGCGATGATTGCCTTTGCCGCGCATATCGATCGGGAGTGTGTTGCGGAAGATTCTGCAGCACTTACTTTTCAGCCTTCTCTTCGGCTAACTTGATTTCATTCTTCACTCTGTTTACTGCCGACATTCTCAATCCGCTTGGGCCTCCGAACAAACACTCAAAGTCGCTCGTTCTTGCCTTGTTCCTCCAATCCTTGCATATTTTCTCTTTTTTCCTAAATAAACACCCATGATTTCCGACTCCGAAGTACCCAAGAAGCTTTCAAAAAACGAAAGTATCAAGGAAAACAGCGATTTTCTCCGAGGCACCATCCTCGAAGGTCTAGCCGATGATTCAACCGGTGCAATCTCCGCCGATGATTCCCAGCTCACCAAGTTTCACGGTACTTACTTGCAGGACGACCGAGATCTCCGTTCCGAGCGGCTCAAGCAAAAGTTGGGAAAAGCCTTCTCCTTCATGATTCGTATCCGTGTGCCCGGAGGTGTTTGCACGCCATCGCAGTGGCTCGACGTCGATCGACTCTCCGATGAATTTGCCGATGGAACTCTGAAGCTCACTACACGACAAGCATTCCAGTTGCACGGTGTGCTCAAGAGTAATCTAAAGCAGACGATTAAGGAGATAAACGATACCCTGCTTGATACACTAGCAGCTTGTGGCGACGTAAATCGCAACGTGATGTGTACGCCTACTCCTTTCGAATCTAAAGTACATGCCGAAACCTTGAAACTCTCCAAGGCCATCAGCGAACATCTTTCACCTCAGACGACTTCCTATGCCGAAATCTGGCTTGATGGTGAACGCAAGGTTATTAACCAAGGCGAGGAAGTGGAACCCATCTACGGCAAGACCTATCTTCCCCGGAAATTCAAAATTGCCGTCGCTGTTCCTCCGCGCAACGATGTTGATGTCTTTTCAAACGACTTGGGGTTCGTTGCCATCGTCGAGGATGGAGAGATTTTAGGTTACAACGTACTTGTCGGTGGTGGTCTCGGAATGACTCACGGCAAGGATGCCACATACCCTCGAATTGCCGATGTTATTGGCTTTTGTACTCCCGACCAAGTGGTTCAATTGTCCGAGGAAATCGTAAAGATCCAGCGCGACTATGGCGATCGTTCCGATCGTCGCCACGCTCGACTCAAGTATACCATTGAAGATAGAGGGATCGAATGGTTTCGGGAAGAATTGAACCATCGTCTTGGTCGGGTGCTCGAGTCTGCACGAGAAGTCTCTTTTGATGCCACGACCGATCGATACGGGTGGACCCAAGACCATGAAGATAAATGGCATTGCTGCCTTTTCGTCGAGGGTGGACGTCTACGAGATGCCGATGGAGTGAACGCCAAATCCGCTATCCGTGAGATTGCTAAGATCCACAGTGGTGATTTCCGATTGTCTCCCAACCAAAACTTAATCGTGGCCCGGGTGGATGATGCTAATAAGGCCGAAGTGGAAAAAATTCTGACCGAGCATGGACTGTCCGACCCGGCCAAACTGTCGGGTCTTAGGCTCAACTCCATTGCATGCACTGCCCTGCCCACCTGTGGTCTCGCATTGGCAGAGAGCGAGCGTTACCTCCCCGGCCTTGTCGACGAACTGGAAAAGGTCATTGATGACTTGGGCATTCGTGATGAATCCATCGCCATACGTTCTACAGGTTGTCCAAATGGTTGCGGCCGACCTTATCTTGGGGAAATCGGTCTCGTCGGCAAGTCACCCGGCAAATACAATGTTTATCTTGGTGCAGGTTTTGACGGCGGTCGTCTCAACAAACTTTACAAACCGGCCTTGACCAATGACGAAATCATCGAAGAGCTCACCCCTGTCCTGAAACGCTATTCTGACGAACGCGAGTCGGGCGAACGCTTTGGTGACTTTTGCATCAGGGCGGGGTATGTGAAGGCGACCGTTCAAGTTGTCGACATCGGAGAAAGACTTCTTTACGGAAGCATCATCCGAGATAGGATCGTGATAGAAGAAAGTGATGGTTTTCTCCGCTTCGTTTTTCTTAAAAAGGTAAACTTGGCTTTTATTCACGCATATCGGGTGTCCTTTTTCATCCACTCCTGCCTTGATAACTTTCAGCTTTGCCTCGGTCTTATCCCAAATTGCCCCCACGAAAAGAGCTGCGGAAAGCATTAAAATAATTCCAATAAGTGTCCTGTTGGATTTTGTCATGGCTAATTCTTCTCCTTGGTTGATTGCTTGTCTCCAGAATGTATGATTGAACAAAACGAAGATTCTCCTCTTGGCAAAGTTATTTCGTCAGAAAGGGAATTTTTCGTAAAGACACCATTCGAAAGGCGAGGGTCTTGACTATCTTAAGCGAACAGCCTTTGCTGGAGCTTGATCATCTAATCGGACAGATTGCCACTGTACTTGAATATAGAAAAACTCCATTGCCCTCATGAAAACGGAAATTATCGCCTCCATCCTTGTTTTCACATCTGCACTCTCAGTCTCTGGTCAAAACCGCATAGGCCTTTACGAATTGGCCGTCATGCAACGCAAGTCCGATAACCTATGCAAGACGGGCGACTACGAAACCGCGTTAAAAGGTTACCAGTACGTACTCGCTAACAGGCTGCCTATTCAAGGAAATCGCCACC
>CAJQSI010000056.1 GCA_905612515.1 uncultured Opitutales bacterium | reverse complement strand
CTCACTTTTGGAGCATCATCTGAAACTTGGAATTTATTAGATAATGAATACGGAATTTGATTGGTTCATGATAACAATGCCGATTTTCGCCCTCGTGGTGTATTTCATCCTTATGGTCGGTTCCATGGAAAAGGAACCCGACTTCCTCCGCTCGGAAGGCACGCAAAAAATTCTCGGATTCGCCTTTTTCGGCCTCTTTGGTGCCGGTATCCTCATTTCCTTCTATTATATGATCGCTTGGTTTTTCTACTTGCTTGCCAACTACTGATCCCTTCCACGATCGGCAAACGCCGGTACACCCATGCCTATCTACGAGTTCACCTGTTCCGACTGCGACAAGGACTCCGAACTTCTCGTCCGCTCCTCCAACTGGGAGGGCGAGGCCCATTGCTCGCACTGTGGTTCGCCCAAATTGGAGAAGAAACTTTCGGTCTTCGCCGCAACCGGTTCCGACGAATCTTCCGGCTCTGCAGAAATGCCACCCTGCTCGGGCATGCCCAGCAACTGCGGTCGCTGCGCCTTGGACAACTAGTAGCATTTCCTTCTTAGACACTGATTTCTAGAAGGTTTCTTTGTCCATGTGAAGAGTGCAAGCGGTATAGCGAAGAACTCCCTCAAACGGAACTTGTTAGCTATTATTGAAAAGGGTTCAGGAACATAGTCGCGCTATCCATACTGGATAGATATAGATATTAAGCCACCTGCGGAAGTGCTTGAGTTGCCTATCGTTTTCAGCATCGGGCTACCCCCCAGCCTTGCAATACACTGATATTTCAAGCAAAGAAAAAGCCGAACCCTTTCGGATCCGGCTTTTTCGATAAAGCTTTCTTGTTTTCCCGAAGCTACTTGCTTCCCTTCACCTCTATGGAGACACTTGCTTTTAAACTTGCAGGAGGCTTTAGGTCGGTATCCTTGGGTCCAGCATCCTTGGGGGCAGTACCTTTCCATTCGCAGACATAGCCCTTGACCTTGCCGGAGAAATCGGTGGCGTCCTTCCACTTGCCGCTTTCACCGCTGAGAACGAGGAAGTTGTAGCCGTTGGTGGCACTGGGTTGCTTTGCGTCCCAGTTCTTGTAGACGAACTTCTCGGCGTTGTCCCATGTCCACTTGCCTTCTTCGAACTCATCGGCACCGCCCAACCAGATGAGCTTGCCCTTGGCTTGACGTCGGATGAATTCGTTTTCTTGTACAGAGCTTACTGCGACGAGAGCCCCTCCAATGTCTTCACAGGCGAACTTGGCTTCCCACCAAGTGCTGTTCGTATCGAGAAAGGCCTTGTAGTGGTTGCCCCGGAAAGGCACGGCGTCCTTCGGTGGCTCAACATTTACGGCATGAACGGTAGCCGCAATGGCGAGCAGGGCGGAACCGATGAGTACAGGTAACTTTATATTCATATTACACATAATATAATTCTTTTCTCACGCAACGCGCAATGAATTTTTTACAAAATCGACAAGTTTTCAGGCATTAGTCGAACGGGGAAGGGAGGCATAGCGTTCGACTACGATAACGTTAAGGCGAACTATTCGCCTTTCGGGAGATTGGATTTCCCACCTGTTGAGTCTCTGGTAAAAAAGTCTCCTGAAGCTGAAGGGCGACAACCCATTCTAAAAGCCAACGAAGGCGTCGGCGAACATTTCCAGCTGTCTGTAGCCGTCGGCTCGGGAGATGCGAGGTTCATGGGGATGCCGAAGGGGCTTTAGTCGTCGACTTCTACGCCGTCCTAGTAGGTTCGTCGGAAATAAACCGTTCTGTTATCGTTGCACTCGACCTACCCTCTGCGATGGCGATCAATGATATCTTTAACTTTGTTTGGGTTTCTGAGCCCACCGCAGGTGATCTCCACACCAGCTTGAGCCGCTGATGAGATGCAAATGGTAGCAACACCAAAAATGCGTTGAAAAAAGCTCTGGCTGATTTGCACGTTTCGAATATCGTTGAGAAAAATCTCATTGGTGTGCTTGGACAAAATCCCTTTGCGGAGCGTGACACGTTCATTGCTGACCATGAATGTCATGCCCTTAACATTCAGCCACCAGAACAGGAGGATGACGAGGCCAAGGCCAGAAGCCAGGATAAGGATTATGCTGATGATGAAGCATATCGGACTGTTCCTGAACATCGCCGGATTGGCCTTGTAAAGTTGCCTCTCTCCAGCCTCAATCAAATCGGCTCCAAGGGGAGGGCGTCCTTGCTTAGAGAGAGGCTCGACCACTCTTTTGCGAGTACGCTTCTTCTTGTGCCTTGTCGGCAGTTCAGATGATGGCGGCACCGGGGTGGGTTGTTGAGAACCACTCATCAACCCCGGAACCTGTGCGACTGTCACCCAGTTTTGCCCATCGCAACAAGCAAGGTCGGCGGTGGTGAAGTTCCCTTGTTGGACATACACCCGCAACTGCTCGACGGTGTAGGGGCCGTACTGCTGACCAGCCTTGCTGATGTAAATCTGCATCCACACACCCTACTCCCCGCTCCACCTCCGTCAACCCATCAATGCATTCGCAGCAAACGGTGAGTTGAGGTTTATATTGATCTTAAGTGGGGGGAGGTCAGGCGACTATCCGATCTTAGCCTGCTTCGCGGCATTGCCGGCGTAGCTCGCAAAAAAAGCCCCACAGGAAAACCTGCAGGGCTTAGACCTCGGATTGGCTTAACCCTTTGAGTAAAGGACTCTTTGGTCTGAAAGTCTTATATCCTATTACTTCTTAATGCCCAAGCACCTTTTGACCCTTTGTATCTGCTCGGCGGTTCCCTACGGCTCACTCCGCTACTTGCTGGCCAGTCGGAGACTGAGGCGGAAGCCCAGGTCGATGGTGCTGAAGGCGGGCCCGAACCCGCGCCGAATAGCGGAACGGGCGCCGTACGCCGTGCTGCTCCAGGAACCACCGCGATGGACGCGGGCGGAACCGCCCGCAGGACCGACAGGATCACTCACTGCGCCAGTCGGGTAAGTCCCGTACCAGTCCGCGCACCA
>CAJQSI010000055.1 GCA_905612515.1 uncultured Opitutales bacterium | reverse complement strand
GAAGCCCTTCAAGCGACGGAAAGTTCTCGGCGTGGAAGCAGAGTGATAAGAAGTGGCATTCATTCAATGAAGCCAGTCAGTCGTGGGTGGTTCTGCCGGGGCAGGAGGACGTGCAGGAGGACCAGCAAGTCCCAACCGCAAACAGAGCGGGTGATACTTATACCATTCCCGATCTGTCTCTGGAGATGCTTTGGGTGGAGCCGGGAACTTTTACGATGGGCAGTCCGGAAAGCGAACCCGGACGAAGTTTGGGTTATCAAATGGAGACACAGCATGAAGTTACGCTTACCAATGGCTTCTGGTTGGGCAAGTACGAGGTGACGCAAGCTCAGTGGCAGGAGGTGATGGGTAATAATCCAAGCCGCTTCAAGGGAGCCGATCGTCCCGTGGAGGGAGTCACATGGAACAACGTAAAGGTTTTCTGCTCGAAGCTTAACGAACGGGAAGCCCCGGCGGGCCGCCTGCCTGCCGGAATGGTGTACCAACTACCTACCGAGGCGCAATGGGAGTACGCCTG
The DNA here is from genome assembly GCA_905612515.1 of uncultured Opitutales bacterium. Lineage (GTDB taxonomy): Bacteria > Verrucomicrobiota > Verrucomicrobiia > Opitutales > Seribacteraceae. Next base: position 1,613 of record CAJQSI010000055.1, on the reverse strand, counting down.
CCGAGCGGGAACGACCACAGCTTATTCGTGGGGGAACGACGTAAATGCAACCCTTTTGAACTATAAAGGTAATATCGGTGAAACCACTGACGTCGGGCAGTACGCGGCCAACCCGTGGGGTTTCTTCGATATGCACGGCAACATATTTGAGTGGTGCGCGGATCGATACCCAGGAGCGGCTTACTCGACAGGTGACGCGACCGACCCCACGGGACCGACGCGCGGCTCCTACCGCGCCCTACGCGGTGGTTCCTTGCACCTCGCGGCGAGATACGCCCGTTCCGCGCTTCGGTACTACTACTTGACCGGCTTAACCAACGGCGCCATGGGCTTCCGCCTCAGTCTCCGACTGGCCGGCAAGCACTTTCGATGGTGATCCCGCCAACCTTTACCTGCCTCACAACCGAGCGAAGCTCCGAAGTTTTTTACGGCAATGCGGTATTACAAGCTACCGCCCTGCCGCCATGAAGCGGTTGCCCCCACCCGAGGATTGACTGCCGCCCTCGTCGGGTTAGGGTGGCGGCATGAATATGTTGATTTCTGTCGCCCTAATTTTTCTAAGCTTTGCGTTCCTCGGTTGTGGGTTAGCGAGGGAGATTGAAGCGAATGCTAACAATCAGAGGATGATGTCCCTTCAGATTGGGATGACAAAAGAACAGGTTCTTGCAACAATGGGAACCCCACATAAGACGGAATCCTATAGAACCGCTTCCGGTGGCGTGAGAGAGTTCTGGCTTTATCGTAGCGAGAGGCACTCGGGCATCGACGATCTCGGCTGGCATTACGTGCCAGTGTGCCTCGAGAATGGTAAAGTAGACGGATGGGGGCGCAATTACTACGATAAAGCCATTAGGGTGAAGAAAGACATCACCATCCGGAGCGGCAGTTCCGTTTCCCCCTAAATACACCCCTACCGCCCCGCCGCCATGAAGCGGTTGCCCCTGGGGGCAACCTTCGCACGCTCCGGAAGGAACCGATCTACCTTTGTGGGCGGGATGGCTTCTCGGCTTGAGGCTTTGGCTTCTTGAGCTTGACCCCGAACTCCTTCTCTAGGCGCTTGATTGTTCTTTCGCCCACTTTTCGGATTAGTTCCAAGTCGGGCGAGGTATCTTTTGGTGTAGGTACTGATTGTTTCATTGGTCGATGCTCCACTATAGCCAAGTTGCTTGGCGGTGTCTATGATGTAGTACCAGCGGAGGGCTTGCAAAGCCGAGGTGTCGGCTTTTCGTTGCATGGCCTTCTCGAACTCTTGCTTGAAGATTCCGGTATAGCGCTGGAAAAATTTGTGTTCTCCGACGTTGGCGGGGAGTCCTTGGTTGTTGTCGAACATTCCCTTGAAGTAGGACCGAATGAAACGAGCCTCCCAGACGTCGATGGTATTGTAGCGGAAGTCGCCTATGGCGTTTAGCGTGAAGGCTCCGACCTTCTTGCCGAAGATAAACATTCTAGGGATCAGCTTGTCCTGTCCGGTGGCTTGCTTGACGAGAGCCTTGATGGGACCGATGTCGCTAACCGAACCCTTGTAACCCATCTCGCGGTTGAAGGCGATGGCCTACCTGCTCAAGGCGAAGGCGATGGCCTACCTGCTCAAGGCGAAGGCGATCTTCTTGAAG
>CAJQSI010000054.1 GCA_905612515.1 uncultured Opitutales bacterium | reverse complement strand
TTCGAGACTGATTACGAGGTAGAAGTGGTGAGAGCGGTTACGTTGGGAGACCTTTTTGGCGTAGAATCCACCAGTTTGACGAGCGGCACTCCAAACAGCGCTGACTTTGTTTATTTGTGGGACGTCGACAGTGCTTTCTTCACTCCTTACTTTCATTTCGGTGGAAATGTTTCTTTTGATAGAGGTTGGTACAGTCGCGCCAACATCCGAGCCGGGGTAGTTAATGATTTCGTTATCTATCCCGATGAAGGCTTTATCGTGGCTCGCAGAAGTAATCCTCAACTGGTTCTTGAATTTGACGGCGACGTAGTTACCACCGACCAGCAAATGCAACTTCCTGCAACAGGACAACAATTTGTGATGAACAACCCTTTCGGTACGGATGTTTTATTGACTGAACTGCTGTCCCCGGTCGATATAGGCACTGGAAACAATCAATTTAAGCCCGCCACCGATGGCAGTGGTGATACTGGTGACAACGTATACCTGCTTACGGGGGCTGTCTGGGAAAAGTATTGGTACAAATCCGGCGTCAATGTCGGCGTGACCAAAGTCGCCACCGCCTCGGCAAAGGCACCTGCTGGTGGAACGATGTCTACTTCCGATGTCTCCTTGGACTCTGGGTCGGTTTCCGGATTGGCTTCCTGTGATTCTTCAGGAAACACTGCGGGGGTTGATCACAATGCGTCCGAGTATACGAAGGTGACGTTAAGTGGAACGGCGCCAGCCGCCGGGTTTACCATTACTTTTTCCGATGTGCGCGGGCAGAAAATCAACGATAATGGAGATATGGAATTGGATATAGATGGCGAGGATGTTAATCCCGGTTCGGGCATTAATATCCAATCAGCGTTGAACGGATCCTTTGAGGTCGTCGCTTCGAGTGGTAGTACCGTGGTCGTTAAAAAGCGTAGAAACGTGAATTTTGTCGCGACCGGAAGCACTCCCGCATGGTCTACTGGTGATGGCGGTGGAGGTTATTCTTCCGCAGCTGACGTTAAGGTGTATTTTGTAGGCGGCGGAGGAAGCGGTGCCGAAGGGACTGCTACAGTCGCCGGTGGAAAAATTACTGGCATATCCGTCACTACTGCAGGTAGTGCTTATGCATATGCTCCGCAGGTTGTGGTAGGCGGTGGCGGTTGGCGCAAAGAGGGTGCCTCAGACACTATCCAAGACGGAGAGTTGGTGGCAGGTAGTACTGGTATCTTAATGATTCGCAATCACCCGACCGGAGTGCTCACCTACATTAAGGCCGACAACCCGACGAATTGAAGTTTATTCAGTTTTCGTCTCTTGTTTGAGATTGGGTCGATAGTTTTCCGTTATTCTATACGGAATCAGTAGCAATTAAGTCTTTGTAGATTTCGCGTAAGGTTGTACGCAGTCGTATGCGGTTAAATCTCTCAAATGAGTTTTTCTATATCGTTCGAGAGGCTGCGTTCCAAATACCGCTCACATTCCGGTAGCGAAGAATATGTGAGCGTGGTAACTGATGTTGAGTGCTTGAATCCAATCATATTCAGTCCTTTTTTCGGTCGGGATAAATTGAATATAACGTTCAACTCGGGGATTTGGAACTATCTGGATTCCCTCGCTCCCGTGGCTTGTCCACTAAGATAGCGAAAGAATAAATGTGATTTCGGGTTGGTTGTGCTTGTGTCGAACCAAAGCCAAGCGGGGGGCGTGAAAGTCCCGTAGAAATGGATTTTGCAGACTTGATTAGCAACTATCGAATTAAGACTCCGTAATATCTTGTATGAAAATCTCGCAAATGAGTTTTACATGAGGGAGATTTGGAATGCGGCGACTAATTTTAACCATTTGAATCCCATGCCAGTGGCATGCGATTTATCTCGCTGCTAAATTGAACCTTATAAGTTCAACTCAGGGGAGAAGATTAGGAACTATCTGGATTCCCACGCTCCCGTGGATTGTCCACTAAGATAGCGAAAGAATAAACGTGATTTCGGGTTGGTTGCGCTTGGGTCGAACCAAAGCCAAGTGGAGGTTTGAAAGTCGCGTATAAAAGGATATGCAGACTTTGAAGTCCAGTGCCACCCGCCAAGATAATCGATCCACATCCATACCGAATCCTCCGAGTAGGGAATTAGATAGATCCATCCCAAGCTTTCGTGATAGATCCATTGATTGCCATCTTGGTACCAGTAGGAACCAAACCACGACGCTTGCCACCAGTCCCAACCCACGTAAGTTGAGCCGGGAATGCGTGCTTCGGGTAGCTCCTCCTCGATGCCGACGTAGTGAAAGACAGCAATGATTTCTGTGTTTGAAGAAAGGCTGACTTTAGTCTTGTTGGAGTATCTATTGGCTATGGTTCCTTCGCCTCGCCATTCTAGGAAGAAGTAACCAGGTTTGGGACTTGCCTCAATTGATCGGTCGGACCCTTTGCCGAATTCACCGGCCCCATTAACCGAACCTGACCCTGCCGGAAAGACGGCCAGTCCGAGGGAGTAAAGATCATTTGACGAGGATTCCCCTGATCCCGATTGGTCTCCAGTTGAAAGATCTTCAGGCTGTGTGGCTCGACCGGCTTTATAACCCCAGTCGATGAAATGCTCCTTCAACTTTTCGGGATTTAGTCCAATGATGGTTTGCAAGTCGGGGTTGAGAGTGAGATAGAGATCGGGTTGAAATCCCTCCAGCGCTTGCGCCAGTGTTCGGGGTTGGGTAATAACGGCGGTAGCAAAATCTTCTCCGTTTGTATTTAGAAGGAATTCCCGATCTTGGTCGTAACCGTATTCAATGAAGTGTTTTTGGGCAGCATCCAGATCCTTGCCTAGGATCGTCGCTACGTCAGGATTTTTCGCAAGATATATGGCGGGATCGAAGAGTTCGAGGGCCTTGTCCAAGGAAAGATCGGGTGAAGGATTAACAGCAACACCTGACGATGTGTCCTGATACGCGTCTCCAAGACCATGACCAACGTCGATGAAGTACTCGGTCGCGGCATCGAGGTCGCGACCCAAGGCGTTTGAGAGTTCAGGGTTGAGCGTGAGGTAGGTGACTGGATCGAAGTCATCAAGGGCTTGGACGAGAGAAGGTTCTGATGGATTCAATGGTATGGTGCCTTGATCGGGAGATTTAAATGAGAGACCGTTTGAATAACCGTATTGGATGAAGTGATTTTTGAGAGCGGATGGGTTCTCGTTTCCTAAGATAGCTTTAACTTCCGGATTTTTTAGATATTCTGAAGCATCGAAATTTTTGAGTGCGTGCTCTAAGGAAGTAAAGCCATGGGCAGGGGCTTTTGTGGCATTTGGGTCGAAGGTTGCCGGTAAATAAGCTCGTCCGGCTTCCAAACCGTACTCAAAGAAGTGGTCTTTCGCTTTTGATAGATCGGAGCCAAATGTGGCGTTTAAGTCCGGGTTGAGGTTCAAGTAGGTTACCGGGTCAAAGAGGGGCAACGACTCGCTCAATGTTGTTGGTTGCGAGTCGGGCGGCGAGTCGGGCAGAGAAACCCCATCATTAGGTAGCAAATCATGTTTGTAAGGTCGGTCTTCCAGGAAACCTTGGTTGACGAAGTGTTTGCGAGCCTCTTTTAGGTTGTCGCCATATATTTGTAGCAAGTCGGAATTTGAAGTATGGTGCAGGTAGGTGACGGGATCAAACGTGGCAAGTGCCTCGGCTAGAGATTCTTTCTCCGATGATATTTTCTCAAAAATAGCAACGATGGAGCGATCTAAGGATAGGTCCACAGTGGTGGTGCTTTTATTGACGTCGGTCACTCCCTCGCCTTGCCATTCTTGAAATCTATAATCGTCGTTTGGATTGGCGCTGATAGATGCCAGACTACCTGAGTCATGTAATCCCGAGCCAACTACTTGTCCGCTATCCACAGGTAAAACCGTTATGGCAAGAACTTTTTGAGATGGTGATCCCATCTCGTTTGTTTTTTCAAAAATGGCCACGAGCGAGCGGTCGGTAGTAAGGTTAACCGTGGTGGATGAGGCGTTGGCGTCGTTTACATCTTTACCTTGCCATCGCAAGAAATGGTAACCTGAGTTTGGAATGGCGGTGATAGGTACTTGTTGGCTTTCGGCAAATTGACCGGTTCCATTTGTTTCACCGCCTTCCGAAGGAAATGAATTTAATGCGAGTATTAGAAGTGGAGACGTTGTTGCAGTATTGATTGGTTCGAAGATAGCGACAATAGAACGGTCTTCGGTTAAGTCGATGGTGGTGGTGCTTCCATTCGCGTCGCTAACACCTTCGCCATGCCAGTTCACGAATTGGTAGCCTTCATAAGGATTGGCCATTATGGGGTGGGAGGAATTGTACGCATATCGTCCGGAACTGGAAGTCCATCCAGTTCCGGAAGGGGTTATCTGTATGGATAGGTTGATTTCACCTTGATGAATGAAACGGGCCGAGACGTTAAGAGGTTTGTCGATGGTTATGGTGATCGAGGGATTCACTTTTTCTTCCGAAGAAACATCTTCCGACACCCAAGAGTCGAAGCGGTAACCTACTTTGGGATGGGCCATGAAATTAACCGTTGAACCATGCTCGGCTGGATTCACTCCTTGGAAATTCACGAACCCGCCTTCTTCCGGAATACTGGAGTAGGTGATGGCATGAGTTTGCCGACGAAAAATGGCGGTGAAAGATTTGTCGGCTAAGATATTCAAACTTGTGGTGGTGGCGGTTGCGTTGAAAGAGTCGCCCTCGTTGGCAATGTCGGGGGCAACTACACGTATCTCGTTGCCGAAACCCGGGATGCCTTCGGCGGCATAATAGAGAAGGATCGGGGTTGCTGCCGTAGTATCAAATGTAATGGTGTTGTTGTCTGAAGGACTGCCTGAAATACCTGCTGAATAGAGGTCGCCTCCGGCGTTAAGACCATCAGGAGTAAGGCTGAAGTGCAGTTTTTTTCCGAGAGTCGAATTGCCGTCGAGTTTGAACTTATATGAGTTGCCCTGAACAAGTCTTAGCACGGGACGATCTTGTCCGTTGAAGCTGAAGGCGCCATTTGGGAATAGTGCGGCGGAGACAGACACTGTGAATTCGATTTCGTGATTTTTCCGCCACTCAACGAATTCATAACCTGAAGAGGCAGTGGCTTCCAGCATAGTTCCGTTTCCGAAAGCGTGCGTACCACTTGGTCCCACGGTTCCGCCGGCGTTCGGGTCGGAGTGGGTAGAGCCATCGACGTTGAGAGTGGTTCGTGATACCTCAAGACTGAATGTTTTTGTTTGGAAGTTGGCGGTTACGGACATGTTGCCGTCGATGATGTGCTTGGTAGTCGCTGCGAAAGGATCGCTTACGGAGGCACCACTCCAATGAGTGAAAAAATTACCTGCATTGGGTGTGGCAACAAGGCTAATTTCAGTACCATGGGAAAATTCCAGTTCGTTGCTTTCGGTTCTGGTGTTGCCGAGAAGGGGGGGGCTGCTTTGAGTGTCGACGAGGTAGGATTTCTTTTCGTAAAGTGCCGTAACGGATCTTGAACCAAGCATAGTCACGGTGGTGGTAAGAGCGTTAGGGTCAGAAATGCCTTCGCCTTGCCAAGTATTGAAAAGAAAATGCTCGTCAGGTGGGTTGGCGGTGATGGTCACGACGGTCCCGTGCTCGTGATCGCCTGAGGGATCGTCGGCGAGGGAACCACCTTCTCCGGCAGTTACGCTCAAGGTATGTAGCTTGGGGCTGAATGAAGCAGAGAACTTGAAGTCGGTAAGCAGTTCAATGGCGTTTGCGCTTTCCTCTGGATTGGGCAGGATTTGAGAGTCGGACAGGGAAATGATTCGAAGGGGGCTACCCATGGAGGGTGTGTTCGGGGAATTATAAAAAAGGAGGTCCGGGGCGTTTGCCGGTACGGTGAAGGTCAGAGTGCCTTGGAACGCTCGATTGCCTGTTACCCCGTCATTGTATTCGCCGAAATAGCTGCCTGAGGATTCAGGTGAAGTGGATAGGTAAACAGGGTAAGCCGGATCGGTGTTTACGTTAAAAGCGTAGGTGAACCCTCGTACGAGCACGATTTCGGGGCGTTCCCTTCCATCGATTAGGAAGGCCGGGTTAGCTGGAGAATGGACTTTGCTTCCGAGACTAACCGAGTAGGAAATGCTCTTTTGGATGTTCCAGTTGGCGAAGGTGTGATTGGCGTCTGGCGTGGCGATTACAAATGCGGTGTGGGCATGTGGAAAACTGATACCCCCATTGGTTGTTTCGCCACCGGGGTTCGCCGTGACCTCGAGCTTTCGCACATTTGCGGCGAAGTGAGCAGAGATGGTGCTGTTTCCTTCAAGGTTTATCCATGCAGAGGCATTCCCGTCGTTCGGTTGGAAAGTGATCGCGTCTTGGCTGCTCCAACCCAGAAAGGTGTAACCTGCGTTGGGGGTTGCGGTTATTAGTCGATCATTGTCTTCGTCGAAATAACCGGCTCCCGAAGTTGTTCCTGCCTCATCGATGTTTTTGCTTAGGTCCAGCGTATAGGAGGCCGGGGGTATGGGTTGGAAGGTCGCAACGAGAGAAGTGTTCGAGTCGATGGTGAAACTGTACGGGTTTTCACTAGTGACTCCGGAACCAAACGAAGAATTCCAATCCCATTGTTTGAAAAAATATCCGCGAGGAGCCTCGGCATCAGGACCGTTCGGGATGGCGGTCATGGTTACGGTAGAGGCATGAGGAAAAGAACCGGAGCCGGTGACGTTTCCTTGTCCTGCGGTTGTCGCAGTCAAGAAGTGGGAAACCGGAGAAAAAGCTGGACTTACAGTCACATTGTGTTCGGGCATGTGTACCGTGGTGATTGATGCATTGGTGTCGAGAATTACAGTAGCGTTTCCCGACCAATGGGAAAAAGTGTAGCCGTAGTCGGGGGTCGCGGTTATAGTGGTATTGGAGTCGAAAGGGAAAAGTCCGCTTCCATTGGAATCACCATTTTCAACCTTTTCTACTGTTAGTGAATACGAGTTGCGGATAAAATGAGCGGTAAAAGCCGAAGCTCCGACAACTTCGAGAGAAAGTGCCGGTTGATTCAGGTCGGTCAGGGGAAAGGTGCCCGACCATGTCCAACGATCAAAATTCCATCCGGGCGAGGGATTTGCTTGAAAAATTAATTGATTTCCATGCGAGTAAGTGAGCGACAAGACTTGACTGCCATTTACGTCGCCTGCTCCCGACACGTTGGCGGATAGCGTATAAGTCTTGCGGGAAAAGTTGGCGGTAAGTTGCAAGTTTTGGGCCAGTGCCCCCATGTTCACGGTTGCTGTGGAGGCCGCTGTGTCGTTGATGGACCCGACGTCCCCGCTCCAGTGGGAGAACTGATAGCCTACGCTTGGGGTCGAGGAAATGGCCGGTGTTTCATTCGAGCCATAGGTGCCGCCCCCCTGTACGCTTCCGCCTGTTTCCGAGGAAACCGCTAGGTTATAGCTGGCGAGGGTGAAGTTTGCGGTCAATTGGACGGGACCGGATATGGCGAGGAACGTGGAGGGAGCGTTCGGGGCAGTCAGGCCTTGCGTCGATGTGGAGTTCCCCTGCCAACCGGTGAAGACGTACCCGCTCGCTGCCGTGACGTTTAGTTCATATACGTGGAAGTGCTCGTAGGGTCCGGCGGAAAGATTTACCGTTCCTCCCGAAGTGGCGTTGACCTCTACGAGATATGTCTTCGGAGTGAAGTGGGCAAGCAGGGAAACATTGGCTGCCTTTACGGTCATGTTTGCATCCGTCGAGGAAGACAGGGAATCCTTGAGGGACGCAAGGTCACCCGACCAGTGGGAAAAATTGTAGCCTGTGGAGGGTGTTGCCGCGACGGCTACCTGCTGAGAATAAGAGTAGGGTCCATCGGATGTCGGCGTAACGCTTCCACCAGTACCTGAGGAAACCGTCAACTGGTACAGATCTTCCGTGAAGTTGGCGGTGAATCTTGCGGGTCCGGTTACAGTGAGGGAGGCGTTTTTGTCAACGGTGGAGGAAAGGGAGGCGGTGGAGTTGCTCTCGCTCGTCCAGCCTGTGAAGGAGTAACCCCGCCACGGAGTCGCATTGAGGTCGTATGCAGTGGAATGGAGATGTGGACCGGATGCTAGAGAAACGTTTCCGCCGGCCGTGGCATTGGCTTCGATTAAAAAGCTCTTCGGGTTGAACACGGCTACGTAGGAGCGGTCTCGATCTAAAGCCACGGTGGTTGTGGTCGGCGCATTGGGGTCCGTTAGCCCGTCTCCCTGCCAACCTCCAAAATCGAATCCCGAGTGAGGCGATGCGCTGATGATCGCGTTCGTCCCGTATTGATAGAAACCGGCGCCATTCAAGTCTCCTCCGCCACCGGGATTCGTCAAGGTTACCTCGTAGTGGGCAACTTGAAAGACAGCCTGCAGGCTTCTCGGGTTAGTCATGGACACCGTGGTGTTCTGGAAAGTGCTGACGGTTACGCCCGAATCCTCCCAGCGAACGAATTCCATGTGGGCGTCGGGAAATGCCTCGATCGAAACTTCTTGGCCGTAGTTGTAGGTGCCGTTCTTGTCCGTAACCGAGCCTCCCGGCCCAGCGGTCACGCCCAGAGTAACTTCGGCCCCGAGGCTAGTCCGCCAGTGGCCAGAGGGGTCCTCGAAAGTACTGCCGTAGATCCATTTTGTGGAAGGCGGCGGACTGCCGCTCGATGCCTTGAGATAGAGGTTGACTGGGATCGAACTGGATGGCGACGGCCATCTCCAATCGTCGTTGGATACGGTATTGTACAGGGCGGAGGCATCGGCAACGTTGCGATCGTAAAAACGTATGGCTACGGGATGCCCGGAAGGCGGCAGACTGGTGGTGATGACGTGGGGAGCGGTTACTTGGTAGCCGGCAGGCTCCGCCGGGTATACCAGTACCAAGTCGCTGTCGATGGTGAAGACCGTCGTAAAGGAAAACATGCCATTGCCGTATCCATAGCCACTGCTGGAATCTCCCACCGCAGTGCCCGAAGTGAGTGGCACCCATTGCCCCTTGAACAATTCGGAATCCGCCCCCACGGCAGTCGCCTCCGTGAAGTAACCCAAGGTCACGAGGTAGCCGTCTCCATTGGCGGGCAAACCCCTGTCCAGAGGATTGCCGTCGCGGTCCTTGAACAGGTCGGATGCGCTCGCCACCGTGGAGCTCTTCCAGTGGATGACCAACTGCTGCACCCCTGCGGACAAGCAGGAAACAGAGGCGAACAGGGCAATCGCGCATACGCGCGTACAAAGACCTGTTCTTTTAGTTGTTCCTAGCATGTTGAGATATCAGTTCGGGGAATTATTCTTCCATGGGCAAGTAGAAGGTACGTGGCGAATGGTTTCAACCATGAATGTGAAAGAGTTTCCCGATGTCGTAAACTATACGAGCCATTTTGTTTTAAATGCAAGGTGTTTTACAAGCTTTTGAAAACAGATCCGAGATTTGATGTTCTCATTCTTCGACGTTCATTGTAAGACCAAATCAAACCCTATCCTCGATCATCCCCGAAATCCCCAAAACAACTGCTTCCACTATCGGAAAATCATAAAAGTAGTTGACGCAACCACCCTTTAGGGTTTGATTGTTCTATGAATAATTCTGATGACTTGCATTCCCCATCATGCTGAATTGCCTAATTTGCGAAAATTGCTTCGTCATCAGTGCCTGATCTTTTTTCCATCCGACTGATGCGAAGCCTTCCACGCCGGCGTTTACCATTTTGCAACTTGATCGTTGCAGTGGGTTGTCTTGCGCTCGTGCAATTGAGCTTTGGTGCGAATAAACAAACTAAAGTTCGCTGGGAGACTTGGGGTGCCGATTATATAAATGGGCCCATGTCTGCCGTAGATCCCGCAGGGGCCGAATTGCTTTTTTACGGAGTCGATGCAACAGGCGGCGCCGCTTGGGCGCCTTTGGCCAAGACGGTTTATTCAGGTAGCACTCGTGGAGATACCGGCGATGTTGTCGAACTCGGCTATTTTCGTACAAGCTCTGCCGTCTATGCCCCCTTAGCTACTTCCGACGATCTCTTCAAGGGAGTATGGACTCCGCTTACCAGTAGTACCGCCATAGGAGATATGTCTCCGAGCAACACCAATGATGCTGGTGCCTTTCACCTTACCACTCTCTTTGACTCAGCCGATCCAACAAATGAGCTACTTGCGAGGCATTTAGTCGCGACAGGCGCGGACACGTTTAACGATGATATGAGCAGTGGTGGGATCATCTCTGCTATTGATGCGCTTGATGCAGCAGCGTCGGCAAGCGACCCTCACTTCTTGGCTGTTCGTATTTACGACATCGACACGAGTGACCAAGCTGCTCCGGATTCCATCGTCAAAACCAGTGCTACTCGCTACAATACCGTGAGTGCTCCCTCTTGGCAATGGGTTGCGACGGTATTTGGCGGAGTAGGTGTGGTGGATCTTGCCTTGCATGATAAAGATACTCCAAGCGCAGCGATAACCACCGATCTCGCCTATGAGTTTGCCAATTCCGACTACGCTTCCGACACCGATGTCAAGATCGGGACTGGCACCAACAAATATTTGAACGATGCTTCGGGCGTCAATTCTTTGGATAACGTCGCCACCATCACCTATCATGATGGGGTAGACGACAATCTCAACCTCCAGACAGCGGGCATCGGTTCGACCATTCTCAGTGGCCTTACCGGTGGCGGAGCCATTACCGGTGGTACCGATGGCAATACCCTAACCCTCTTTTCCGCGGCAGGCAACACGGCTAGCTTCGGAAACGTGACGACTGCCAATGTCACCGACGACGGCTCGATCAGTGGCGACGTAACCGTCGTGAAAATAGGTGACGGCGCCCAAACAATTAGAGGAACCTTGAACATTGCTGATACGAATAACGCAGCCAGCTCAGGATACCTTAACCTAAAAGCTGGCATCTTGACTTTGAAACCCGTTTCGGCCGGCCCCACCCAAAGCGTCGAGTACATAATGGGCGCTGGCGACTTGGTCATCGACAATTCCAACCATGTTACCCACATCGTGGAACTTGGCTTTGCCGAGACCGCAACCGCTCAAACCTTTTCCGGCGATATAACGCTTAGCGCTACGGCAGGAAACTACGATACATTAAAGGTGGGTGGGGTGACGGCCGATGATTTCGACGATCACCAAAAATTCACCGGCGACATTGGCGACGATAGCTCCGGCGCCACCCTCAAGAAGACGGGCAGCGGCAAGCTGACTCTCAGCGGTTCGGGCAGCAATTTCACCGGAGGCGTAACAATAGCTGATGGCAGTGGGACGGTCGATGGCGGTATCGTCGTGGCCGGCCATGCAAACGCTTTGGGAACCGGAACCACCACTATTGAACACGGTAAGCTTTCCGTGGCCGGGGGGATTACATTTGCCGAAACAATTGCAGGACAGGGTGCAAACGACAATACGAACATGAAGAGCGTTATTGGCGGCGGCGTTGGCAATAGCGTGGGGACTATCACAAATGACAGCGCTATTCTAAATATTGGAAACGAAAATGGTGAAGTTGACGTAGTGAGCCCCGGGATCGCTCATGCCTCTTCCATGTCGAATGGTACCAGCGACTATCAAGTAATAGGAGGCAATAAGGACGATGCCGGTTCCGTGGACCTTACGAACAGCATCGGTACCATGAAGATCAACACGCTCGGACTGAAGGCGGGTGGTGTTTTCGACTGGGAAATAACTGATTTTGCCGGTGCTAACGGAGACGGTTCCGATTGGGACGTCTTGCAGTTCGATACCCTTGCTTTTGATGGCGCGGGTACTTTCGACATCAATATTTACGGAGTTAAATCCGATGGTACTGCTGGTCCTCCCAGCGGTGATTTGTGGGCTAGTAGACTTGATGCCGCCGGATTCCTCTTTCTTGACGGACCCAATGATGGTGCCATTACTTGGGGAGGGGTGACGGACCCAGGAGGAGCTGGTTATATAGACGACTATTTTACCATCAACGACAATGCTATAAAATATGCTAGCGGGAAAGCAGGGGGGTTCGCTGATTGGAGTGTTTATTACAACGGAAGTGGAGATTTCTACTTGAGTTATTCGGTTGTGCCGGAACCTTCGACCTACGTTATGGTAACCGGGCTCTTGATGTTGCCCGGGTTTCAATTCCTGCGACGTTTTCGTAGGCGTAAGAACAAGGGCGAGGAGTAAAACCTTCTCGCACCCATTCCCCGATCCGATGGTTGGGGCTATTTAATCAGTCTTGACGGCTCTTCTCTGAATTCGATCAGTTCGCTTAAGGAAGAGAAGTGTTCGGTTAGTGTGCCAACGGGTTCGATCTTGCCGATGATTCGGCGAAAGGCCTCCCGCTTTTTGCTCTGCAGTTCGCAAACTCTTTCCTCTACGGTGCCCTTCGCAATCAGACGATAGACGAAGGTGGGCTTTTTTCGACCGATGCGGTGGGCTCGATCGATTGCCTGTTCCTCGGCAGCGGGATTCCACCACGGATCCATGAGGAATACGTAGTCCGCCGTGCGCAAGGTGACTCCCAACCCCGCGGCTTTCAGGGAAGCCAGCATAACTGCCGGTTCCTTTGTTTCCTCGAATGCCTTTACCGGTGCTCCGCGGTCGCGAGTGTTCCCGGTCAATTGGTAGAGGGGTACGTTCGGCAAAGCTTCCCGAATCAATTTCTTGAGTATGGCCAAGTAGGAAGTGAACTGGCTGAAAATCAAGGTTTTGGAGCCGGAGGCGACCAGGTCTGGTAGCTTTCCCATTAGGAGATTGGTCTTGCCGCCGGATGGAGTGGAACCCTTTCGCCAAGGAAGTAGGGAGGCATCGCAACAAGTTTGCCGAAGTCGAGTGAGGAGAGAGAATATATGAGTCGGGGCGTTCTTCATGCCGGCATTCAGGTCATCGCCGTGTTCGGCTTGAGCGCCGTTTGCGAGAATGCGATATTCCCGACTTTGTTCCTCGGTAAGGGGGCAGGGCAGGTCTGTCTCCCACTTGGGAGGCAGTTCTTTCGCCACTTCGGCTTTTATTCGGCGAAGCACGAATGGCGCGACTTGGTTGCGAAGTAGATCGGCGGTTTCGCCGGGGGATTCTTGGAGGGCGAGCTCCAGTTCCCGTCGACTTCCCAATAGCCCCGGCATCAAGTACCGAAAGATAGTCCAGAGATCGAGAGGGGAGTTTTCGATCGGGGTGCCCGATAGAGCGAGTCGCCTTTCCGCTTGAATCGCCACGCAGGCTTGCGTCACCTTGGCTTTTGGGTTCTTGATGATCTGTGCTTCGTCCAATGCGGCATAACGAAATTGTATCTTGTCTAGGGATGCCCGATGTCTCCTGAGTTGGGTATAACTGGCCAACCAAAGACAAGATTCAACCGTATCCTCGAACAACGAGCCTTTTCCTAGTACTCGAACCTTTACTCGGGGAAAACGTTCGTTGACTTCTTTTATCCACACGGGGACCACGGCGGCAGGACAGACCACGAGGTCGGGCAGATCTTTTTTCGTCCTTTTTTGCAGTAGCGCTAGAGTCTGGATCGTTTTCCCGAGACCCATTTCATCGGCCAATAGACCGTGGCAACCCAGTCCGTGGAGACTTCTTAGGCGAGCCACTCCCTGTTTCTGGTAGGGGCGCATGAAGGCGGGGAGCGAAAGGTTTCTTGTTCCATTCTCGGCGTCCGTTACTGATTTTTGCCATAGAGCAAGCCCGCCATCCGGCTGTGCCCTCAGATATTTTCGCGCAAAAAGAGAGAAGAGCATGTACCGAGGCCACTGTGTTTGCGTGTCCTTGTCTCGTTCGCGACGCCACCATTCGAAGTCCTCCAATTGTTCCGTGGCGAGTTGCACCAATCCCTGTCCCGGCACAAAGGTGATACCACCTCGAGCTCGACCAATTCGGCGGGATTGAACGGCATTCAGCTTGAAGTTGTTGATGTGAAACCTTTCTCGCACGTTCATTCCCATGCCTTTGGTCGAGCGAGCTTCGAGTTCCCAGTTCAGCCGGCGTTGCCCTCTGGGAAGAAGGGATGCGTCTCCCTTTAGCAAGATTTTGAAATGCTTTTGCCAGCCGGGAAGCACGTTTTCCGCGAACTCTGCCACAGTTTTCCATTTTCTAAGGCGAAAGAGACCGTTTCGTTTTTCAAAGGAAAACCCTCGTTGACCCGCCTTTGCCACAAAACTTAACAGGGTTTCCCTGTCGGTGTCATCTCGGTTCGGCTGGGATTTTGGCCCGTATACAGGCGTGAGCGAGCGTCCTTTCTTCCACTTTGGCGTAGCCGAAAGCCCTCCCGCAGTGGAAACTTCTAGAACTACTGCAAGGGAATAGCTGGGCTTGCAGTTAACTTTTTCCTCTACTGGTTCGGCTCGGGGACTTTCTACATCGGAGGTCTCTTTCTCCCGTGACTCTTCAGCGGCTTCCTCTTCGGGTATCGGATGAAGCACTTGTTCCTCGCTCACCAATTCCTCGATCTCGTATAGTCCGGCGATTCCGATGGCACTCCCCAGTTCCGAGTCCAGGGTGGAGAAGCGCATCGCGGGTTTTCCATTGCTCCATTCAATTACTGAATAAGTTTCTTTACGCTCAATCTTTCTGGAGACGATGGCTTGGTCGAGCTGTAGGTCGATGGCGGTAATGGCTCCTTGGCGGTAGAGCTCTCGACCCGAGTCCAGGGTGGATTGTTCGAATTGAGGTTCCCAGTTGGCTCGAGCCAATTTCAAGAGCCAAGAATCAACTGCTTCTCGAGTAAACGTGCGGGATGGACCTCCGTTGATCATATTAGAGAGCTTTGGGACTCAATGGCAAAATGAATAAATCTTTCACCGTAGAGTGTCGCGTTTTTACCCTGCAAGCTGAAAGGCAAAAAGTTATCCACAAACGGCTTTGGAAGGTCTGGAGCTTTCCTTCATCGCCCATTTGTAGGTCTCTGCGTAGGATTCCGCCGGTTCCTTCCAGGATGCCTCTCTCATCATGGCATTCCTCCTCATGAGCTTCAGCTTTTTTTCTTCGGCGAATATTTTGCAGGCACTCCTAAACGTAGGATTGAGAGAAGCTTCTTTTATGTTCTTCAAGAGCAGACCGTTTGCTGTTTTCGGGTGTTTCTTCAGGTCTTTGATGGTGTCGACCAACCCTCCCGTGCTGTTTGCGATGGGAAGGGAACCGTACCGCATTGCGTATTGTTGGGCGAGACCGCAAGGTTCGAACCGGCTTGGCATTAGAAAAAAATCGGTGCCGGCGAATATTCGTCGAGCGAGACCGTCGTCGAAACCGATGAAGGTGCTGACTCTTTCCGGGTAACGATGCGCAAGGTTCGAAAAAGCCTTTTCCTGCACAGGGTCACCACTGCCGAGTAATACGAATTGGAAGTCATTTTTCTCCAGCAGTTTAGGTATGGATTCGGCAAGTACATCAAGACCTTTTTGCCAATATAGCCTTGAAACCGCGCCGAAGAGCGGCAGAGAGGGTTTGTACGGGAGTTTCAATTCCTTCGATAGGGCTTCACGACAGGCTTTTTTGCCCGTTTCGACTGTATCAAAGTTGAACGGGTGGGGGAGTGTCGAGTCTTTGGCGGGGTTCCATGCTTCTTCATCCATGCCGTTGAGAATCCCCACGAGGTCGGCGGCTCGATAGACGAGAGAGGGGGCCAGTCCGTGTCCGTGGATTTCGGTGCGAATTTCCTCGGCGTAAGTTGGACTCACGGTAGTAATCTTGTCGGCGTGCTGAATGCCTCCCTTTAACAGGTTTAGCCTGCCGAAGTGTTCAAATCCTTCCATTTGGAAGTAGGATTGGGGCAAGTTTGATATCTCGAACTTTTCAGGGGAGAAGGATCCTTGGTGTTCTAGATTATGTATTGTCAGCACGCTGGCGGCTCGGACTTGTCCTTCGGTCGCCGGGATTGCGTTCAGGCAAGCGGGCAATGCGGCAGCCATCCAGTCGTGGGCATGATATACGTCGGGTGTCCACCCTACGAGTCGCGGAAGGTCGATGGCCGATCGACAAATCACGAAGGAGCGTTCGGCATTGTCCGGGAAGTCCCCTTTGGGACCGGCATAGATGTCCGTCCGGTCGAAGAAACCCTTGTGCTCGATGAGGTAAACGGGGACATCGGTTCCGGGCAGGCGCGTTTCCACTAATCTCGGGGAACAGAGTTGGGAGCCAATCTTAATGCGAAGTTTACCTGCGATGCGTTTGCTCTTGAGACCATCGAGGGAACCCCGATGCAGGGGGCAGATCACGCGAACGTCCACGCCTGCTTCCTTCAGAGCAGGTGGCAATGCGCCCACGACGTCGCCGAGTCCTCCTGTTCTCGCCAATGGGGAGACTTCCGGGCTTACGAAGAGAACTTTCACCGATCGAATGGATTAAACGGAATCATTATTTCCTTCTCATGGCTTAGGGTGGTCTTAAGGCAACCTCATTCGTCAAAATTCCATGTGGAATCCGTACTTGCTCAACAGTTTCCTCCGGAGTAGGCTTGGCGACTTCTGATTTCCTCAATCTATCCGGATAACCCAAGTCATCCCTGATGCTTATTCTGCATGCCGGTCTGTCATCCCGTCGATTACTTCGACCGGCAGTCATCTTATTTCCTCATTTTGATTGATGCGCAATTTGCACGCTTATTGGCGGATGGAGTACTTGAGCGTTCCACCGGAGGGAGAGGACGATGGCAATCCGTTCATCAGGCTACCTGCGCATGGGGACGACCGGGCCGTGTACATTGTTCATCGAGCTAAGTACGCTTATCTTATCTTGAACAAGTATCCCTACAATCCCGGTCACTTGCTGGCGGTCCCTTTTCGCGAGGTTCCTCGCCTGCGTGATCTCGGGGCAGACGAGCGAATCGACTTGATGGACTTGATAGCATTTGCCCAGGATATCCTTGAAGATGCCTTTTCGCCGGATGGTTTCAACATCGGTATCAACGAAGGTGCTACCGGCGGAGCGGGAATACCTTCGCATATGCATGCCCATGTCGTGCCGCGCTGGAAGTCGGACACTAATTTCATGCCGGTTTTGGCTGATACTCGAGTACTGCCGGAGTCCCTTGATGCCACCTGTGAAAAACTTTGCGCCTGCGTTGCCGCTCGGCTTGGATAACTCGCTCATGTCTTTCACGGAAATCGAATTCGAGAGCGAGCGCTTCCTCCACACCCTCTATGGGGAAAATCCCGAGAACTTGCGTTTGGTTGAAAATGTACTCGGCGCGACCCTTGTCGCCCGCGGCGGCGTGTTGCGAATCGAAGGAGACGAGGAGTCCTTGGCTCGAAGTGAGGAACTATTTGAGCTTTTGCGCATCGGGCGAAAGCAAGGATTTTCTCCTCGGAATGGCGATTTCAATAGAATCTTGAGCAAGGTGGCGGAGGGCAAGGGTGAAGAGTTTCGCGAACTGTTCGATGAGCCCTTGGTCCTCAAGCTCCGTAACACCAGCGTGGTGCCCCGCAACCTGTCGCAAAAAAAATACCTGCGAAAAATCATGGAGAACGACGTCGTCTTTGGCCTTGGCCCGGCGGGTACGGGAAAGACTTTTCTTGCGATGGCGGCGGCCTTGGATTCTTTGTTGCGCGGCGAGGTCGAAAAAATAATCTTGGCTCGACCCGCCGTCGAAGCGGGGGAAGCCCTCGGGTTTCTTCCCGGCGATTTGGAGGAAAAGTTATTGCCCTACCTTCGTCCACTTTACGATGCCATGGACGAGTCTCTTGGTGGGGTGGAAGCTCGGAAGTTACTGGAAAGCGGAGTTGTCGAGATTGCCCCTTTG
Source organism: uncultured Opitutales bacterium (assembly GCA_905612515.1). Taxonomy (GTDB): domain Bacteria; phylum Verrucomicrobiota; class Verrucomicrobiia; order Opitutales; family Seribacteraceae. The sequence goes on along the minus strand of CAJQSI010000054.1, from coordinate 10,561 downwards.
GCTTACATTCGGGGACGTACTTTGTCCAAGTGCTTCGCTTTGTTGGACGAGGCCCAGAATACTACCTCTTCCCAGATGATGATGTTTCTGACTCGTCTCGGCGAGGGGAGCAAAATGGTGGTGACGGGCGACCTTACCCAAATCGATCTTCCCAGACGTTGGGACTCCGGATTAGTCCAATCCGTGAAGATTCTCGAGGGCTTGGACAAGATTCCCTTTCACCGATTCGATGAACGAGACGTGGTGCGACATCCCTTGGTAAGTGACATCATCCGAGCTTACGACGTTCACGCAGAGAATAACCAGCGGGATGCTGAGGCTAAAGGAGGTAAATCTCAAGAAAATGGTTAACTTCTTTTCTAAAAAATCTCGTCGAGGCAACGGACGTCGTAGCGGGCGCCGTAAGTCCGCCGACGAGGATGAAGACGAGCATGAGGGGAAAGCCTATTCCTTTGGGCCTTTGCTTCGGCACCGATTAAGGCTCTCTGGTTTGACTCTTCTTTTTGCGACTGCCGTGGTGTTCATTTGTTTTGTGGGGCAGGATCCCCCTACGGTTGGCACTTTGGGCGAAGTGGCACCCGAAAACGTCTACTCCGATCGAAATTTCAAGTACTCGAGCGGAGTTCTTCGGCGGGAGCTTGAGGCTTGGGCCCGTACTTCGACGCCCCTGGAGTACTCCCGGGATTTCGCGGGTGAGGAACAATTTGCAAAGGCTCTCGTTCTCCTGAAGGATCGATTGGTTGCCAACATGGGCAAGGCGGGGGAATCCTTGAGCCTGGCCCGAGATGCCCTGAGGGAGGAATTGATGGTCACCTTTCGCTTGGAGGTCGCGCCTGAAGAAATAAGCGTGTTGGGTTTGGTTCGGAACGAACCGGGTTTGCGATCGATCTTCGATGAAATCACCGAAACCTTGGGTCATCTTCATGCCACGGGGGTATTGATTAAGCCTTCGGTCGATCAGAAATTTCTTTCCGAGGCAAATGCGAGTTTTGCCATTGCCAAGAGGATGTCGGAAACCGCAAATAATCTACCCGTCATTGGAGGAGTGGACGCTGGTCTCGAATTACTTTTCGACATGGTTCCGGTACGGATTCGTTTCCCTCATTTTGCGAACTTCATATCCGAAGTCCGTACCCGAATCGAAGAGGACGGTCCGTTCCCGGCTGACGGACTGACCTTGGGGGACGTTATCGCCATGGCCGATTCAAATTCTTCGGTCGAGGTCCTCCAGTTGCGGGATGAATTGGCAGCAGCTTTTTCATCCTTAGCCGGTCAAGGATTGTTTTTGCGCACCGTGGATCGAGCCAAGACCGTGCAGGCTCAAGATCACAAAATTGCTGCTATCCAACCGGCTGAATACGAAGTTGGAGTTAGCGAGGGCGACGTTATTCTGCGCAAGGGCGATGAAGTGTCTGAAGACGCCATGGAGAAATACAAGAGACTTCTCGATTTGTCGGCAGATGAGAGCGATCTATTGGCTCGCCGAATCCTTCTGACTTGCACGACTTTTCTTTGCTCTCTGCTCTATATAAGTCTGGTTCTCCCGAATTTTTGGCGAAGTGGTGCCAAGACAGGTATTGTGGCCACTGCGGTATTGGGTAACCTGTTGCTTTCGCGTGGTGTCATCGAACTAGGAGGGACGGACCTTTTCGGTGGCAATCCCTTGCTCGTGGGCATGTTGCCCTACTTGCTCCCGGTGGCATTTTCCTCAATGATGGTGATGATTACCGTGGGACCACGAATGGGGGCAGTCGCCGCGTTGATGACGAGTACCTTCCACGCCGCCATGCAGGATACGGGAGTCGAGTCGCTGGTTATTTCTCTGGGGGCTTCTCTCATGGGAGCCTTTTTCTGCAGGGACGTTCGTCTTAGGGGCAGCGCACTGAAGGCGGGAACCATGGCGGGTGCGGTTGTCGCCGTATTTGCGATCGCCATTGGCATGATCGCCGGAAGTACACTCACCTCCATATTCAATCACGGTGTTGCGGCTTTGTTGACAGGTCTTGTTACGGGTGGTCTGGTTCTTGGAGCCTTGCCGATTTTCGAGCGTGTGTTCAAGGTGGCGACCGATGTTACGCTCTTTGAGTTGACTGACTACAATCACCCTCTTTTGCGTCGGATGCAAGTGGAGGCTCCCGGAAGTTATCATCATAGTTTGATGGTGGCGAATCTTGCGGAAAACGCCGCCGCCGCCGTAGGTGCAAATCCTTTGCTTTGTAGAGCCTGCTCACTCTTTCACGACATCGGGAAGATGAAGCAACCCGAGTATTTTACTGAAAACCAGACGGCCCACACGAATCCTCATTCTCGCAGGAATCCCGCCATGAGCGCACTCATCATCAAGAGCCACGTCAAGGAAGGTGTGGAAATGGCTCGTGAACATCGCCTGCCCAAGGTCGTGCGCGACGTCATCCGACAACATCATGGGACCACCTTGGTTAAGTACTTCTATCACGAAGCCAAAAAACAGGTTCGGCAGGAAAGGCTGCCCCTCGGGGAGGGCGCCGATCTGGATGAACCCGACGAAAGCACTTACCGCTACGATGGTCCCAGACCAAGGTTTCGCGAAAGTGCCATTATCTTTTTCGCCGATTCCGTTGAAGCCGCCGCTCGTAGCTTGCGCAAGGTGACCAAGCACAGTGTGGAGGAGCTACTGGAGGCCATTTTTGTCGACCGATTGGAGGACGGGCAACTCGACGAGTGTCCCCTTACTCTTGAAGAGATCGCGGCTATCAAGGCCAGTTTTATCTCAACCATTCTCAATATGCTTCATTCCCGTATCGAGTATCCCGAGGACGAAAAGCCAAAAAAGAAGGGTGGAGGTAGAGATAAGCGGAATGTGAAGAAAAATTCCGAGGAGAATGCGGAGAATGCCGGACAACCCGATTCGGCTTGAATCAAACAATCGGTTTGAGCGCCTCGATTTTGCGAACGAGTCGCTTGTAGTCCTTTTTGATCACCTTCACTCTTCCCGCCCTGATCATGGGCTTGCGGGAGAGCTGTCCCTAGCTTTCCTTGGCGATGCGGAACTGGCTTCAATCCACGCGGATTTCTTGGCAGATCCCACTCCCACCGACGTTATCACCTTTCCGGGAGAAGCGGCCGAAGGTCTTGCCGGTGAAATCTGCGTTTCCGTAGAGCGAGCCGAAATGGAAGCCGTGGCTCGGGATGAACTCTTTGCGCGTGAGCTTACACTCTATCTCGTGCATGGCTGGCTGCACCTTGTTGGTTTCGACGATATGGAAGACGCAGATCGTTTGCTCATGCGAGAAGCCGAGCGGGAATCCATGGGCGCTATCGAAAAAGCAGGCCTTATTCCCGATTTTCGACTCGCCCCGAAGTCGCTTGCCGAATAGCATTCGATCCAGTTCCGTTTCCTAAGATGTTAAAGAAATTCCGCAACGCCTTCCTTACGGGTCTTCTTATTTTCCTGCCTTTGGGCACGACGATCTTCGTGCTCAATTTCTTGCTCGATATGTTTGAGGCTCCCGCAATGCGTTTTGCCGTCGAGATGGGTCTTCAGGAAGAGAGCTTCTTCTTCGGCCTGCAGACTTTGCTGGCTGTGGTCGGTCTTTTGGTCGGGGTTCTTGCCCTCACTTCTCTCGGTTTTCTTTCCAATTACGTATTAGGCAAATTCTTTATTAATTCTGCCGAGAGAATCTTGGGTCGAGTGCCTTTCGTCAACACCGTTTATCGAACGGTGAAGCAAATTGTCGATACCTTCGGAAAAGAAAATCGAGCCGTTTTCAATCAAGTGGTAATGGTCGAGTATCCCCGCCGAGACTGCTACACGATTGGTTTTCTTACAAACGATGCCGAGGGTGAGACCGAAGCCGTAATAGGACGCCAGTTGACCACGGTTTTCGTCCCGACCACTCCCAACCCGACCAGCGGCTTTCTTCTGTTCGTTCCCAGAGAAGAAGTGTTTGCTATGGACATGTCCTTGGGCGAGGGCATGAAGCTGTTGATTTCTGGCGGTGCGGTCATTCCCGAATACGACGCAAAGAAGGTGAAGAAAAAGGCGCAAAGTTCCTCCAAGCGTTCTTCCGCCAAAAAAACAGCTACCAAACCGTCTCGTTCGCGAACGCGAAAAACCGAACCTGATTCCTCCTGAATGGTCGCGCCCACCCGTACCCTGCAAGGAATTGTCCTCAGTAGGGAGGAAAGCGGGGAGGGTAGCCTCCGTATGCGTGTCTTCTCCTCCGACGAAGGCCTCGTGCTCGTCTACAAGCGTTTAGCTTCCAAGCGGGCATCAGGCTCTTTGCCCGATCTCTTCGACGAGGTCGAATTACGACTTAGTCGCCCACGAACCGGAGGCGACTCGGTATCCTTTGTCTCCGAGTGGCGACCGCTTCATCGTCGGCCCGAGTTAGCCCGAGGTCAGCTTCGTCTGCAGACGGCTTCCGCCCTGTCTTTGCTTTATCAGAGAAACGGCGCTCACCTCGCCGAACCGGCACCGGTAGCCAAACTCCTCGCCGATTCTCTAGATTCCCTGGTGGCAGGATATCCGCCGGAAGCCGTTCACCTTAAAGCCCTTTACCGATTTGCTCGGATCGAGGGTTACCCCGTAAAGGAGGCCTGGTGGCAATCCTTGCCTGTTGAACAGAGACAGGCTGCCGCGGAAACCCTGAACGTTCCCTTGCGGGAGCTTGTCCAAGATGAGTGTGCGACTGCGGAAATACTCGAATCCTTGCGACTTTGGCTCAACGCGGAGACCGAACTGCGTTGCTGAGGGTTCTGCGCCTACGATCTTGCAAAGACTCGGTTACTTAACTATCGAGAAACCTCAACATGGGCATTTATCGTAAGGAAATCTTAATGCAATCCCCGGGGAAGGGGACTTACGAAATTACCGGCGACGTGGCGGAAGGCGTTCGCGAATCCGGCCTCACCGAGGGGCTTGCCTCCGTATTTGTTCGTCACACCAGCTGCAGCCTCGTTCTCATGGAAAATGCCGACCCGACCGCTAGGCAAGACCTCGAACGCTTTATGGACGATTTGGTGCCCGACGACTATCCCCACTTCATTCACACCTACGAGGGGCCCGACGACATGCCTTCCCACATTAAGATGGCCCTAACTCGTTCGAGCGAAACGATTCCATTTGCCAACGGGCGGCTTCTGCTCGGTACTTGGCAAGGAATCTTTCTTTGGGAACACCGCGTGGCGCCTCACTCACGAAAAATCACACTCACCTGCGTTGGCGAATGAAAATACGCTTACTAACAATTTCACTCTTCGCTCTCATCGGGGCATCCTTCTCCTTGTGGACGGGTTGCGGTTCTTCCGATCTGCCCGGCATCGAGGAAAACGATAGCGCCTACGAGCGAGGTCGAGCTCATCTTCGCCAAGGAAACGAGGAGGAAGCTCTCGACGAATTTCTCTCCGTCACTCGGAGGATCGTCCAGTCTCCTCAGTCCCACATCGAGGTGGGGCGTCTCCTCATGAAGCTGGAGAATCGGCGAGATCCCGTGGCTGCAATCTACCACTACCGTCGTTTTATCGAGCTCTCTCCGGAGTCCAAGGCTGCGGCCACTGTGGAACAGCTCATCGTCACTGCAGAACGAGAAATTATTCGCAAGCTACCCGGGGAACCTTACGTCGAGCATCTCGAAGCCCTTCGCCTGAGGGAGGAAAACAGTCGCCTCAAACGCGAATTGGCCGATATGCGCGTTCGCCTCGGTTTGCCTCTGGATACGGCGGACGACCTGCAACCTTTGTCCACTGCTGCCGGTCCCACATCCCCGTCCCCACCATCCGTCCCTCCTGCTCCCGTGAAACCGCCCGTGCCCTCCGCTCCCCGCACGCACGTCGTCCAGCAAGGGGACAGCCTCTACGCAATCAGCAGAAAGTTTTATGGTGACTCCGCCCATATAGACCTCATTTTCAACGCGAACCGAGACGTCTTGATCAACAAAAGGAGTCTCAAGATCGGGCAAAAGCTTCGCATCCCACCACGTCCCGCTCCTTGAGGCGAGGTTCGGAGGCACCGGGCATGGCCTACTTCGACAACAACGCGACCACCCGTCCATGCGAGGTCGCTCTCGCCGCCCATTCGGAAGCGCTTTCCGAGGATTGGCGCAACCCGTCGGCGCCCTCCTCTGCCGCCGCGCGCGTCCGGGTGAAACTCGACCTCGCTCGTGAAAAGCTGGCTGCCTGTCTTGGGGTATCCCCCGGCACGGTTTCCTTCACTTCCGGCGCCACCGAGTCCAATAACGCGGTTTTTTCCCATATCTCTCGTCACGCTTCTCCTCATTCCCGGGTTTTGCTTTCTCCCGTCGAGCACCCGAGCGTTCGCGAGGCGGCGAGTCGCTATTTCTCCGGTCGGGTAGATGAGCTTCCTGCCGATGGCTCCGGGATCGTCGATCCTTCCACTCTTGCTCCCGCCCTCGATGCGACTCAAGTCGCCCTCGTGTCAGTCATGGCGGCGAACAACGAGACGGGCGTCATCCAGTCGTGGGACGAAATCGCCGGCATTTGCAGGGCTCATGGGGTTCCCTTTCACAGCGACGCCACCCAGTGGCTGGGGAAACTCCCTTCGAGTAAATTCGATGCCTGCGATTACCTTTCCGCCAGCGCCCACAAATTCGGAGGCCTCAAGGGTGTGGGAATCCTCAAGGCCTCGACCGAAGTCAGTTTCATCGTAGGAGGAGAACAAGAGTCTGGTCGTCGAGCCGGAACTGAAAACTATCCCGGAGTGGCCGCCATGCTGGCTGCCTTGGAGGAGGCCGATTCCTTTGGCGAAACGCCCACTCTTGAGCAAGCTCGCAACGCGTTTGAGGAATCCCTCCGCGCCTCCATTCCCGGCATCGAGGTCCTTGGCAAAAACGTCCCGCGCCTTTGGAACGTCTCCGCGCTTCTCATGCCGAGATTCGACAATCTCCGCTGGGTCGGGAAGTTGGAGAAGATAGGTCACGAGGTGTCCACCGGTTCCGCTTGCGCCACGGGCAAGGATGGCCCATCTCACGTTTCGGCGGCAATGGGCCTTTCTCCCGAGCAAGCCCGACGGGTCGTAAGGGTTAGCGGTTCTCGCGAAACCACGCCCGCCGAATGGTCCGGTCTCGCCGATGCTTTTCGTCTCGCTTACGCCGAGCTCCAAGCCGATTCGTCCTCCTCCGAGGTCGTTTCGATCTAGTCTCCCCGTGCGCCTTCTCGCCCTTAATTTGGAGAACTTCCGCAACGTGGAAGCCGCCGGCTTGAGCTTTTCGGGGCAGCGAACCTTTTTCTTGGGATCCAACGGGCAGGGAAAGACAAACCTGCTCGAGGCCATTGCCTTTGCGGGAGTTCTTCGTTCCTTCCGATTTGGCGGCACCGATAGCCTCGTCATGCACGATGCTTCCGAGGCCAGCCTCTTTCACAGATTCCAAGGCGATGACGGAAACGAGAGCGAAGTTCTCCTTCGTCTCGATTCCAAGGGCGCCAAACACGTCGAACTGGATGGCGAACGGATTACTCGCTTGGCCGATTACGTGGGGCGTTTCCCTTCAGTTGCTCTCTCCTCGAGAGATTTCAGGCTGGTTCGCGACGGGCCCGGAGAACGGCGTCGCTGGCTCGACGTCACCCTGTCGACGTCCTCTTCCGCTTACTTCGAGACTTTGCGAAACTACCACCGCTGCCTCCGTGAGCGCAACGCCCTCCTCAAGCGTGGCGGAGGTGATGCCGAACTCGATGCCTTCGAGGCCTCTCTCGTTCCCGCTGCGATCGAGCTCACTCGCTTGCGCCGGGAGACCTTGCCCGAACTGTCCGACCTCTTGGCCGAGCGTTACGCCACCATCTCCTCGAGCCGCGAGGAAGCCTCTCTCGAGTACAAGCCCGATCTGGAAGACGCCGACCACGCCACCGTAGCCGGTCGATACCTTGCGGGACGCGAACGGGATCGCATTCTCGGGTCCACCCCAAGAGGTCCGCATCGCGACGATTTTCGTTTCATGCTCGATTCTCGGGATGCCCGCCACCTCGCTTCCGAGGGGCAGCAACGGGGACTTGTGCTCGCCTTGCGATTGGCGGAGTTTTCTTTCCTGCGCAAGGTTTGCGGAACGATCCCCATCTTGCTCGTCGACGATGCCCTCGGGGAACTCGACGCCGAGCGCAAGGCCAACTTCCACAAACTCCTTCCCGATGATGCCCAAGTGTTCGCCACCGGCACCATTCACCCTGCGGAATCCGGCGATTCCGAGGCATGGGAAGTATTTCGCGTAAACGCCGGGACCTTCGAGCTTTCCTGAAGCCCGCTTGCTCTCTCATGGAATCCCTTACCGTCACTCACTGGTCCCTTCTCGCTTTTGGGGCTCTCATCATGGGCATGAGCAAGGGTGGTCTCCCCGGTGCGGGAAACCTCACCGTGGCCATCTACGCTCTCGTGCTAGAGGATGCCTTAGGTTTGGCCGGCGTGCCTCTTTCCGTGGGTTTGCTCTTGCCCGTACTCATATCGGCCGACGTCACCGCCACCATCGTCTATCGTCGCCATGCCGAATGGAAGTTCATCGCCCGTCTTCTCCCCTTTTTCATCATCGGAATCCTTGTCGGGTGGAAGGTCTTCGGTTTCTTTCAGGCAAACGACGAGAGGGTGTCCCTCCTAAAGGTTCTCATCGGTCTCATCCTTCTTTCCATGACCGCCATGCACTTCACCATGAAGTGGCGGCGAAAACGCAAGGGGGATGCGGTAGGCGGCCAAAACACTCGTAGTTCACTCGCCCTCGGGGCCTTTCTCGGCTTGCTCGGGGGAGTCGCCACCATGCTTGCAAATGCCGCCGGTCCCGTGGCCCAGCTCTACCTGTTGGCCATGGCTTTGCCCAAGTACGCCTTCATCGGCACCTCCGCCTGGTTGTTCCTCATCGTGAACGTTTCCAAGGTTCCCTTGATGATCGATCTCGAGATCATCACCTTCGATTCGATGTCCGTCAGTTGGTGGATGTTCATTCCCGCCGTGATCGGGGCCGCTATCGCTCCTCTCGTCGTCCGTCGCATCAACCAGAAACTGTTCGAGACCTTGGTGTGGTTCTTTATTGTCCTCGCCGGTCTTCGTATGGTGTTCTAGCTTTTTTTTATGGCAAGAAGCTCGCGAAAACTTTGGGCCGAACACTTGGCGGGAAAGGGTAGGGCGGCTACCGCGATCGATCCCAAGGCTCTTCTCAAAAAGGTTCCCTATGCGGGGCGTATTCTTGGTGTCGATCCCAGTCTCCGAGGCATGGGATTGGCGGTCGTCGAGTTTGAGCCCAACCGTCCTCACCGCCTACTCGATTCGCTTACCCTCAAGCTAAAACCCAAGGTGCCCTTCGTCGATTGCCTGGGCGAGATTCACAAGGCAGTCGCAGCCATGGCGGAAAAATGGAGCCCTCGCCACCTCTCTTGCGAGGAGACCATCTACGTAAACAACTTCAAGACCGCCCAAATCATGGGGGCCGCTCGTGGTTCCGCCCTTTCCGCCGCCGCCATTCGCGGTCTACCCGTTTTCGAATACGCTCCTCTACGGGTCAAGCAAGCCGTGGTCGGCTTCGGCCGGGCGAGCAAGGAGCAGGTCGCTCGTACCATGGCGCAGATGATGCAATTGTCCGAGCCTTTGCCCTACGACGAGTCCGATGCCGCCGCCCTCGCCCTGTGCCATGCCTTTACCTGGATGCCGGATTAAGAGGGAACCCCCTCGTCAAGTCAGGGGTTCACGAACAAGCGGCACGGCAGCAGAGGCCTAATCTTGTCCGATCGGGCAAGCAGGTTCACGGTAACCGATACCTCGTTCTTCACTTGGTCAAGCATGCCTCCGGGGTTAATCCCGAATTCGCCACGCAGGATGGAAAGCGTCGCTTGCACCTCCAACAAATCTCCCGCTCGTCCGTCCAAACTTCTTCGTCCCGCTCGTTGGTATTTGAACAGCGCAGGCAGAACCACCTCCTTCGCTTTCCCCTTCAAGGTGAGCGTGCCCACGACGTCGCCTCGTATCTCATTGCGACCCCAGCGAACGTTTTGGATGCCCTTCAGGGCAAAGGTAATCTGGGGAAAACGCCCGGTGTCCAGCCAAGTCGAAGTGTGCACCACTGCCTGCGACTTACCGTGAAAAAGCCTTATGCCGCGGGCATCTATGGAAATCCTCCCCCGGGCCGTCTCGGGTCGCTCCATAGGAAATTCAATCGTCCCTCTAGCTCCCCGAATTTCTCCTTCTAGTTGTCCGTTCCCGAAAGATGTATTGATGCTCACCCGAATCGCGTTGAACTGGTCGGGCGTGCGAAAGTCGAAGGTCATGCCGAGGGCGTTCGCCCCGCCCAGCGCGGCAACTAAGAAAAATGCAAAAACTCTTCCCGTCATCACCTGTCATCCTGTTCCATCCGCCAACCCAAGTCGAGCGCGAACACTCCTCCACTCATCCTCCACTCATCTCGCATCTCCGCTATCCCGCCGGTTCGTGCCCATCCACTTGCGTTGAACCTAAAAAAAACCGACTTTCCATTTGACCCACGTGCAGGCACGCGTAAAACTTGCACCAAACCACCTACTGCTATGTACAAAAAAGTTCTCTGCTTGTCAGCATTCCTATCCCTTTTGCCTCTCGGGCTCTCTGCCGCCACCT
>CAJQSI010000053.1 GCA_905612515.1 uncultured Opitutales bacterium | reverse complement strand
CTCCAATTCCGTATCATCAAAACCGAATTTGTAAAAATTGGTTCCCACGGACGCCCCCAGAGCTTCCAATACTTCGGCGTCCTCCTTGGAGACGCTCGCTGCCTTGTCTTCTTTCGCAAGCAGTCCGCCAACAAAGCAAAAGAGGAATGAGAGGAAAACGAAAAAATATCGATTATTCATGGAAAAACCTTGGACTTGTGGTTTGAGAACGAGGAGGTATCATTAGAAATAAGAATCTATATGTAAACGGGTAAACTCAAAAAACAAAAGAATGCTCACGCGAAGATTGGACAAAGCAAAGGAAGCTTATCTCAAACGTGACGTGGAGGCAGCTCGCGCCGCCCACGAAGCGGGCCACGAGCCCCATGACGCAGGCGAGGGCAAGTATTTAAAGAGTATAGTCTACGGCGGACTCGACGGTATCATCACTACGTTTGCCGTGGTCGCGGGTGTAGCGGGCGCATCCCTTCAACCCGGGGTGGTGCTGATACTTGGCTTTGCCAACCTGATCGCCGACGGTCTTGCCATGGCCTTCGGAGAATTTCTCAGCGGAAAAGCCGAACGCGAATACCACGAATCCGAACGAGAAAGAGAAACATGGGAATTGGAAAACTACCCAGAAGGCGAAAAGCGGGAACTTGCCGAGCTATACGTACAGAAGGGAATAGCCGAGGCGGACGCCCTTCAAATAGTTGAGATAATGGCGAAAAACAAAGAAGCCATGGTCGACGTCATGATGGTCGAGGAACTCGGTCTCCACGAATCCAATGATTCCCCCATTGGAAATGCCGTGGCGACCTTCATATCCTTCGCCGCGTTTGGCTTTCTTCCCCTTCTCAGCTACGTTGCGGGACGAGTTGTCGATCTTGGACCAAATTTCGACGGCTTCCCTTGGGCGTGTTTGCTGACTGCCCTAACCTTGTTTGCCCTAGGTGCTTTCAAGACCCGATTAACGGGCCGATCGTGGCTTGGTTCGGGGATGGAAATGTTGCTCGTCGGCGGCATCGCCGCGATGGCCGCTTTCGGTATCGGCAAGGCGCTGGAAGGTCTCGCGTTTTAAGTCACGAAAAGGTCGATGCCCTACCGGGTACCCTTGCCGTTTCGGCCACCGCAAATGCGACAATCGTAGCCTTGCGGGGTGTTGGATATCAGTCCCCTGCCCTTGCGATAAAAGGCGCATCCCGGCCTGTGAACCTTGCCGAGAGAGGATACCCAGAACGAGATTCCCGAGGCAGGCACTCCCTGCTGTTGACGAAACAAGGCTCCCGGAAGCTTGGGCTTGAGCATCGGCATGGCCGAGGCATTATCGGCTTGGGTGTAAGCTAACGGTGTTTTCCATACGCCCAAAACCATTCTCTTGGCTTTCATTTGAGCCAAAGTAAAAGATCCGTAACGATTCGTCTCCTTTTCCAGATGCCAACCGTGGCCCGACAATATCGCCTGACGACTGAAAGTGGTTTGGCTCCCGACGGGCAAAATATCGACGAGTTTTAAATTATTGAGATCGAACTCTTGTTTGGTTTTGAGGTTGATCTTGGAAGCGAGCAATTGCTGCTCGCTAAAACGCAGGGCTTCTCGATAACCTGGTTGATCTCTCTTGGGAAAACCTACTCCCCAAGCTCGAAACCGTACTTGAAAACCATCTACCATCACGTCGAAGACACCTGGAGACAGTACGCGAAGCACCTCGTACTCGGGGATTTTGGGAGCCTGCGTCGGATCCGGGACGCTTGAAGTGGACCCTGAAGTCGCGGGCTTTTCTTGGGAAACCTTAGGACTACCAGGCAAAGGCGGCGGAGTTGGCGAAGCAGGAGGCACCGTCTGCGCAACGGAAAAATTAGCCAGCGAAAACAACCCTAGAAGGGAAAAACAGGACAGGAAACGAAACAGAAGGCAAAACTTCACAAAAAACAAGAGTAACTGAACGCTTGCGTAGAGCAATTGTTTTGTTAAGGTCTGAACCCTTTTTAATATCCGCAATCGCTTATTTATCATGAACCTGCGAATCGCACGCAAAGTACTGAAGTCTGAAGAACGCTACGCCGGCCATCACATTGCCGAGGCAACAGCCATCGTAGAACGCTGGAAACGCAATCCGGAGAAAACTCTGGCAAAAGCCAAAGCCGCAACCAAGCCCGCGGAAGAAGCGGTCGAGGAAACGGTTCCCGTTCCCGAACCGGAACCTACGCCCGAGCCAGAGCCGGAACCGGCCGCCGTCGAAGAGGTCGCGGAGGAAGCCCCCGTTGAAGAGGAGGTGAAAGCCTCCGACGATGCGGAAGTGGAAGCTGCCGAAACCACGGAAGAAACAGAAGAGACTCCGGCGGAAGACGCCGACGATACTTCCGAAGACAGCGAAGAGGATACTTCCGAAGAAGAACCGAAAGCCTCCGAAGAAACCTCCGAAGATGCGGAAGTGGAAGCTGTCGAAACCACGGAAGAAGCGGAAGATGCCGACGAAACTTCCGAAGAAGAACAGGAAACCTCCGAGACTGCGGAAGAGGAAACTGCCGACGACGATGCGGAAGAACCTGAAAAGGGAGAAAAGGCCGACTGAACCAAGCCGGCGTTTCCCTACCCCTCATCAATGCCCCCCGCCGATGGTGAAACATCTAGACACCTAGCTCGTAACAATTGGCGCGACGACCGTGATCTCCTTGAAGAGATTGCATCGGTCATCGATCGGATCGATACTCCCTACGACCGCCTCAACTCAGGGGTAAGGTGTTTTCGCGAGTGGGTGAAAAGTTTCCGTTCACATGGCTACGACCGATGCCCCGAAGCCATCGTTCTTGCATCTTGGGTTAGGGAAAGAGTGGCGGACGTCACACGCAGAGAAGGAAGTTGCGACCTCACTACTAGGCCCATATCCTTCCCCGTCGACCTAGACGCCGTAGTTCGCCAACGTCGGAACGAAAGCAAAGCTCCCGAAACTTCGCCACCGAACTCGGACTCAATCTTGCAACAGCTCATCCCGGACTCGAAGCTCAGGAATTTTGCCCTAGAGCGAATCCGATCGATCTTCAACGGCAACATTACGGAATACCTTCACTCCCTCGTTCGGAAGGATCGAGAATCCATTCAAAACCACGGCGGACGCATTTCCGACCTGCTCGGCGCATGTCGACAGCAACTCGACGAAAGAAAACTAGAATTCTCCCAAAACTTTTCTCCCAGCCAAACCGATTTCTGGATTCCCGAAATCAACCTTGGGATAGAGGTGGTCTTCGATTGGGATTCCAGCAAGGAGTTCGAATTGACCCGCGTTCTTGGAGATACCGCCTATCGCCTAGAAGCTCGATCTCTCGTTGCAGTAACTCCAAACGACATGCCCGACCACCAATTTCAGGCCATCAAGAAAATCGAGGAAGGCGGAGCTTTTGAGAATCTTTCAGTCATCCGCTTGAATGCTCTCGAGGGTTACCTCGAAGATATCCTCACACGAACCCGCTGAAGGGGCCAATACCTCAGAAGTTCACTAACTCTTCGCGAGTCAGGCGACCAGACGAGTCCCAGAGACGTCTCCCGCGAAAACGACCGTCGCTCCAGTATTCCTCCTCGCGCTTGCGACCATCCGGCCACCATCGGGTCTTCATGCCCACCAGACGCCCATCCTCAAACAAGGACTCCAAGGCCAGATGACCACTCTCATGCCAACGCAACTGGTTGCCGTGAGGGACGCCCTCTAGGTAAGAAGACTCGAAAGCAGGCCTGCCGTCGGGATAAAGCTCCCTCAATTTGCCCGTGAACAAGGCCCCTTCATCGCCGGGGTAATAGACTTTTCCATCCTGCCCCAAGACCGATTCGTTGGAATCCA
>CAJQSI010000052.1 GCA_905612515.1 uncultured Opitutales bacterium | reverse complement strand
GCCATGCCATTGGCCGACTGCCTTTATCTAACGCTAATTGACGCCGAATTCGAGGGAGACGTCTTTTTCCCGGCATGGGAACATATGTTCACACGAGAGCTTTCACGTCGAGAAAGTGAAAGCTCGGGTTATCGCCTAACCTATCTGACCTTGGCCAAGGAGAAGTGAACGAGATTATCCCGAAGGCTTGCGCCTACCTCGGCATACGATAGGGTAGCAGATTTACTATCCTACAAAAATGGAGTCATTACGCTTTTTAAGTCCTAAAGAGATCGATGATATTCGCATCGAGTTCGGCACGCCGGTATTCGTCTACGACGAAGCAATCTTGCGTGAAAACGCTCGCACGCTGAAAGCCTTTCCGAACGCGTTCGGCCTCAAGCCTCGCTACGCCATGAAGGCAGCTCCGACAGCCGCTATCATACGGATTTTCAACCAAGAGGGTCTGGGAATCGACGCCAGTTCGGGTCATGAGTTGGAACGTGCCATACGCGTCGGTTTCGGAACGGAATCAATCTCTCTAAGCACACAGGAAATGCCGGAAAACTTCCGAATTTGGGTAGATGAGGGAGTTAGCCTCAATCTATGCTCTCTAAACCAGATTAAGCTCTTCGCGAAGACTTGCCCCGGGAGAACCGTTGGACTTCGTTTCAATCCCGGGCTCGGATCGGGAGGCACCAACCGAACAAACGTGGGCGGACCCGCAAGCAGTTTCGGAATCTGGAAAGAAGACCTCGAAGAGGCTCGAAAGCTCTGTGAGGAAGGGAATTTAGAAGTTACGCGTATTCACACCCACATCGGATCGGGATCGGATCCGGAAGTCTGGAAAAAAGTAGCTGGCATGAGCTTGGACATCGTAAGGCAATTTCCTGATGTCCTGAGCCTGAATCTAGGCGGAGGTTTCAAGGTTGGTAGAATGAGCGAAGAAACCTCTACGAATCTAGGCGAAGTGGGCGGCCCGGTGAAAACGGCATTCGAAGAATTCGCCGCCGAGACAGGCCGTGAACTTCTCCTCGAACTGGAACCCGGCACTTTTCTCGTGGCCAATGCCTGTTCACTTGTGACCAAAGTCCAAGACATCACTTCTACAGGAGATGAAGGCTATCGCTTTCTAAAGCTGGATGCGGGCATGACTGAAATCCTGCGACCTTCTCTTTACGGCGCTCAACACCCGATCATTCTCCTGCCCGAGGACTTGGAAGCAAGCCCCCGAGCAGAAATGGAGCAGGTGATAGTGGGACATTGCTGCGAATCCGGCGACTTGCTGACGCCAACCGAAGGAGACCCCGAGGCCTTGGCCACGCGCCTGCTTCCCGAAGGACAAGTGGGCGACTCTTGTGTAATTGAGGGAGTGGGCGCCTACTGCTCCGCCATGTCGGCCAAGAACTACAACTCTTTTCCCGAGGCTCCCGAAGTTCTGCGACGCGAGGACGGTTCCTTTGCCCTCATTCGGAAACGACAGTTGCTCGACCAAATCCTAGACAACGAATTGGTCCCGTGACCCCTTCGGGCTTACGTCATTTCCCATTGGGCGAACAGGTGCCCGCCAGTGAACACGCCGTCTGCGTGAGCCTGCCCACGATGAACGACGTCGTCGGCTATGAGACCAAGGACCCCGAAGTCATCAATAAGATCCCCGCAGGGTATCCACGTTTTGTGACTCACAGGCTGATATCCCGGTTGATCAATGAACTGCTTTTGGAAAAGGGATACCAGGATCGGACGGGCTTTGCCTTGGCAAGTCGTAGGGCAATCGATGACTTCCGAGAATTCCTCACTCCGCACGAAATCGAGTTCGAGGAAAGAAATGGGTTTGTACTCGCTCACGCAAAGGAGTCCCCTGAATTACAAAAGGCGGGCAAAGCTTTTCTTCAGCATACGGGGTTTTCGATCTCATCAAGACAAGCGGAAGACATATTAGCCGATCGCGGCGTGGCGACTGTCCGACAAGAAGAAACGGAAGAGGAGGAAAATGCATCGGTACAGGCCCGCATGCAAATTGCCGATGCCATGGGCGAAGAAATTTCACCCGAAAATATCCTCCTCGCGACATCGGGAGCCAATGCATTCCACGCCCTATTTCGCGGAACCCGAGAACATCTTGCCGACCGAAGCCGGACTATCTGGATACAGTTTGGCTGGCTCTATGTGGATACGATCAAGGTTCTCAATAATTTCTGCGGGGAGCGGGTGGAGTCAATAGCCATCCACAATGTCTCGGATCTTTCGGAACTACGAAAACTCTTCAGCGAAAGAGGATCCGAAATTGCCGCGGTAGTGACCGAGGTCCCCACCAATCCCCTTTTCCACACCTGTGATCTGGATGAGGTCAGGGATCTTTGTCGCGCAAACGGCGCTATGCTGGTTGCAGACCCGACAATGGCTAGCCCAAGAAACGTAAAAGTGGCAAACCACGCGGACGTGATCGTGAACAGTCTCACGAAATACGCGGCCAACGAGGGCGACGTGATGCTAGGCTGTCTCGCCTTCCCCAAAAACTCGACCGTCCATGAGGCATGGATAGACAAAGTCAGGCATTACATTGCCCCACCCTATTCCCGTGACCTGGGACGTCTTGCGTTTGAGATGCGTCACTACCCGGAACTGGTCGAGCACACGAATAAGAACTTAATGGAGTTGGCGACGTTCCTTGAAAGTCATCCCTCCGTCAAAAAGTTGCACTGGTCTTATTCGGAACCCTTTGGAGGCAATTACCGGAAGCTGGCTGGGGATGAGAAACCGGGATGCGCGTTAGCTTTCGAACTGGAGAGAGAGATTGAATCCTTTTACGATAAAATTCGTATACTGAAAAGCCCAAGTTTCGGAACCAAGTTTTCTCTCCTTTGCCCCTATGTCCATCTGGCCCACTACGACCTGATGCAAAACAACCAAGGCAGAAACCTTCTCGCATCGGCAGGACTGTCGCCCGAATTGATTCGGGTATCGGTCGGAGAAGAGGAAGTACAGGAAATAATCTCCGTCTTCAGCGAAGCTCTATAAAAAGCTAAGGGCTGAGAATCCTCAAAGGATTCTGTTTCCAGTAGCGGAAACTATCGAGATTCACTCGAAGGTGTGAGGATCCAGAACCTTCCTAACACGTTTCTTGGAAAGCCGAGAAAATTCAGGCAAGCCGTTTTCGTGTGGGACCGCCACTTCGCCTTGAATCAGCGGCTGGGCATACTTTATGAATTTCGCAGTCATGCTTACTCCGTCTTCCGAAATCCAATCTGCGGGAATCTCCTTAACTCCATTGGCAATTTCGGAAAGTGGAGCCAATCCGGTTTCGCATGAGTAAAGTTCATCTTCGCCCCGAACGAGAATGACCATTTTGTCGGTTTCTCCCTCAATGGCAGCTCGAACCGCCGCCTGCCCTGCCATAAACGCCTCATCATTGTCGGTCTGCGACGCACAATGAGCGGCCGCCCGTTGGCCGGCACCCAATTTGGATGAACGCGCCTTAACCGCCAAGTTCTCTTCGACAAGATTAGCCAAAGCCTCTCCCACGCCACCAAGTTGGGCGTGCCCAAAAGCGTCCTTCCCCGATCCTGAATTGGCTATGTAGTTGCCGTCTTTGTCCCGGAGGCCTTCACCGACAACGACCAAGCAGTAACGGTTTTTCTTCAAAACCTCTTGGACGTCCTCGACGAATTTCTGCCGGGAAAAAGGAAGCTCGGGAAGGTAAATCAAGTGGGGAGCGTCATTGGGATTTTCACGACGTTTAGCCAAAGTAGCGCCGGCGGCAATCCAGCCGGCATTACGCCCCATGACCTCTACTATTGAAACAAGATCGTGCTGCCCCATGGACTCGT
>CAJQSI010000051.1 GCA_905612515.1 uncultured Opitutales bacterium | reverse complement strand
CGGATGCGCAAAGTCGTCGCATTTGTCTCGTAGTCGAAGGTCGCGGCGGTGCTGAGGGTGCCGTTGGCATCGATGGTGAACAGGTTGTTGTGCTGGGAGCCATTGCCGTCGGCGAAGGCTAGACCGTGGGTGGAGTTGGCGTCGGGGTCGGTGGCGTTCAGAGTTCCGACGATGGAACCTACATTTGAATTTTCGGCTACGGAGGTGCCGTTCAGGTCGAGCTGGGTGGGGGCTTGGTTGGCTACGGAGGTGGCGTTCCTCGGATCGGAACCATAGGCGATTTCCACGGCGTCGGAGAAACCGTCCCCGTCGTCGTCCGGATCGGCGTGGTCCTCTATGCCGTTGCCGTCCAAGTCCTCCACTACGTTTGTGACGTTGATGACGAAGGCCTTTGCCAAAGAGGCGTTGTGTTCGTCGGTTGCTTTTACGCGTATGTGCAAGGCTGTGGCGTTGGTCTCGTAGTCGAAGGTGGCGGTGGTTCTGAGGGTGCCGTTGGCGTCCAAGGCGAACAGGTGGTTGTGCTGGGAACCGTTGCCGTCGGCGAAGGCCAGGGCGATCGTCGCGTTGGCATCGGGGTCAGTCGCGTTGAAGTTCCCGACGATAGTTCCCGCCGGTTGGTTCTCGGTCACGGAGGTTCCGTTCAAGTCGATGGCCGTGGGCGCTTGGTTGGGCTTGGAGTTTGCGTCCGCGGGATTGGTCCCGGCGAGAACTTCCGCCCCGTCCGAGAATCCGTCGCCGTCGGAGTCCGCATTGTCGTCGGAGGTCCCGAGGGATTGTTCCTGAGCGTATGTGAGGCCATCTCCGTCATCGTCCTTGTTGGGGTCTGGCACGGCCTGTATGGCGAAGGTCTTCTGGAAGGAGGCGTTCTCGTCGTCGGCTACGCGAACCCGGATGGAGTAGCTGCCCAAGGCGAGCAAGGCATTGGTCTTGAGGTTGCGTCCGGTGATGGCGAACTTTGCGTTGTCGGTCGAGCCGTTGCCGTCCACCAGCGAAAGATCGTAGGTGCCGATGGCGTTGGGATCGTCGTCGTCGTGCGGGGTGAAGGTTCCCACGGTTTGCCCTGCGGGTTTGCCTGCGATGGTTGTGGAAGCGTTCAGGTCCAACCCGTCCGGAACCTTGTTCACTTGCAGGAAGTAGATGATTCCGCCGGATACGCGGGAGGAAATTCCGCCGTCCTCCACTTGGTCCTTTATCGTGGCTTCCTGTCCGAGAGAGCTTTCCTGCTCGTTGGAGAAGCCGTCGCCGTCGCTATCGTGGGATGGACCGCCCGCGAGGTTTCCGAACTGGTTGAGCTCGTACCAGTCCATGACCCCGTCGGAGTCGACGTCCTCTCCCGAGGGGAAGTAATGGGCCACGATTGCGGTTTCTCCCGCCAGCTTGGCGGTTACTTGGCTCATGGCGACGCCCGTAGGTCCGGCTATGCGAACGCCGTTCACCGTCCAGTAACCGAAGTCGTAGCCGTTGGTGGCGCCATGCAAGTTGTTCGTGCTTACGGTGGCGTTGACCTCCACGTAGCCGTCCGAGGTGGTGATGAAACCTATGGGGTCGCTCTTTATCACGTAATGTACCATCGAGTTGTCGGCGAAGACGAAGCCGGTAGAGGTCCGAGACGAAATTCCGCCGTCTTCCACTTGGTCCTTGATCGTGGCTTCCTGCCCGAGAGAGCTTTCCTGTTCGTTGGAGAAGCCGTCGCCGTCGCTGTCGTTGCTCGGGCCGTTGGCGAGGTTGCCGAACTGGTTCAACTCGTACCAATCCATGACCCCGTCGGAGTCGACGTCCTCTCCCGATGAAACGTAGTTGGCCACGATTGTGGTTTCACCCGCCATCGTGGTGGAAACTTGGCTCATGGCCACGCCCGTAGGTCCGGCTATGCGAACCCCGTTCACCGTCCAGTAGGCGAAATGGTAGCCGTTGGTAGCTCCGTGCAGGTTGCTCGTGCTCACGGTGGCATTGACCTCCATATACCCGTCCGTACCGCTTACGAAGCCTACGGGGTCGCTCTTTATCACGTAGTGCACCATGGAGGTGTCGGCGAAGACGAATCCGGAAGAGGTACGCGAGGAAATTCCCCCGTCCTCCACTTGATCCTTGATCGTGGGTTCTTGCCCGAGGGCGTTTTCCTGCCCGTTGTCGAAACCGTCTCCGTCCGCATCGTCCGAGGAGGATTGGGCGAGGTTCCCGAAGTTGCGGTACTCAAACCAATCCATGACGCCATCCGAGTCGGTGTCCTCGTTGGCGAGAAAGTAATGGGCGGTTATGGTCATGGCGGCGTTCACCGCAACCGTAGCTTGGGTCACGGAACGTCCGCCTGCGTCGGCTAGGCGAGTGGTTCCCGTCTTCCAATAGCCGAAGACGTATCCGTTGGAAGTCAGATTGGGCTGAATGGTCTGGTAGGAGGTTCCCGTCTCCACCACCTCCGTGTTGCTGGCGTGCCCGACGGGCGAGGATTCCTGCTTTACCTCCACCAAGGCGGCCTCGGCAAGCGGAGCCAGCTCAAGGACGGACAAGCCGACAAGGGCAAGCCAAGCTCTTGAAACCGTCCTGTGGAGGATTGCAGTCATGGGCGCGTTTCCCGAATTCGAGAAAACAAGCGGTTAGAAACTGGAACGGAACAGGACGGCCCCGCCGGCGTTCCACTTGTCGGGCGGTGGATCAAAGTAGTAAGCACCCGCGACCACGTTCCTACCGGAGACGCCGACGGAAACTCCCAAGTAGTCGTCCTGCTTGCCGTTCGGGTGGGTCAATACTTCCAGCAGGGTGGCGGAACCGTCGGCCTTCACCTTGTAGACGTAGGCTACGCCGGGCTTAGTCGCCGTTTCCGAGTTTTCCCGGTATGCTCCGACCGCCAGACGATCTCCATCCAAGGCCACCGAATAGCCGAAGTAGCCTTGGTAGGTTGGCGTCGGACTGTTTATCGAAGCCGTGAGCTGGGCGGTGCCGTCGGCATTCAACTTGTACAGGTATACCCCGCCTGCATAGTTTTGGCTGTTTACGCGCTTGAGTTCGCCGACGGCAAGAACGTCTCCCGATATGGCGAGTGAAATGCCGAATTGAGCATTGCTTGCAGGACTTGGGGCAGTCAGGGTCATGGCGCGGGTCACGTTTCCGGCGCCATCCACCTTGAAGAGGGTTACGGATCCCGCGTTGCTCTTGTTGCTTCCCGATACCAAGACGTCGTCTTGATACGCTCCAACTGCCACCACGCTGCTTCCAACGGCAATTGCATCTCCGAAATAATCACTGGACTGTGGATCTTCGTGCATGAGCTTGGCCAGCTCGGTGACGGATCCATTGGATTCCTTCCTGAAAAGGTAGGCGGCGCCCACGTTGCTCTTGCCCGAAACGTCTACCTCTCTTGCTCCCGCTGCGATCAGGTTCCCCGAAACGTCCACCGAAAAGCCTAGCCGATCGCTGCTTGTGCCGTCCGATGCCGTGATCCTGCCGACTTGGGTTGGCGAAGTGCCGTTGAGATCGAAGAGAAATACGGCTCCAACATTTGAAACTCCCGATTCCATGGCGTCCCGAGCGCCTACCGCCAAGAGATCGCCGTCGACGGCGAAGGCTTGTCCGAAGTAATTGGCTTGATTGTTGGCCTCGCTGTCCGGGGTGATGATGGATTTCGGTGTGAGGCTCCCGTTGGATTCGCTGATCTCGTAGAAATGGAGCTTTCTCTTATTGCCATCATTGAACCCCACGAACAAATGCTTCCCGTCCAGAGCCACGCGCCTGCCGAAGTATTCGTTTTGGGTGCCGTTTATGTCGAAAGGCGTCGTGGTGAATTCCGGAATCGGGAGGGTGCTGGACTTGACCACCCACCATGCCCGGGCACCGTGGCTTCCCGTATCGAAACCGTACTCGTTCACCTTGTCGGGCAAGTTGCGAGGCTGGATTTGCCTGGTTGCGGTCCAAGCGTTGATTCCTCCGGGCGTGGATGCTTCGCGAGCTAGGCTCAATTCCGCCTGCTTGGCCCAGCGATGGCCGATGGCGTTCATGAAGAAGTCCTTCCCCGCCGGGGATGCCTGCAGGTTGGTTTCCATGAGGACGGTGCCGTTGCCATCGGTAATCTTGTCGTTCTCCAAGGCGACTTGGGAAGAAGCCGTGCTCAGCAGGTATTTGAAGTAGTTGGAGAAATCGCTGTCCTTGATCGGAGATCGACTGATCGTCAGGTTGCCGTCCGGCAGGGGAAGATCGAGGAAATGCAAGTCGACGGGAGAATTCCTACGGGCGTCCTGGCAGAAAACCTCGAACTTGATCGTGCCCGTCTGTTCCGTCCAATCCGCCTTAACGTTCCAAGACACGCGGTGCACTTGGTTGGTGGCGATGGATGCTCCGATCTTGCTTCCCGTGCCGTCGACCCATGCCGTGGGCAGAATCCAAGAGGTGGGATCGGTAAACAGACCGTCCTTGGCGGCGAGTATGCCGACGGTGGCGTTGGCGTCGTCGGGATCGACGATCTCGAAGTCGAGATCGATGATATTCGTGCCCGTCCGTTGAGCAATCGACCGTATGGCGGGCTGAGGAATGACGTTGCGAGTGGGCAATCCCTTCGTCCGGTAGGCACGCTTCCAGATCTGAAGCCTGCTGCTCCCGGTAATGAAGGTAGTGATTAACAAGTCACCCTCGGGAGTGAAGGCCGCTCGATTGCCACCCGGCACTGAGCTTTGAACGACAGTGCCGTCCGCATCCCGCAGCTTGCCGTCCGAGGTCCACACGGTTCCATCCTTGTGTACGGCAACTCTAGTATGATTGGCGCCAACTCGATTGAGAAAAGTACCATTCTCGTCGAAATAATTCAGGTAACCTTGGTCCGAAACTATCAGCCTACCATCAGGAATGAAGGCGAGGTCCTTGGGTTTCGTTAATTGCCCCGGAGCGCTGCCGGACGTACCGAACTTGGAATGGAAAGAACCGTTGGCGTCGAAGACTTGTACGCGGCTATTTTTACCATCAACTGCGTACAATCGCCCGTTTGCGGGATGTATCGCGAGAGCCGCTTGTGAATTCGAATTGAAAAGAGCGTCTTCAATATTGAATTGACCGTCTCCTGAACCGCTGCCGCCCAAGGTTTGCTTGAAGGTTCCGTTGTGGTCGTAGGACTTGAGACCGCTTTTGTAGAGGCAGAATATTGTGCCGTTGGCGTCTACCGTCACGCCCTTGACCCTACTGAGGCCGGTGATCTCGAACAACTTGGTTCCGTTCGTCTCGAATACCTGTACTTTGTTGGCTCCTTGGTCGGCCACGTAGATGCGCCCGCCATTAATTGAGCCGTTGGACTCGTAATAAACTTGGGCCGGACTATAATAATAATCCGATCCACCAAATCCGCTCCACTCGTCAGCGAGGTACCAATTGTCCTGCTCGGCGGCTGGGAGGGAGGTGGACATCGTGACGATGCCGGCGATAAGGAAAGCGGAACCGATGGAACCGAGAAGACGCGATGAAGAACAAGATGCCTTCACCATTCTTGTCATTGCGAGGAGGCCCAACGGACCGACGCGGCAATCCAGAGGATTCCGTCCGGTGGTCGCTTTGCCGACTGGATTGCCGGGTCGCTTCACTCCTTGCAATGACAGGAAGAGGGAGCGCAAGGTTGGGGCAAGTCTTTGTTTCCGGACAGTCATCTCCGTTGCGTCCGGGCACAGCGCACCTGTGGTCACCGAGTCGCCGATTCGGCTTGTGCCGTGAGATTGGCTATCCGTGCGGGTTGCTTTGCCTGATGTTCGATCTAAGCACCGGGCGATGGCCCGGCGCATGTTTGCGACGAGGGTGGTGACGGTTGTTCTTTTCATGGTTCGCATGGAATAAAAATTACTATGACTATATCTTTTCGTACACGCGTTAAAAATTGATCCTTGCACATGTATTAGCCGAAACTGCGAAAATCTTGCATCTTTTTATCATCTAAATTTTGGAGCCTGATGCAAGGGCTTTTAAACCAATGCTTTGAGGAAGTTGATTTTAATACGAGCTCGAGGGGTTCGAAGAAGTTATTCTAATCAAGCCATAGGCACTGGAAGCTTTACGCTTCCAGTCGACTTTGCTACTTGGCGTTCGTTTCAACCGGAGCTTCGGTCCGTGTGTCTTTGCTCGTGTCGGTTGTATCGGTCTTGGTCTCGTTTGCGACCGGGTTGCTATCTCCGGAATTCTTTGCTTCGCCGACGTTGGAAGTCTTGTCTTCCGAGACGTCGGCTTTTTCAGTTTCCGACTCCTTTGCCTCGTTCTGGTCTGAAGACTGGGATTCTTGGTCCTGAGTAACTTCGAACCTTTTCAAGTCGTAGTTGTAGAAGTAGCGTTTTTCGCCTTCTCGGATGAGGTAGTAAATCCATTGTTGGTCGCGGTGGCGCAGGAGGTAGCGAAAGAGACCCTCACCGGTCCAGAGCCACCCGTGGTCTTTCGTCCAAAGCCAGGCATTGCCCGCCCCATCGTCCATGGGATAGATCCAGCCGAGTTGAACATGATATATCCAGGGAGAATTGGACTTCAGGAAGGCTCCGAACCAAGACGATTCGTACCATCCGGGAGCAGCGGGACCTGCGGGTTTTGCCTCGGCGAGCCAATTCGGTAGCGGGTGCCCGTCCTGTGGTTTTCCTTCTGGTTGATCGTCGCCGATATTGCTTTCCTCACTCGGGGTCTCTTGAGGCTTTTCGGTTTTGTCCTCGTCTGGATTAGGCTTTGGTTCGGCAGGCTTATCGATTTCAGATTCTTTCGTATTGTTGGCGTCTACAAGCGTCTCATCGATGGTAGATTCGTTCGACTTGTCGGGATCGGTTTCCTCGGTCTTGCCTTCACCTTCGCCGGGATCTTGGCCCGCAGATTCGTTCTCCTTGCCCGAATTTGCCTCGTTTCCTCCGGCGTTTTCGTTGCTGTTTCCCTTGTTGGGGTTGGCAGGTTCTTCGCCCCGGTTTTCTCCACTGGTGTTGGCGGGTTCCTCGCCGGCAGTTTTGCCGGCCTCGCCTTCACCTTTTCCGGGGTCTTCGCCCGTAGATTCGTTGGTCTTACCCGAGTTTGCCTCATTCCCTCCGGCGTTCTCGTTACGGTTGCCCTCGTTGGGTGCGGCAGTTTCTTCGCCCGTGGTTTCTCCTTCGGTGTTTGCGGGTTGCTCGGGTAGGTCTATGACTTCGATCGAAAAACTCTTTTCAAGACTGGCGTTCCATTCGTCGGCTACTCGAACCCGAATTGACTGACTGGCGTTCGCTTCATGATCCAGAACTGCTGTAGTTCGCAAGGTTCCGTTCGCGTCGAGAGAGAAGAGAGCGTTGGAACCGTAGCCGACCACCAGTGCGTAGAGGTAATTGCCGGTTCCGTTCTCATCATCGGGATCGTTTGCTTGAATCTTGCCAATGAGGTCGCCCGACGGTCGTCCTTCTGCGATGCGAGAGTGATTGAGAGTGATGTCGGTTGGGGCACGGTTAACTACGGAGGCG
>CAJQSI010000050.1 GCA_905612515.1 uncultured Opitutales bacterium | reverse complement strand
TCAAATGGCAGTCGACACAAAAGGTAGACTTTGGGTCGCCGCATGGCCGACGTATCCGAAGTGGGAGCCGCTGAAGAAGATGAACGATGCGCTCATCATCCTGCCGGACGAAAATCGTGACGGTGTAGCCGACAAGGCGATAACCTTTGCCAAGGTTCACAACCCCACTGGCTTCGACTTTTGGAATGGCGGCGTAATCGTGGCATCCGCTCCAGATCTAATCTTCCTTAAAGATACTGACGGTGACGACGTAGCAGATGTCCGTATCCGCATCATGCACGGTCTAGACTCAGCCGATACGCACCACACCGCAAACAACCTCGTTTTCGGTCCCGACGGTCACATCTACTATCAGCGCGGCGTTTTTCATGTCTCAAATGTCGAGACACCCTGGAAAGGGCCTCAGCAGCACGGCAACAGCGCGATGTACCGCTTCAACCCGCGCACGTCTGAATATGCTTTGCATGCAGGCAACAGCCCCAACCCACATGGCATTAGTTTTGATTACTGGGGCTACCATTATGCAACTGATGGCACCGGCGGGAGAGCCTACCAAGTACGACCCGACGGAAAGGGAGGCTTCAAGATGCAATCCCTCCTAAATAAAACCGTGAGACCTGTTCCGTCCAGTAGCGTCTTATCAAGCGCCCACTTTCCCGAGCGCAACAACGGAAACTTCGTAATATGCAACTCAATCGGTTTCCTCGGACTCAAGCAGTATACGCTTGCCGACGATGGAAACGGCAATCGCAAGGGAACCGCCATTGAAGATCTCTTGGTCTCCGAGAAGGATCGGAACTTCCGGCCCACCGACATTGAAATCGGTGATGACGGAGCTCTCTATGTTTCTGATTGGCAGAATGTCATTGTTGGGCACATGCAGCACAATGTACGTGACCCCAACCGCAACAAAACTCATGGCCGCGTTTACCGCTTAACCGCAAAAGGTCGCGACCTAATGAAGCATGTAAAAGTTGACGGTCAGCCTATTGCAACACTACTCGACCTACTCAAGAACCCGACTAACATCATTCGCCACCGTGCTCGTATCGAACTGAGCGAACGGGACACTAAGGAAGTAATTGCCGCCACCGAAAAATGGCTAAAGCAATTTGACGCCAACAACAAAGACCACGCCCATCACATTCTTGAAGGCCTTTGGATTCACCAACAGCATAATGTAGTAAACAGTAAATTGCTCGAGCAAGTGCTGAAGTCGCCAGTGAACCACGCCCAGATTGCCGCCAAGACCGTAAAACAATTTTGGTCGAAAAAGCTTTGATTCGAGGATAAATTCCGCGTTTAACTCTATTTACCTGTAGTGGAGCATTCGCCGAGAGGCGGATGTCTTGCGTGCAATATTCTTCGAATTTATATCCACAAGTATGAAATTCCATCGATACAAAGCCGTGCTTGCAGCCGTGCTGTGCTCGCAATTTGCCGAGAGCGACGACCTGCTTGCAAAAAAAGAAAGTCTGGTTGCAGATGGCTCCAAACCAGTGAAGCTTGCGGGTGGTTTTAGGTTCACCGAAGGGCCGGCTGCCGACGGCAAAGGCGACGTATATTTCACTGATATTCCAAACAACCGCATTCACAAATGGAGCGCGGTCGACAAAAAGCTTTCCACCTTTATCGAGAATTCGGGTGGAGCAAACGGACTCTACTTCTCCAAGGAAGGTGATATCTATGCGTGTCTGGGTGAAAAGCGCTGCGTAACGTCTTTCTATCTCGAAGACGGAACTGAAAAAGAGCTGGTCGGAGATCAATTTGACGGACGACCCTTCAACAACCCAAACGACCTCTGGATTCACCCAAACGGGGGCATCTTCTTTACCGACCCAAACTACGGACGGAAGGAATTGTCGCAGGATGGCGAATACCTCTTTTACATCACTCCCTACCGCGACCAAGTTTTCCGGGTAGCTTCCGACCTCAAGAGGCCCAATGGAGTAATTGGCACTCCAGACGGCAAAACTCTCTTCGTGGCCGACCCCGGACAAGGAAAGACCTTCCGCTACACCATCGATGAGGGAGAAGAAGGCACGCTTTCGGACAAAAAACTGTTTGCCGAATCGGGTTCCGACGGAATGACTTTGGATAAGAAAGGCAACCTCTACCTCACCTCGGGTACGGTTAAGGTTTTAAATCCTGAGGGCAAAGAAATCGCCGACCTCGCGTTCCCCGAAAGGCCTTCTAACATTTGCTTCGGTGGTACGGACGGCAAAACTCTATTCGTCACTGCCCGCACCGGTTTTTACTCTCTAGCCATGCAGGTCGCAGGAGCCGGCTTCGTGAACGCAAGCACTCCTCAAGCCGGCGATGAAGCGAAAGTTACTATCGCCTGCATAAAGGAAAAGCTTCTCTATGACACAAAGAAATTCACTGTTCGCACAGGGCAGAAAGTAACCGTACTCTTCAAGAACGACGATTATCCCCCACACAACCTAATCTTCGTGAAGCCCGGAACGGCAGACGAGGTAGCGGCGCTCGCAATCGCACTCGGAGCCGAGGGCTTCGCCAAGCAATTCCGACCAGACACCGATAAAGTCCTCTGGGGCTCAACCATGTTGGAACATGGCCAAAGGGCTACAATACAATTCACTGCCCCAGCTCCGGGCGATTACCCTTACGTCTGCACTTTCCCCGGGCATTCCATAATCATGCGCGGCGTCATGCACGTCGTAAAATAGTTTCGGCTGACGAGCGTTCCGAACAATTTGGAACCCGTTCCGCTCCGGCCGCTTACTTACCTGCTGGTTGCCGCCATCCCCAAGCAGACAACATCACCTCGACTGCTACGGCAATAAAGCCTGCCGTTGGAATAAGATGGTGGGGTCCAACCGTCCTTTCCGCCAAGCACTTGAAAGCGAGCTTTTTCAATGTAGCCGGCGGGATTGGCTTCGGCTAGCGCAAGTTCGCCCGCATCACTAAGAATTACAAGAGTGTCGCCCACGAGAATGACGGACCCTAAACCAAAACCCTTTTGCTCCCATCGAGACGAACCTTTCCGAATATCCAGACAGCACAAGGTTGCATATTTAGCCCTTGCCCCAGTCTGGCCATGAATTCCATAGGCGTAATTATCTTTTTTTACCAAGCTGGCCATTTGACTGGAAAAGGATTCGGTTTCCCACACCGCCTTTGCGGTTCGACCACTCACGTCTACCAATGCTGAACCTTTGCCGTATGCAGAAGAGATAAGAATGGAATTACCCGTATCCAACGGTTGCGCCACGTTGATGCCATATCGAGTCTTATGTTGAAAGCGATAGAGTGGCTTGCCGTCAGCCAGCAAAAATGAACAAAGGCCAGCACGGTTGAAAACTAAGATTTCCGTTGGCTTATTTGCTCGAAGCATAGGTGAGGCATAGCCCGCTTCATCAGTTCCGCCTCTCCAAACCAAGTCTCCAGTCTTTGCATTCATGGCAACAAGAGCGCCATCTTTAGATCCCGTATCGACGATCACCTTGCCATCAGAAACCAAAGGCGATCCTGAAAACCCCCAAGTAGGCCGTCGGCCATTAAAGTCTTCTATTAAATTCTTACTCCACAAGACCTTGCCCGTCTTCGCCTCGAACGCAAAAAATGCTCCTTCGTGACTGGCCAGATACAGAATGCCATCGGCGACAGCAGGAGTTGCGCGTGACCCGCCGTCAAAATACTTAGGAGCTTTTTCGCACGGGAAAGAATGAGTCCATTTCTTTTCACCCGAGTTCGCATCAAAGCAAAATATGGTGTTTTTCCCATTGGCGTTTCCAACCGTGTAGGCAAGCCCGACAGCCTCGATGACAGAAGAGTATCCTGCTCCGACCTTGGCCTTCCAAAGGGGTTTAGGCTCATCGTCTCCCCATTCTAACCGAAGCCCTTTCTCGGTAGACGCACCATCTCTTCGGGCTCCCCCAAACCCTGGCCAATCATCAGCCATGGATGGACAAAACGCGAGTGAAAGCGATGCCATCAGAAAAAAAACTCTACAGTTCATGAGCCATTCCTTTCTCTAAACTGCAATATCGTCAACGCCTAACAATACCCCAAAATCCTTTCCGATAAAATAGGAGGTTGTATGCGGATCCTTGCCCCACCAGGACGAAAAAACTGGTTAAAGGCGACTGTATACAGGGCGACCATCCACCGCCATGGCTATTTCCAATCCATCGGCATAATGTCCGCTCAAATTCGGCAGCAAGGCTTGGGAACCCTCTTTTTGAGCTGACAGCGAAACTACGACAAAGTCGGTTCCCTCTGGCAGTTCAATCTCGCTTTCGACCCGCTCCCAAGTGTTGGGATTCAAATCACTCATCACGCTCGTTTCTTTCTTGGCGATCGCAAGGCTAACCCGACCTTCACGATTAATCGCATGAAGACCAAGTGCAAAAGACGTACTTCCATCGGCAATGCCAACCCCTTGGTTGAAACATACGGAAGATTTTACGACAGTCTTACCATTCGCAAGATTTGTTCCAAGCGAGCGGACATCGAGCACGCTGACAAGTTCGGATACCTCAGCTTTTTTTGCAAATACATCCACTTCCATTCGAGAAAACCGAAGCATGTTACCACCTTTATAAGGTTGCACCCCGAATTCTTCACCCACTCTCAAGGCATCTTCGGTTCGCCACGCAGTGACATTTTCCTTAACTTCAACATAACCACCTTCACCAAAACCTTGTCCGCTCTCCAAAATTTCCAGGCCATAGGCTGCATCAAGTAGAGCTTCTCGATCCTGTCGGGCCAAGTTCACAGTTGAAGACGGTTTGATGGACGAAATCATCACTTTTTTAGGTTCGGAACCAAATACAATCGTGTTAGGTTCGTTGCCAACAACGAGGTTGACCAATGGGGGTTGGAGACCATCAGGGGAATTCGCCCCAGTAATGACACTAGAATGCGAAAGCGGTCGAGATGCTATTTCATGTTCAGCATCCACAACAGGGACACCTTGATCGATAACCCACCAACCAATCAGAGCCGCGACGAAACACGCGGCAACAGCCATTGCAGGACGCAACCAAGCAGAGAAGTCGATTAATGGGGTATAACGCAAAGTGTTAACATCAGACTCAACTCCTGCAAATTCCCAATGTAACATCGATTCCAAAGTTACGAGATCCGCATAACGCCTGCGAGCTTCTGGATTATCCCGAATTATGTTCTCAAGGATTTCCTTATCTGCTTGAGACAACGACTCGTCGAACAGTTGGATGACCAAACGATCCAAATCTTGAAAAGCGTTAGAGGTATTTGACATAAATAATGACTATAAGGGTTCTCCGAACATAGCGTCCTTCACTGTATAATTAGCCAAAAGTCGCCAAATCTTGCATTTTTTTTTAACTTTCGCGGTCGAGAAACCCCAACTCGCTGCCAGTCAGCATGTTGCGATCTAAACTTTTTATTAGGCAATTTCCGCTGCCTCTTCCTCGGCCACTTTCTTGCGTACGCATTGGGCAAGTGCAACACGAACTCTGTAAAGGGTAGCCGAAACCGTGCCCATCGGCCTCCCTAATTTTTCTGCAATTTCCAGAAGAGTGCAGTTTTTCTCAAATCGAAGCCGGGCAACCGCACGGCTCCTTTCACCTAATTCATCAAGACAATTTGACAAAGCCTTTCTCATTTTTTCAAATCGAGAGTTATCTTCTAATTCTTCCGCCAGAAGTTCCACTATACCTTCGGAAAAAATCAACTTACTTCTCTTCCGCGTTTTTAAAAATGCCATGACCTGATAGCGGGCGATTCGAAATGCCCACGCCTGAAAATTCCGGTCCTTGTCATATTCCTTGGCCTTGCGACAAAGAACGAAATTGGACTCCTGTAATATGTCTTCGGCCTCAGCCCTATTTGGGACAAGGGAAAGTATGTATGAGTACAGCCTACGCTGAATTTGCGTAAGTTGTTGAGAAAACTCTACCGACACGGAATCACTCATCAGCACATGCTTTTTTACAGCAAACTCCATTTACTCCCAACACCCTCTTGGGAGTCAATCATACAATCTTGTTTATTTCTTATGTTAAAATCTCAAAATTCCGACGACCCCAGACCTGCCATGTTACATGGTTAATGCTGTTAAGTTAATTTGGCCTGCCTCCGTTTCCGAGATATAGGAAAAATCTACTTGGCGAAAAGTCGCTTCTCGAAGTAATCTGATTTTGTGAAAACCGCCCTAAGCTTTGCTTTCATTTTGATAACCGTGCTGCTCTTCTGGGCTGGCATGATGCAAACGAAATCAGAAAGCGAAAAGACAAACCAAAGTATACTGCAATCTAATGGCTCTCTTGTTTTGAGAAGCGACAACAATCGCTCTAAAGCCTCATTGGATGCGGGAAAAGTTTACAAAGAAAAAATTAAGTCTGGCAGACACTTTGAGCGGTCATCCCTACTCACAAAAGAAATGTCGACAACGAAAGTCCTTTGTCGGGTTAAGCAAATCAGGAAAAAAGACGGCTTGGACCCTCGGGTCATACTGGAAATGCATCATCGAGTTTTGGACGGAAAGCTTTTTCTGGATCGGCTCACCACGATGATTGAATCCAGCGACAACGCCAAGGAGTTGCTGCTGGATCCTTTCTTAAGTAAGTCTCTGAAAATTAAACATAATACCTTAACCAGATCCCTTTTCTCCATCACTGTAAAAGATTTTAATGGCAGCACAGTCTTGGAGGTAGTAACGCGGGCAAAAACACCGCAAGCCGCAAAGCTTTTGGGCAAACTCATTAGGCGGACGCATGCACTCATTCTTGAAGAAGAGAGCCCCGAGGCGCCTGCATTTCCCATAGTCGCTGAATATGGTCTCAGCCTTCGCAGAAAGCAGGGTGACATCGAAGAACTTCGGAGGCAAATCCAAGAGAGGCAATCGGGCAAGCCAATTGCGACAGTGGAAGAAATTTCATTACGCGCCGAACTAAATCAATGCGAAAAAGAACTCGCAGAGCAAATTGATGTTTTATCGACCATTCAAGACTCACGCGAAAAGGGGGCGTCCATAGAAAAACTGGCTGGATTGTCTGCTCTTTCGACAAAAGGTGACCTCGCTGACTTCAGCATTACCATAAAGCAACTGAGGGAAGCTCGCAATTCTGGTAAAGTTAAAAACGATGCCTTCCGTCAAGAGCTGGATCGAAAGATCAACTTGTTGAATCAAAAAATGGAGACGGGACTAACTCAAGTCATCACCTCCTTAAAAAACACTTGTGCAGACACGGCAAAGAAACGAGACGAGGTGCGGGCATTACTTGTTCAGGCGGCCAAGGAAAATTTTAGCGAAAGCAAATACGAACCTCGCTTTAAGTTGCTGGAAATCAGAGAGAATGAAGTCGAGGTTTTGCGAAGTCGCTATGAAGTAAGCAAATCCAAGTGGGAAGAAGCCAAATCATTGCTTGTTATGGATAATGACCAAGCATTGGCACGCGATTGAAGCATATAACTCCCGCCAATCGGGATTGAGCGAATGCCGGATTCTTTATTTTCCTGCATTTGCAAATTCATCAATTTCGCAGAAATTCCATTTACTCAAGCAAGACTTGGATCAAATTTGGGTTCATGACCTCATTGTCTTGAGCAAGTAGTGCCGATGAACTTTGCAGCTTGATCGATTTTTTGGCCAATCGACCGCTCTCTCTAGCTCAATCTAAATCTTCAACTCGTGAAAGGGCTGACTCGTAGGAATTTCCTATTCTGCGAAGGTTATTTATTTCCCCTGAGACTCTCGATATGTTTGCTCCCGCGATGGCTCTGGAGTCGGCGATGTTTTCGATAACTCCTTTCATCATAACGGTCGCAGCCTGAGCATTCGCCATGGTGTCGATAGATAATACCGTCTCACTTAGATACTTTTGGAAATCAACGTTCTTGAGCCCAAAGGTATCTCCGTTTCGATCCTTCCCGACCTTCAGGTCTCCTTGGTCAACCTCCAAGACATAACCTTCGGGTTGATATGTTGATCCCGCTGTATTCGTATCAGGCAAATCGTTCCAAGAGGCAACAGGGTTAGAGGCTTGGCTAATTTGAAGGTAGTTCTCGCCCCCAGCATTATTTGGTTCGCCGCCGCCCCAGTTTTCAAAGGACCCATTTACGGCAGAGCCATTGGGTCTGCCCTGCCAGAACTGCCTGCCTTGGCCCTCCATCTTCCAAGCCTTCGGGACCTTCGGTCCACCTCCATTCCCCTTCAACAGCCGTATCATTTCCTCCGAGCCAAGCATTGATGCCAACGTCTCCAATCTGTAGTCCAATCTCCTCTTGCTCGGTTTCAGAAGTAATGGTTGCCAAGTAATAGGTGTTGTCTGCATCTGCGGCGTCCAATGCATCGACCTCTGCCTTGGAATCGGTCCAGTTGATTTTGATCCCCTTGTCAACAAGCTCATATAGTTTGCCTCGGAAAAGACGAAGCCCGTTGAATTCCTCACCGTTCGCCCGAACTGCCATGTCGCGCAACTCTTGGAATTCCTTATTATATAAAGCACGGTCGGAATCGGTTTTAGTCGGATCCATCGCCATCGCGGTGAGTTCGTCCATTCGCTTATAAATCTTTCCCACGCTTGCCAAAACACCGTCTTGGGTCTGAACATAGGAAAAGACGTTTTGCAAATTTGCCAGCATTGCTTGATTGCGTCTTCCCGCGCTTCCATGCTTAACTGCCAAGGAGTAGCCGCCTGTATCGTCTCCGGGCATCAAGATGCGCTTGCCGGCCGAAAGCTTCTTCACGTGAACCCGATGTTCACGATCCAAGCTTCCCAACTCCCTGGCAATATGCACATTGATCTGGTCACTAATCATCGTTCATAAACCCTCCGTGTTGAGGAAAATTTCTTCTTGGTTATAATCTGTCGTTACAAAGTGCTTCGATTTACATCTTTAGTATTTGCCGCGAGGAGATCTCGCCTGCGTTAGGTAAGGCCGAGCTACTAGCTTTGGCAGTTCCCTGTAGTTAACCGCTTGCAAGCGGCAAGCAGAAGAGCAACCATGCATACTGTTTTGTTAACCTAATTCATAACTGTTTATTACAAGTTGGAGCCTCCGACTCGTTGGGTGGCTAATTGCAAGAGCACATCCGTAAGGCGAGTCGCGCGGGACATGATGTTCGCCGCCATCTCCATCTTCATGGATTGCTTGGCAAACTTCGTCGCCTCCTCGGCCATGTCCGCATCCTCTATGCGACTTAAGCTTTTTTCACCCGAAATCGTCTTGTCTTCCAGGCGTCCGATCTCCAATTCCAAACGACGAATGCTGTTTGCCACGTCACCTCTTTGCCCATTTACCAAACAGTGGATTTCTCCGTGCTCGGTAGCTTCTCCATTCTTGCCGAGAAGGCGCTCGAGTACCGCTTGAGCATTTTCGCGAGTGGACAAATCCGTACCCGAAAGGCGACTGAATCCCAAGGCTTCGAAGCTAGCGATCTCCCCTTCATCGTTAATCACGACCTCTAATGCCGGAACTTCCTCGGGCTCAACAATCTTAACGCCTTTGAAGTCTGCAGACGCTTGAAACAAGCTCGTCGACTGGACCTCAATTGTTAGCTCCGTACTGTCGCCCGGGGCCGGTGTCGTCACAACTTGTCCTTTGCCTGTATATTTGTTCCCAAGAAGCTCAGCTGTGGTGGTAGCGCCAAGTTGGGCCAAATACTTCCCTTCGTTGTCAAGAGTGCCGTTGGGAGTTACAAATGTGCCAGATCCTCCGGTATCCTGCGGAATAAATTCGAATGTCGTGGGCTTGCCCGCTCCAAAATCAATGACAAATCGATCGAAGTCATGAGTATAAGCGGACCCTTGCGTAGCCCACCAACCCGTGTCAAAGATCGTAGTCGACCCTTGCTGGACGATATACCTTTCGGAAACCCCTCCTCCGTTGACGTCCAAGGTAAGGGTTCCATCGGTAGTATCGACATCCTGCGTAGTTATCCATCGATCGGGGTTTGCCTGCGTTTTAGCCCCAACGGCAGGAATAGTTGGAGGTAATGTTTCATTAAGTCCCGCATTGAAGTTGGCATCGACTTCGATCACTTCAGGTTCCGTACATCCGGTCGCCTTGGTGAAGAGAGAAATGCCGTTGAACTTTTCCTTTAGGATCTCGGCGAGTTGCCCTTCCAGCATTTGGAACTCACCATCGAAACCACTTCGTGAGTGGTCGTCGATCGTGAAGTCGGCCGCTTGATGAGCCAAGATAGCCATGCGATCGTAGACTTGACCGACCTTTTCCAAGGCGTTGTCTTGTACATTGGCATAGCTCAAGGCATTTTGCAGGTTAGTTCTCAAGACACCGAGCTTCGTGCTTGCCACACGCTGCAGGGCAACCTTGCCGAGCGCTCCCGCATCATCGCGAGAGTGATTGATCTTAAGGCCCGTGGATAATCGCTCCATGGGCTGAGTGTATTTGGCTTGGGCCGCGAGATAGTTACCTCGCGACTCAAGGAATCCATAGTTTGTTAGTTGCATATCGAGACCTCCTTGTCTCAGGGTTTACATTTAGTTTAAATGATTGGGCGCCGCCCTCCTGGCGGAGCCCTAAATCAGGTAAGGTTCATTGTTTAGTTTATGGGTTTATTGTTGGTTTATTTGGAAAAGAGAGTTTCCTGAGTTTTCCGACAGACGGATCCCCAAGATGAACTTCCCTTCAAGCCGCAAGGTATGCAGCCGGTTAAGGGTCTGGACGGGAAAACCCGAACAGATTTGCGGGGATGGTGCCCTCGCGTCTGTAAAGTTACGAAATTGCTAAGTTGCATGGGGAGACTTCCTTGTCTCGGAAATAGTTTGCAGGTGAATGCGAGTAGGTGCCGCCATCCTGGCGGAGCTCTTGCTCAATGATTAGTTCATGTATTTAATAATGATTAGGTTTTCATGAGATTAGGTGAAAAAACGGGGACGGCATGAAAGCACAACGAAGTGCCTCTCTCGTGCTTTGGTGAGAAAGAAAGGGCGTACGAACCCAAGCACCCGTAAGCACCCCATGCAAAACGGGTAGTCTGAAATTCGGGCGAGACTCGCCTTGGCGGACCACAGGACGGGAATCCGGGACTACAAGTACGCAGCAAAGCCGCGAGGCAATCGCCTATGTGGAAAGCCGTACGCGACATCCGCAAAAGTAGATGCTGCCCACGACCTCCACCCAAAGAATATGAGTAAGTAAAGATAACGGTCGCCACTAAGCTTCCTCCTTGAGAAAGTGTGGTTAAACAGTCTTGACCTACCTCCTTGTGGGTCGGGACCTATGTAATAACTAGGCCGCATCCATGCAGCATAATAGATAATCGACCGGATCTATAAAAACTTTAGGAGAATTCGATTTTTTTCTTCTGAGCGAAAGAACTTGGAGAATTTCGAGTCATCGCTATTTTACTGAACGCGAGGACTTAAAATGGCGCCAAAAAAAAATAGAGCGGGAGCTTACGGGCATTTGCCTGCAGCCGTTTCTCCCAGAATACGATTGTTTCCCATCGCCCAAGCATTGGGAAACTATAAGCGAGAAGACTTTTCGGGCGACTTTCGAGCGGCCCTTAACGTTGCCCTATTGGCTTTTCCCCAAGGAATGGCTTATGCCTTGGTCGCGGGAATTCCCATAAAGTACGGTATCTTTGGTTCGGCGGTGGCAGCCATAGCGGGATCGCTTTTCGCGGGATCCCGCTTTATCGCTCTTGGCCCGACCAACGCTACCGCCGTGCTTCTTTTCGGGACATTTGCGGGCTTGCAATTAACCAACGCAGACGGAGTAGCTTCCGGCGAAGCCCTTGCGTTGCTGCCCCTTTTCCCATTGCTGGCGGGAATCTTTCTCGTCGCCGCCTCTTGGCTACGCCTAGCCAGCATGGTGCAATACGTTTCCCGAACGGTAATCACGGCGTACGTCACGGCGGCGGCCGTCCTCATCATCGCCAATCAGTGCCATCACATCCTCGGTTTTCGTTTCGAAGGAGGAGAAGCTCCCTCGACCTTTCTCGAAGTGGCATGGGCAACGATTCGGTCGCTTGGCAATGCTTCGGGTCCAGCGATTGCAATGAGTGCCTTGACGGCCGTGCTTTTTCTTTTGCTCAGAGGGCGTTTTCGCAAATTGCCGAACGTTGCCATAACCTTGGCACTCGCATCACTAGCGTCAATTGGCTTCAAGGCATACGGTTTCGAGCTACAAACCTTGGAGGCTTTTTCAGCCGGAGCAGAATTTTTTGCACCGCCTGACTTCGCCGCAATGGGCACTTCTTCCTTGGGCACGATATGCTGGACCGCCGGAGCCTTGGCCCTTCTATGCGCACTGGAAGGCATTTCAATTGGCAAATCATTAGCCGCTCGAGCAGGAGAACGCCTAAATGCAAACCAAGAAACTTTTGCGATTGGCGCAGGCAATCTGGCATGCGCCTTTTTCTCAGGCATGCCTGCGTCCGGGTCTTTGACGAGATCTACGGTCAATGCCCAAAGCGGGGCCCGTTCGCAGGTTTCCATGCTTTTCGCTGGGCTGTTTGTGCTGGCGGGAGCCTTTTTTCTCGGACAGCTCGTCAGCTATGTCCCGTTGCCGGCATTAGCCACCTTGGTGGTATTCATTGGCGCATCCCTGATCAGATCAAAGCAGATTCGGGCCGTGGCCCGAGCAACGCGTTCGGATGGTATCGCCTTCACGGTAACGCTTGTTTTCGGTCTGCTTCTTTCCTTGCAAATCGCGATTTTCGCAGGAGTGGCAACTTCGATACTTTTATTTTTGAGGAAGGTGTCCGAACCCGAATTAGTGGAATACGGCTATACCCAGGAAGGTCATCTCGCCGCCATCTCCGACAACGCAAAAAGACCGGAACCCGAAGTTTCGATCGTCCATGTGGAAGGCGAATTGTTTTTTGCCGCAGCCGAACTGTTTTATGAACAAATACGGAGAGTGGGCGATGACCGCAACCTGCGTGTACTTGTGCTAAAGTTACGTAACGCCCACCATCTTGACGCCACGTCAGTGCTCGCACTGGAAGAGTTATTGGACTATCTCAAGGAGAAGAATTGCCATGTGCTTTTGTGCGAGATAAGGAAAGATGTTTTGCGGATTTTTCGGAACTCAGGACTGCTTCCTCGCCTTAATCGCAAAAACCTCTTCATCGATAGCCCAAGCAATCCAACTCTTTCCATCGCCAAAGCCATTCGAAGAGCTAAGGAATTGGTTAAGGGAGAAAAGGCTCAGGTAACCATCTACGCCGAGCAAATGAAGCAATCAGAACGATCCGGAAAGGAAAGTTAAGGAATGGTCTAAGTTGCTCGATAAATAAGACTCGGCGAGGTTCGCCGATCTTTCAAAAAGTAAAATGTGAGATCGAGTTACTTAAGCTCGCTACGCCGTTTGGCTTTTAGGTTTGAGAGGTTTTTGAGAAAAAGGTCGTGAGTAAAGTTTTCGATGGATTCCTTTTCCATTTCCAACAAATGAAGCTCTTCTTGCAAGTCCTCGGCCATGGGGTCGCTGCCTTCTTTGCTCGCCCGCTCCAGCTTGGTCTCCAGCTCGTGAATTTTTTTGTTCACTTGTTCGATTTCGGTATTCTGCTTGTCTCCCTGGCCATCATCTTTGTTGGCGGCCATAAACCTTGTGTGATTGAAATCTTTGAGGGCCGCTTTTTCTTCGGCAAGAGAAGCTAGCTCTTCGCGAAACTTCGCGAGCTTGGCAGCAGTCTCCGTTCGCTCTTCATCGGTTACATCGGCTTCTTGTTGTCCAGTTTCTAATTTCTTTATGAGTTCCTCAATTTGCGTCTTTCGCCATTTAATTCGACGATTCTTGTCGGAAATGCCTTTTTTGGGTTCAAGCATATTCTTGGCATTCATAAAAGTGGTGTGTCCCGCGTCATCAATTGAATCCAATTCCTTTTGGAGAACGTTTATCTCACCCCGACAGGCTTCAATGTCTGCCTTTTTATCGCTACCCGTCGATTGTGTAGCCTCTAGCTCTTTCGCTTTGCGCCTTAATTTGTGCAAGTTTACAATTACTTGGGCTCTTTTATTCTTTATATCCATAACAATTAATTAGGGTCGGGGAACATTAAACTCGATTAGATATCAAAGCCCATATGTCAAATCACAATTCATTATATTTGTTGGATCTTCCCTTGGCCTTTTCCACAGGATAGCGATCTTTGTTTCTCTGCATCTTTTCGTTAATCGCAACTATAGGGTCGATGCCCGTAACATCGGCAAATCTTAGGGCATAAATCAATACATCGGCCAACTCGTCAGCGATGGTAGCTTTCTTTTCCGGATTCTCGCAAAACTGACGGGATTTTTCGCTCTCACACCAAAGAAAATGCTCCATGAGTTCTCCGGCTTCTGCGGCAAGAGCCATCGAAAGATTTTTGGGTGCATGAAATTGTTCCCAGTCTCGATCTTGGGCAAAAGAACGTATCGTAAGGATGAGTTCCTGTATCGTTGCCTTGTCGGATGCCATAACAGTCCATCATTCATGACGATGACAAACAGTAAAAGTCAAGGGTGTTGCGAGTCGTAATTGCAGCCAGCGCTGCCTCCTCCACCTCAAAAGCCTTCGCCAAATATTCACCGATATAGGGAAGGAAGGAAGGCTCGTTCGATTTTCCGCGAAAGGGGACGGGGGCAAGATAAGGGCTATCCGTTTCCAGCATAAGTTTTTCCAAACCCTGCAAGAGAGCAGCTTCACGGACATTCTCTGCATTTCCAAAAGTAACTATACCGGTAAAAGAGCCACGGCCACCCCGTTCCATTAACTGCCTCATTTCATTCGGCCCATCGGCAAAACAGTGAAAAACAACTTTGCTCCACTCAACGCCGGAGTCATCGATTTCCGCAACGCAATCAGCAAAAGCGCCCCGGCAATGGACGACCACGGGCAAACCCAATTCCTTGGCCAAGGCCAATTGGTATCGAAAGGCCGCCCGTTGGTTAACTTTCAGGGGTGCCGCCTTTGGCTCCTCTTTGGGAAGGCGAAAGTAATCCAGCCCGATTTCTCCTACGGCTACCGGCTTTGGCTCTAAGGCAAAAAAAGCTTGTAAGCTCTCAGTATGGTGTTCCCATGAGCTATCGACATGGTTCGGATGCAAACCAACGGTATAATGGATTTCGCTTGGAAATTGCGTGGCCAGATCATGGTTGACCTTCCAATCTTCGGGGTCGGTTCCAATCGCGACCAAATGTGAAACACCCGCTTCACGACTACGTTTGAGGATTTCGGGAAGAGTTCCTTTATTGAGAAACCCTTCCAAATGGCAATGGCTGTCGATCCAATTCATATTCAACTAATGAAGGAAAAACGTTGCCTCCGCCTCCATGTAAACCGAAATCGACTTTCACTTTTAGAAATACTAAGTAAAATAACAATCTTCGGATAACAGAAAAAATGGAAAACGTCATCATCTTGGGAACGGGTTGCGCAGGATTCACTGCGGGCATTTACACAGCGAGGGCTAATCTTCAGCCCCTGATACTCGAGGGCGACCTGCCTGGCGGGCAATTAACCACAACCTCGGAAGTGGAAAACTTTCCCGGATTTCCCGAAGGCATCGACGGTTTCATGCTCATGGACAATCTTCGCAAGCAAGCCGCTCGTTTCGGCTCTCGCTTTGAGAGCGCATTAGTCGATCGCGTCGATTTTTCCGAGGGACGCAAAATTCTTTATGCCGGAGAAAAAAGCTTCGAGGCACGCACCGTCATCATTGCCACCGGAGCAGCTCCTCGCCTTCTGGGCATACCGGGCGAGAAAGAAATGTATGGCGGTAAAGGAGTCACCACTTGCGCCACTTGCGATGGCGCATTCTACAGAGACATGGATGTCGTCGTTGTCGGCGGTGGTGATTCCGCATGCGAAGAGTCCCTTTTCCTTACAAGGTTTTGCTCCAAAGTAACTCTTGTTCACCGACGAGATGAGCTCCGAGCGTCAAGAATCATGGCCGAACGGACACTTGCTCACGAAAAAATCGAGGTAATTTGGGACTCTGCCGTGGAAGAGATTTTAGCCGGCGAAGACGGCAAGGCAAACGCTGTTAACATCCGGAAGCTTAAAGCCAACGACACGAGCAAAGTTCCCTGCAAGGGTGTTTTTATTGCCATTGGGCACGTCCCCAACACGAAACCGTTTGAAGGCGTCCTCGAACTCGACGAAGATGGTTACCTTGTCCCCGAGCAGAACAGCATGGTTCGTTCCTCTGTGCCAGGCGTATACGTTGCCGGCGATTGTGCGGATCATGCTTATCGTCAGGCCATAACCGCCGCAGGAATGGGATGCCAAGCTGCGATAGAAGCAGAGCGTTGGCTCGCCGAAAAGGAATAAATGCACTCATGACTGAAGGCCGCGAACCGGTAAACGTGGCAGCCCACTTGGCTCTCGCGGCCCAAAACCAACCTCACAAAACGGCAATTCTTCCGGCCAGAGAAGGAGCTTTTGCCGCTCGCACCTTTGCCGAATTGGAAAAAGACGTCGCCGCATGCGCACGCCTTCTATGCGTACGCGACATTCGACCACAGGATAAAGTTCTGGTCATGGTTCGTCCGGGCTACGAACTCATACTTAACGTGTTCGCGCTTTTTCTGCTAGGAGCTTGCCCGGTGGTAATTGACCCCGGCATGGGACTGCGAAACTTGTTAAGATGCGTGAAGAGCACTAAGCCGGACGGACTCATCGGTATCCCTTTGGCATGGCTTCTGGCGCGATTTTTTCGCGGCACATTCTCGGGAGTACATAAAAAAATCGTCGTGCGAGGAAATCACTTTCTGCGAGAATTGAGGAATCATCAATCCTTGGAACCCCTCCATGCAGCAGAAGTCAACGCAGACGATCTGGCCGCAATTCTGTTTACTTCAGGTTCCACCGGCCCTCCCAAAGGAGTCTGTTACGACCACGGCACATTTGCCGCGCAAGTACAGATGCTGAAAAAGAATTTCGACATCGAGACCGGCGAGCAAGATTTGGTGACACTCCCCGTTTTCGCACTATTCAACCCCGCGCTCGGTATGACCAGCGTAATACCCGACATGGATCCGCGCAAGCCGGCGCAAGCCGATGCAGGCAAGCTTGTCGCCGCCATGCAAAAGCACAAAATTACGAGTGCGTTCGGGTCCCCAGTCCTTTGGCGAAAAATTGCCGACTATTGCGAGGCCCACAAAGTCGAGCTCCCCGGCATTCGTCGGATATTCATTGCGGGGGCCGCAGCACCTCCGACCCTTGTCCAAAAATTAATTCCAATCCTCCCAAACGCACGCATTCTCGCGCCTTATGGAGCAACCGAGGCCCTACCCTTGTCCGTTGCCGATGCAGATGACATTTTGGCTACGCGCGAAAGCACAGAGCAAGGTGAAGGTTCCTGTCTCGGCAAACCCCTTCCAAATATAGACGTCCGCATTCTCCCCGTATGCAATTCGCCGATTCCAAATCTCGATGAAGTCGAAGAGCTAAAAGACGGAGAGGTAGGGGAAATCGCGGTCGCCGGACCAGTCGTAACTAAAAGCTACTATCGAATGCCGGGGGCGACTTTTGACTCTAAGGTATGCGACGGAAAACGAATTCTTCACCGCATGGGCGACCTCGGTTATTTCGACCGGAAAGGCTACTTGCGTTTTCTCGGCCGAAAAGCGGAATGCGTACGCACCCCCGAAGGTCCCCTTGAAACCGAAAGATGCGAACCCATCGTCAATGCGATGACCGAGGTTCACCGCAGTGCCCTGATCGGCTTGGGCGAGGGTCGGGAAAAGGAGCCTGCCCTCGTGGTGGAACCCGAACCCAATCATTTCCCGCAAACGATGGCCGACAAGAAACGCTTGGCCAAAACAATTCTCGAAAAGCTTCACGAGCACGAACGCCTTCGCTTAATTGGGCTTATCTTCTTCGAGCGATCCTTGCCTGTGGACACGCGGCACAACGCAAAGATTCACCGTCTCAGCCTTGCTCGCAAAGGGGCGATAAAGGCGAAAATTGCCCAAGTCCAAGCGTATTTGCCATGAAGGTCATCGTTACAGGCGGTTCCGGGTTTATTGGCGGACGAGTCGTCCGGCGTCTCTTGGAAAATGGACACGAGGTTCATGTGCTTGGCCGTACCACGCCCAAGGAGGAAAGCGGATCGGTCTTTCACCAAGTTGACCTTGCCCGCGAAACGATTCCCGAAGTGATATGCAAAGGTGCGGGCGCCGTCTTTCACATTGCCGCAAAAGCTGGTATCTGGGGCTCAGCTTCAAGCTATCATGCGGCCAACGTATTAGCCACGCGCCAAGTTCTCGAGGTCTGCCGTA
Source organism: uncultured Opitutales bacterium (assembly GCA_905612515.1). Classification (GTDB taxonomy): domain Bacteria; phylum Verrucomicrobiota; class Verrucomicrobiia; order Opitutales; family Seribacteraceae. The sequence continues at coordinate 30,897 of CAJQSI010000050.1, read as the reverse complement.
CGCACCGCATTAACATCCTAATTCACACCAGTTCCCCCAGCGTTGTTTTTTCCGGAGAACCCTTTCGCGGAGCCGACGAGTCGCTTCCCTACGGCAGCAACTGGCTCTGCCATTATGCTCGGACCAAGGCAGAAGCTGAGCGTGAAGTACTCGGCGCCAATGGAAAAAACGGGCTTAGAACCCTCGCCCTCAGGCCGCATCTCGTATGGGGGCCGGGCGACCCTCACCTACTGCCAAAAGCTATAGCACGACACATGGCAGGTAAACTGCGCATCGTGGGATCGGGAGAAAACCGCATGGATCTAACCCATGTCGATAACGTTGCTCACGCTCATATATTGGCTCTGGACGCCCTCGCATCAGGCCGCCACTCCGGCGGGCAAGCCTATTTCATTTCGCAGGATGACCCCGTTGCTCTATGGAAATGGCTAAACCACCTCTTTTCCCATCTCGATCTCCCGCCACTCTCCAAGAAGATTTCCTTTCGCTCCGCATACTCCTTGGGTTTCATGCTGGAGTTAACTTGGAAAGTGCTTCGGCTTACAGGCGAGCCGCCAATGACTCGATTCGTTGCCGTCCAGCTTGCCAAAGACCACTGGTTTTCGATCGACGCGGCTCGGCGGGATCTTGGCTACGAGCCGATCGTATCAATGGAAGACGGCCTCCGCGACACGGTCGATTGGCTAAAGGTTTCAGTCACAGGACTTGGATAGTTACCGGCCCCGCCTCTGCCTGACGGCCTCAGAAAGGAAGCAAGCTGCTGAAACGGAAAGGTTCAGGGAATCTGCGGAGCCGGACATTGGAATAACAAGAGACTCATCTTGATTCTCCATCCAAAAAGATCCAAGTCCTTCACGCTCACTACCAAGAAGAATCGCTACCCCATCTGTAAAATCACCCTCCCACAAAGGTACGGCATTCTTCGAACTGGAGCCACATATACTTAGTTTGTGGGCACGGATAAAAGCGAGTACCTCTTCTTTTGACCCAACGGCGACAGGCATCCGCAAAGAGAGACCCTGAGAAGAGCGAATTACGTTAGGGTTGAAAAAGTCAACGACGGCGTCCGACAACAGGACGGCATCGACGCCAAAAGCTTCGGCACTACGCAATACGGCTCCGAGATTGCCAGGTTTCTCCACTTCATCGAGAACAAGTACGAGCGGGTGTGACCCTAAAGAAAGACGACTGGGCTGCAAATCGAAGGTCTTGGCAAGGGCGATCAATCCTTCCGGGTTTTCACGAAAAGCCGACTTGGCAAAGGCATCTTTGCCCAGTTCGACAAGCTCGACGTCAGTCTCCTTGAAGCGATGTAAAAGAATCTCCTCTCCTCGCTCACGGAAAAAAGACGGACAAAAATAAACCTCCGTAAACATGCGCTCGGCATCAATGCCAACTTCGATTTCTCGCAATCCTTCGACAGGAAAAAGGCTCAACTCCCTGCGCCGACGAGGAGACTCACGGAGCTTCACGAGTTCTTTGACTCGTGAGTTTTGGAGACTGAGAATGATTTCGCTCAAGGCTACTGTAAAAAACGGTTTTGCGCACAACGGTCGAGTAAGATAAAGATTTTTTTATGACGCAAGCCCCGAAAAACTTTCGACCCGAACCATACGAATACCACGAAGAACTAACACTGCGCGTGGAAGATCTAACGAACCTTGGACGAGGAATAGCTCGAGACGGCGATTGGGTGGTGCAGGTCGCTCACGTCCTGCCGGGCGAAACCATAAAGGCTCGCGTGTACCGAAATCACCAAAACTATTCGGTCGCAGACTGCATCGAGGTGCTGGAATCTTCTCCGGAACGAGTGGAGCCCGTTTGCGCATTATACTCGGATTGCGGAGGCTGCCAGTATCAGCATGTCTCCTACAAAGCCCAACTCGAATGGAAGCAACGACATGTGAAAGAGTCCCTGAACCGTATCGGAGGAGTAGACATAGAGGTGTTACCCGTATTTCCCTCCCCCAAGCCCTACGGTTACCGTTCCAAGCTAACTCCTCATTTTCAAACCGGTAAAGATGGGGAAATCGGTGCCATTGGCTTCCTCCGACAAGGTTCACGCCGTGCTATCTTGGATGTGCCTCAATGTCCCATCGCCACAGAAGGTATCAATGCAGCTCTCACGGATGCCCGCCAAAATTTAAGGTCGACTTGGAAAAGAAAAAAGGGAGGTACCTTGCTACTCAGAGATACGCAAGAAGGTGTGACGACAGATTCTCAAGCCATTGTTTCAGAAACTGTGAACGACCTCGTTTTTCAATTCAAAGCCGGCGAATTTTTTCAAAATAACTCTTTCCTGCTTCCCGAAATGGTAAGTTACGTGGTGTCGGAGGCCAAAGGAGATGGACTCGAATACTTAGTCGACGCTTACTGTGGGGGCGGTCTGTTCGCACTCTCGGCAGCCCAAAGCTTCCCACGAGTGATGGGAGTGGAGATAAGTCGAGACGGTTTCGATTGGGCAAGAGCGAACGCCGTTGTTAACCGGATCGAAAATTGTGAGTTTCTGTTAGGCAATGCATCTGAAATCTTTGCTGAGCTTAACATTTCAGGCGAATCGTGTTCTCTGGTAGTGGACCCACCACGCAAGGGTTGCGGGGATGATTTTCTTCGGCAAGCTCTGGCGTTCGGGCCAGCTCGCATCATCTATGTTTCATGCGACCCCTCCACTCAGGCAAGGGACTCTCAATATCTGATAGAAGGTGGTTATGCCATCGTGAAGGCACAACCATTTGACCTTTTTCCGCAAACGCGGCATGTGGAAAACGTGCTCACTTTCGTGAAAGAGTCGCCTTCCTCTCACGAAGCCAACCTGTAGAGGTAAACTGCTCCACGTAAGGCTTGCGAGAGAGCTCGAAGGATTGAGGCCACTCGGCGAGTTCGGGTTCGGCGCCAAGATAGGCAGAAAGTTCTGCAAGGAACAAGGTTTCGAAAAAATTCCAATTTACATCGGGAAGTGCCCGCATATCGATGGTCCCCTGCAGGAGCAGACCGGCTCGAGTCCGTTTTATCGCCGCGCCGGCTATTTTGGAATTAGTCGCAGACAAGATCACGTCTCGGGCGACAGGCTCAAGAAAACACTGTCCAGGAATAACTTTGCGAGGCGTGAAAGAACAACCGCCTTCCTTGCAAGGAAGCAATACCGTATCCACGCCACATTTCGCGAAGGAGACCGAAATTGCACGATGTACATACAAATAGACCTCGCTCGCCGAACCCTCGCACACAGGATGAGAAGGGGGGAAGACAAGCGAATAGGTCCAATCCTCGCCATGCTTTACGATCCCCCCACCGGTGGGACGACGACAAAGGTCAATCTCAGCGCATTTGGTTTCCTCGAGCACCCAGGAAAAGTCCTGTCCATAGCCGAAAGTAACAGAAGGACGATCCCAGTCAAAGCGGCGGAAACGGGGCAGAGAGGCATCGGGGTACTCCTGAAAAAGCCACAGGTCCGTCGCCATGTTAACGGCTGCAGATTCACGCAGAAAAGGAAGGATTAGAAAAGAATCCGGCATGGGGTGCTCAAGAAATCTTGAATCGACGGATATAGCGTGAAGGATCCTCGGCATGACTTCGGTACCAATCGTACAAGTCATCGGGAACGCAAAGCTCTTCAAGCTGAGAGGAAACATCGGATGGCTGGGTTTTGAGTTTTCCCACAAGCGGTTCGAGCACAAAAGCGAGATCACCGGGACGTTCGCCCATCTTGTCGGCAAGATCGGCCCGCTTACCCTTTGCTAAGAATTCGGGAGACAGGCCGAAACGTTCGAAAATGCGAAGTCCCAATTCATAGCGACTTAGCCGTTCGCTTCCTGCCCAGTGAAACAAACCGTTCAATTGAGGGCGCTCACACAATTCCACAAGCACATCAGCCACATTGTCAACTGAACTTGGCTGACGAAACTCATCCTCAAACAAGGTTGGTGTCTGACCGGCAACCATCGCGCGCAGAAGTTTTTCGTGCTGACTGCGCTGACCTGTTGGGCTATTCCCATTCAACAAGGTAATGCGCAAAACAACCACATTGTCTTCACAAGCTTGGAGCACGCGAGTTTCTGCATCCAGTTTCTGCCGACCATACTCGTTAACTGGAGCAGGAACATCCGTGGACCTGTACGGCGAGGCGGTTCCATCAAACACCAAATCGGTAGAAACATGAAGGTAGCGAACGCTTAGGTGCGATGCTATTTGCCCAAGTTTTTCGGCAGCATCTACATTCACTCTTCGAGCATGAACCGGATCCTCATCAACGGTATCGGGAGAAGAAACGGCTGCGCAGTTGACAATGACTTCCGGCCAGAGATCAAACAGAGTACGAGTGAGTTCCTCGCCTTCAAGAAGGTCTAGAGATCCGATCGGGCCCACCTCCGGTAAGTTATCGGCACCTGAAAAAGAATAGGGGTGCACCTTATATTTGCGGCGCAGGGCAGCGCGACAAACAGCGGACCCAAGTAATCCGGTAGCTCCTAAAATAGCGATTTTCACATTTGCAAACCTATCATGCTCCAAGCCGTCCTCAAGTCGATACATGAACGACGGGCTTTTCCTTGCTTCCAATCGCAGCTAAATCTAGCGTAGAAATCTATATGCACACGGATGAATATCTCCGACCTCGCGAATAGTCATATTCTGGAACAACCCGTCTATCTACCGGGCAAGCCCATTCAACAAGTGGCGGCCGAGTACGGGCTGAACCCAAGAGAAGTTTGCAAGTTGGCTTCCAACGAAAACCCTTTGGGACCCTCTCCCAAAGCGCTTGCTGCTGCCGAACGGGCGTTAAGGGACATAAGGCTCTATCCCGAAGGAGGAGGCCTCGAGCTAAGAGAAAAAATTGCACAGGTTCGAAATATCCGCGCCGAACAAATTGTTCTGGGAAATGGGTCCAATGAAATCATCGAGCTTCTTGGCCATGTGTTCTTGCAACCAGGTGACGAGGTGCTGACCGGGCAGTTTTCATTCGTCGTCTACAAACTTGTCGCTCATTTGTTCGGAGCCACTGCGGTCGAAGTTCCTATGCCGGAGTTTCGTCACGACCTAGAGGGAATGAAAGAGGCGATTTCCGACAAAACCCGCCTTGTTTTTCTTGCCAGCCCGAACAACCCAACGGGCACGGCCAACGAAGCCGATGAAATCGTGCGTTTTGCAGAAGGATTGCCCGAACACGTCGTCTTTTGCTTAGACGAGGCCTATGCGGAATACCTTGAAGTCACCCCTAATTTGCTACCCCTTATCGAAGCGGGGCGAAACATCATTTGCCTGAGGACTTTTTCTAAAATCCATGGCTTGGCAGGACTTCGCCTCGGATACGGTTACTCTGGCGAAGCCATGGCAGCTCTTCTTCATAGAGCGCGGCAACCATTCAATGCCAACTCCATAGCCCAAGCTGCCGCACTAGCCGCCTTGGGAGACGAGGAGTGGACGACTCAATGTCGCCAAGCAAACAAGGCCGGCCTTTCGCAACTAGAAGCAGGTTTTTCGGCCTTGGGTTTGGAATATGTCCCGAGCCAAGCAAATTTTATTCTCGTAAAAGTGGGAGATGGAGAAGCAATATTTGCCGAGTTGCAGAAACATGGTGTCATCGTACGTTCCTTCGGGGGAGGTCTATCGGAATACATTCGTTTGACGGTTGGCACTCGAGAACAAAATAAAAAAGCGCTCGACACCTTGGGCGGATCACTTGCCAATGCCTCTATGAAAAACGGATGAGCGAAGGTCTTCTTCTTCAAGAAAGTATTCCATGGTTACTTGCGGGGTGGATTCTTGCCTCCGTGTGGGGTCATCAAGTAGCGGTTTACCGCGCATTCGTAGACAGGATTCGGGCGGGAGCCTCCACATCCTCGGAAGAAGTTTTGCGAAAAGGAAAATTGGTTGGTCGGCTTCTGGATTCTGATAATGAGTTTCGCCCGTGGAGCGTAGAAGCGGCAACGCTTTCGGCCGTTCAGATAACCTTCGGGTTTCTCGCTTTTTATGGATCATTCAGAGGACTCTCCGGGTCTACTGCGGCCTGGGCTGCATACTGTCTGGCTGCCGCGGCATTTCTTCTCGTTCTGTTAGCGGAGAGAACGATCATCGGGATTCTGGGGCCGATGGTAGCGGCCCGTCCGTTTGCCGCTTGGCACATGCGAGCTGCAGCCCCCGCCATGCATGTAATAAGACTGCTTTGCAAACCCTTGCGCTACATGCTCGCCCTCAAGGAAAACATGCTTTGCACAATAATTGGCAAAGAGAAAGAAACGGGTGAGTCGGAAGAGGAAGTGGCGGAGCACATTAAGACTCTGCAAGAAGAAGGGTCGGAGCTGCATCCCGAGATTCGCGAAATCGTTGGGAATACTCTCGACCTTAGAAATCTAGACGTTCAGGACGCCCTCATGCCCCGGAATCAGGTTCGCTTTCTGGATGCGAATGACTCGATCGAGGAAAATCTCTCGATCGCTCGCTCCTGCGGGCATACCCGCCTGCCGTTGTGCGATAGCGATTTAGATCGCTGCCTAGGTATCGTTCACGTGAAGGACATATTTCGCCTTTTGGCAGAAGGCAAGAAAGTGGACTTGCGAGATCTTGCGAGACGAGCTCCGAACTTTTCTCCCTCCGATCCTCTCCCCGTAGCATTGAGGAAATTGCTTCAGCATCGAGCCCACATGGCCATGGTGCTAGATGAATTCGGTGGAACGGTGGGCGCACTTACCCTAGAGGACATTCTGGAAGAAGTGGTGGGAGAGATTCGAGACGAATTTGATGTGGAAGAGGATTTTATTATTCAAAAAGACACTGACTCTTGGCGAGTGTCGGGAATGGCTCCCGTTCACGAACTTCCCGATGCATTTGATCTTGGCGATGAAGATGAAGACGCCGCGACCTTCGGTGGCACGCTCACCGGTCAACTAGGAAGAATACCCGAGGCCGGCGAGAAGGTGGAACTTGGAAATCTCTTGGTGGAGATAGAACAGGCGGACGAGACTCGCGTGATTGCAACGACAGTTAGACTTAAAAAACCTTCGGGAAAGACCGACTCCAAAGGCTCCTAATCCCTCGGAAATAAAATCGTTTTCGGCCCAAGAGCGTTCCCCGCAAGACGGTGATCCCAAACTAAGTCATCCTCCCATAAGGTGGTTGCAGCAATTCCAAGTAGTTTGTTCACCTGATCGTTGACGCCGGGCATAACGGGTGCAAGCAATGCCACGGCCAAGCGAAGAGCCTCGACGATAAAGGCCAGTGAGGTCTCTAGCTTTGCCCGATCCTCAATCGCCTCGGATTTTGCAAGTTTCCACGGCGAGCGCTCCTCGGCATAGCGATTTATCCCTCGAATGAATACAAAGATTTTTTCGAGGCCCAAGTTAAACTTGTATTCATCAAAAAGTTCTCGTGCTCCGACATGGGCCTCGTCCCAGAGGTTGGCAAGATCGGACTCAGGCTTCTCCACAATAGTGGCTTCGGGCACCTTGCCGTCGCAATAACGGGCTGTCATGTTCAGGATGCGGCTTAGCAGGTTGCCCAGATCGTTACCGAGATCGGCATGATAGCGAGAGTCGAAGCGTTCGAGAGAAAAGTCGGCGTCTTGCCCAACAGTCATTTCGCGCATCACAAAATAACGAAAGGCATCGGCTCCACGAAGGTCTACCAACTCCAAAGGATCTACCGATTCACCCGTACTCTTTGACATTTTGGCTCCGGAGATCATCCACCATCCGTGCACCAGAATACTTTTTGGCAAAGGCAGTCCGCAGGCCTTCAGCATTATGGGCCAGTAAACGGAATGAGGAGGAACTAAAATGTCCTTGCCGATGACATGTACGTCGGCTGGCCACAGGGAATCGAACCCTTCATCACCAAATCCGGCAGCGGAGACGTAGTTCACGAGAGCGTCAAACCAGACGTAAGTTACGTAACTTTCATCGAATGGCAGAGGAATACCCCACTCCAACCTCTCGCGAGGTCTGGAAATGCAAAGGTCGTTAATTGGTTCCTTCAAGAACTCCAGCACTTGATTGCGGCGGAATTCGGGCTGTATGAAATCGTCATTCTCCGAGAGGAACTCGATCAACCATTCTTGGTATTGCCCGAGCTTGAAAAAATAATTGCTTTCGGTCACTTCCACGACCTCCCCGAAGATTTCGGGCCACTTCCCATCAACTTTGTCCTTTTCCTGGAGGAACTGTTCGGCTCGGGAAGAGTAGTATCCACTGTATTCAGCCTGATAAATTTCTCCGCGATCATAAAGTTGCTGCAAGAGAGTACGGACAACTCGCTTGTGCCGATCCTGAGTGGTACGCAGATAATCGTCGTGGGATATCCGGAGTTTTTCCAACAGTACGATAAACTCTTCTGCAATAAGATCACACCGTTCCTGAGGTTCCATCCCCTCCGCACGGGCTCCCTGTTGCACCTTTTGTCCGTGTTCGTCCAAACCCGTTAAGAAATGGGTATCCACGCCCAAGAGACGGCGATGTCGCACGATAACGTCAGACAACACTTTTTCGTAGGCATGCCCAAGATGCGGTGAACCGTTTGCGTAGTCTATCGCCGTAGTGAGGTAAAATTTTTTCATGAATTAGGCTCCCATGAATTAATCTAACTGAAAGGAAAGACAAAACCTTTCGCTAAATTTTGTTTTCAATGGTTGACTCCACCGCCCCTATTTTCATGATGGGGAAAGATTCAGCGAACGCTTCTCGCAACAAGCCATTCACATGACGCGAGACTTCACCCGATGAAGCAAAGGCGAATCACTGAGAACTCCCTACATCAGCATGTCCAACGGCATGCAAATTACGGACCCATCATTATTAACGCCTTCTTGGTCCATGAGCGAAAACAACAATCCGCCTCAAGACCTTATTCAGGTCGAGGGCATCTTGGAACCGACTGAAAACAAGTCGGGCATCTTGCTTGATCTCTCAAGGGGGGGTAAAACAACCCCCCACGATCCCTTTGTGCCCCGTGAGCTGTTGCGGCGCTTCAAACTACGGAAGGGGTCTCACTTAACCGCCAACGCAGCGTCCGACAACAAGTATGGCAACCCAAAGGTTCGCTTCATCGAGACTGTTGATGGTTTGTCGATCAAAGAGAGGAAGATTCAGTTTCGCTTCGATCAACTTACCACTATCCAGCCAAAAGAAAAATTGACTCTCGAAGTAAGTGACGGACGAATGACCTCGCGAATCATCGACATGTTTTGCCCCATCGGCAAAGGACAACGCTCACTCATTGTCGCTCCTCCGAGAACGGGAAAGACGACCATTTTGCACGATATCGCCAAAGGTGTGGAAGAAAATCACCCGGAGTGCCACCTGATGGTTTTGCTGGTGGATGAAAGGCCCGAGGAAGTCACCGACTTTCGCAGGTCCGTTCCCGCCGAAATATACGCCTCGTCAAACGACGAAGAAGTAAAGAACCATCTGCGCGTTGCCGAATTGGCCATCGAGCGAGCCAAGCGGTTAGTGGAAACGGGAAAAGACGTGGTCCTGTTGCTAGATTCGATCACGCGCCTATCGCGAGCGTACAATGCCGCCACCGGCAAGGGAGGGCGGACCATGACGGGGGGCTTGGACGCCAGGGCGCTTGAAAAACCTAGACAGATATTTGCCGCCGCGCGCAATTCGGAAGAAGCCGGAAGCCTAACGATCGTGGCCACTGCTCTAGTGGAAACCGGCTCCAAGATGGACGAACTTATATTTCAAGAATTCAAGGGTACCGGGAACAGCGAGATAGTACTCGACCGCAAGGTAGCCGAACTTCGACTCTGGCCCGCCATCAACCTCGCCGCCTCCGGCACTCGTAAAGAGGAGGACTTGTTATCACCCGAGGTCTTGGAAAAATCCTCGTTCATCCGGCGAGCCATGGCTCCCATGAAAATTGTGGATGCGGCCGAGACCCTAATGGAACGAATGGAAAAAACTGCCGACAACAAAGAGTTTCTCAACCTAATCACCACTGCTTAACATATTGACTCGAAGCCCGTTAGCAGACATTTTTTCATTCTTTTTCCTACGCTTTACTACCTACTATCCGCATGCAAAATTTCGCCGACCAGTGCATGGACTTGGCTCGATCGATCCTTGGCAACAATCTTCAATACATCAGTGACGCGGGATCAATCTCCGCCGCCGCCGGAGAAGACACAAGAATTGACGAATCTGGCCACGCCGCGCTAGCGATAGGCGAGTACTTTCGCGCCAGCGGGGAAACGGAACTGGAAGGTCATGACCTGAACGATCTCGCGGCTCGTTGCATCACCCATCAAGCCTTTGCCTCCGAAGAAAGTGAAAACGGCCTCGCTTACGCCGCGCTCGGCTTGCTGTCATTCGGTGCTGCCAAAGAACGAAATGAAGTTTGGGAACGCCTTCTCGACCCCACCCGCGAGCAACTTGACCAACGCCTTCTTTCCCGTTCCGATTACAACAACCACTTTCAGTCCTTCAACATCGCAAAGTCCGTTTCCCGATTCAGTCTTGGACTCTCCAAGAAGGACGAAACGGGCAAACTGATCGATCAATTCGTGGAGCGCATCCAGGAGCACAGTTCCGGCGGCTTCTGCGACAACAATCCCGAGGGTTTTGGGGGTGTTTATGATATCTATGGGGCGCTCTCCTTTATCTTCATCAGGCAATCCCTGCAGTTACACGCAAACGTACACCTAAAAGACCGCAAATTGCCGAAGCTACGCACTTATGCCGAAAAATATCTCCGCATGGTTCCGGATATGTGCCGTCAAGATGGTCTTGGCTGGAGTTACGGGCGTTCCGTTGGCGCCTATGGGCAATTCCATTGCATCAGCTTGATTCTTCAAGCCATGCGCGATCACTGGGTGCCTGAAGAAAAGACACCTCTTTATTTGGATACGTTGCGCCGCCTTTTCCAATATTTCTTCGTCACCTATTTGGATCAGGAAAACGGACTCCTCATGATACGTGACAACGAGCGCAACACGGTCGAAAACCACACGACTCGAATGGCCAACTTCGATGCCGCTCGCTATCTATGCCAATGGTCACGGTTAGCCCGTGTGATTGGAGGCTCGCTACGCGTACCAACTCCCAATCGCTCGAAAACGGGTGGACGGTTCGTCATATTTGATAAATCTCACAAGAAAGAACACGGCCTGTTCCTCTTTCGTGACGAAAACGCCGGAATACAGTTTCAACTGCCTCTAGTCGGTCCTGGTGATGAGATCACTTCCGACTCGCTTGCCTTTCCCCATTGTCAAGGAATCTTCGACTGGCCTGTCAACAAATACCTACCCGTACTTTTGCCGGAACTTACTTTCGGCGATCAAGTCGTAATACCCTCTTACTACGGAAAAAATTGCGTTACGGGAATTGGCCCACGAAAATCCTTTTACCTACGCTTCGAGCAACCGGACTTGGTCCGAACAGACGGCACCTTCGCCTACGGTTTAGGTAGCTGCCAAGTACAATGGAGCTTTGGTTCCGGGAAGGTCACTTCCGAATTCACCTTTCGCGTTAAAAATCCGGTGACGATGGACAGCATGAGATACGCTATCGTTATCGGCTCTCCTCACTCCACCTATCGCCTCGGCACGACCTTGCGCCAAGGCCCCGAAGGCTTGAGACCCACTGTCGAAAAAGACGATTTCATGGCTGCTTGGGGCGACTTTGAAACCGTAACGGATGAATCGGAATACAGAGGCTACGCTGGCAATGTTCACTATGTTCAGTTTCTACGCCGAGCGCACCCCCTCATCATGCGCCCGGGCATCCAATACAAGTTCCAGATATCGTTCGAACCGGACATCGCTTTCGCCGACGAATAATTTCATCGGCGACTTCGCTTTCATATTCCGGAAATTATTTGCCGCCCATGCTCTCCGCACGAGTCATCCCATGCCTCGACGTAGACGCAGGAAGAGTAGTTAAAGGCATACGCTTCAAGGAACTGCGCGACGCTGGAGACCCCGTATCCGTTGCACAAGCCTATGAGGAGCAAGGCGCCGATGAATTGGTGTTCTTAGATATCACGGCCTCCAGCGATGAGCGAAACATTATGAGAGACGTTGTGGAACGCACGGCCTCGACTTGTTTCATGCCGCTCACGGTGGGAGGCGGCCTACGGTCAGTGGAAGATGTCCGCCAAATGCTACTTTCGGGTGCAGATAAAATCAGCCTCAACACCGCTGCCATTCTAGATCCAAAGCTAGTCCAAGACGCCGCCGCCAAATTCGGCAACCAGTGCATCGTCGTTGCAATCGACGCCAAAGCCGAACCCGACGGCAACAGTTGGCGCGTATACACACACGGTGGACGGAAACCGACAGAATTGGATGCGGTGGAATGGGCGCGCAAAGTAGTCTCTCGGGGAGCTGGCGAAATTCTTCTTACGAGCATGGATCGGGACGGCACCAAGATCGGCTTTGACATAAAGCTCACTCGAGCCGTGAGCGATGCCGTGGAAGTTCCAGTCATTGCCTCCGGAGGCGTTGGAGAGTTAAGTCACCTCGTGGAAGGCATACGAGAGGGGAAGGCATCGGCGGTGCTGGCCGCCAGTATCTTTCACTTCGGTGAGTACACGGTTTTGGAAGCCAAGCAGGCACTCGCCAAAGCCGGTATCCCCGCAAGACTGTAACGCTATTCGAATTCTTGCGAACTTATGTTCGCCAAGCTACTTCCGACTAAGCTTCTCGCCTTGGGTTCTCTTCCATTTCAAGAAAGCTTTGTCGCCCATACTATCTACGTCGCCGCGACCATCCTTGGTCACGACAGAGCCATCAGGGGCCAAAACCACAAGATAAGGAATACCGCTGACACCCATTTTCTTAACTAGTAAATTTGCGGCGATCGACTGATGCTTTACCGCTAGCCAAGGCATCATATACTTCTTCATGTAGTTGGCTTGGGCCTTCTCGGAGTTATCCGCACTCACGAGCAGCACTTCGAACTTGTCCTTGTTGGCTTTGTGGAATTCCACAAGCTTTGGAGTAAAGGTTCGGCAAGGCGGACACCAACTAGCGGAAAAATACAGTCCCACGTACTTTCCGGATAGGGTTTCCCCGGAAACGGCTTTCCCCGTAGCATCCAACAACTCTTCGGGCAAAGAAACTTTTGATGCTTCGCCCTTGGGCTTGGCAGTAGATACCCATGACGAAAGGGCAAGGCTAACCGTTATAGTAAAGAGACAAAGAAAGCGGCATTTTAGTTTCATGGGCATTTCGTTTGGTTTAAAGAAAGATCAAAACAAAGGCACACCTGCGGGAAGAGCAAGCGGTTTGCCGGACAAAAACATTATTAGGATACAGAGAGGATACTCGAAAAATCGTCCAGAAACCGTTTTGAGACCCTCTCCAATGTAAAGTTTTCCGCCTGATTATAGGCAGCGCTCCCAATAACGGGTAGCCTATCGGGTTTACTTAGGATCTCGATCATTTTGGCGCTCAAGCTATCAACCACATCATTGCCTCGATGGTCAAAAACGAATCCCGTGCTGCCATCCTGCACAAAGTCTCGGAAACATCCCAAGCCGGAGACCAAGGGAGGGCAACCGCAACTCATTGCCTCGAGAACAGCCAAACCGAACGTCTCTCCTCGCTCCGCCATCGAAGGGTAGACAAACAAATTGGCACGACTTAATTCCTTCCGCAATTTAACATCATCGAAAACCGGATCTAGAAAGCGAATTGCTTTTTTTGCCGACCCTGCCAAATCTTTTAGGTTTTCCAGAAAATCTCTCCCTCCCCCACCCTCGCTTACTTTCCAGGGTCCGCGAACGTCTAGTCGCCATTGCCGCCGCAGCTCATCGGGTAACCCCGAAAAGGCTTTCACCAATTCGCGCAAACCCTTCTCGGGATGAATTCGCCCGAGGTAGAGAATCGTTTGCTCTCGACTTTCATTGGCAGGAGCAGGTTCTACCAAATCCCATGAAAGCGGGTACGGTATCGTCTTCACCAAATCCGCCTTCGACGGAACCTCGCTTTGAATCGCCGCAGTGATTGCCTCCGAAGGTGCCTGCAGGCGCTTCGCCCTCCCATAAAGTTTCATTTGCCCCTTTGGGTATCGCCCGACGTGGACGTACAGAACCCCGCGAGATGAATCCCGAACCAAGAGAGGTGCCCAGAATGCATTCGTTACAAGAATGTCCGCTTGTGGCAAAGCTCTTCGAGCCCGTAAAACATAACGAAAATCTCTCCATTTGAGCAACATGGAGGAGCCCGACGCCTCGAATCCAGAAATTCTCACATGGCTTACGCCTTCAATGGAATCACCGGCAGGCAAACCATCGCACAAGCAAGAAACATGAGTTACTTCATGTCCCTTTCGGGCAAAAGCCTTACCCAACCTAAACCACGCCTTCTCAATAGCGCCACCTCTCAACGGTGGCACGGGAAGAAAAGCCCCTTGAAGTATGGTAATCTTCAAAAACTACCTGAATAAACAGGGATGCGAATACTTAGATAACTTAAGTTGAAAAAACCAAAGGAGTGAGTAGCCTCATCAAAATGGCACTAACGCTTTTCGTTGTTGCCCGCGGACTGCGATTGCCATTGGGTACTTTCCCCACCATAAGGCTCTTCTGTTGTCTTCTTAGCCTTGTTACTTTCCCCACCATAACGATCTTCTCTTGTCTTCTTAGCCTTGTTTGATTTTTTAGAGGCAACTAGCATTTTGTCAGTGGATTTGTGTTGCTCCATTTGAGCTGAGGACTGTGCCTTTGTCGGTACTAAAAACTTGCTGTCTCTCGGTTTGTTTTGACCTGAATTAGCCCCTCCTTCTTCTTCCACGCAAGAGGTAAAACAAAATGAAAAAAGAACTATTAGGGATGAAATTAATATTTTCATGGGATTAACTTGATTCGTTCCATAGTAAAAGTCAAATTATTATAAGAATGAAAGAGGTATTCCACCCTGGACAACTTCGTCAAGAAAAGTCGTTGAATAAAGTAAGGTCATTGGGATTCACAATTGTCGAGTTGTTGATTGTGTTATGTATTATCGGGGTAATTTCCGGGATCATTTTCAGCACTGCCAACTACGTCTTTGATTTACAGGACAGAAAAAAAGCAGAATCCGAGCTGGCCTATCTAAAGGCCGCAGCGGAAAACTATAAAGCAAAGTATGGCAACTATCCCCATTGCCCGATGAAGGTATGCGATCCCGGGGAGTGTTTCTTACTGGCTCTGATGGGATATCACAACGGCAAAGGCGCGTTACAATTCCCCCCCTTTCCGAATTTAGTCAACCCGACCCTTTTTGACTACGGTCCCAACAATCGAGATCCTGCCATATTGAATGCGCTTGCCACTGGGGGAAGTCAGGCGTCCAAAAACTTAATCGCAATTGTGTTTAACCGAGATATCAATTTTTGCGACCCATGGGAGAATCCCTACTTTTACGAATATCCTAGGATGGATGGCATAGGCGGATTTCGTCTGTATTCCCTTGGTCCCGACGGAAAGACAGGGAAAGATCACAGTGAGGACGACATCCAATAATGAATGAAAGACAGGCTTATTGACTTTGCTCGATTGCAAAATCTTTTGCCGCAACTTCAGCTAGCTTCCGTGCCGCGGAAACCGCTTGAAATCGTTTCTCGAAACATGGGCGAGCGTTAGGTGCAAGCGTAGAAAAAGAAGGGTTCTTCCATTCGCGTATCAAGGATCGAACACCCGAAAGGTCGTCAGTGTAAACTTTTCCGGCTCGATCATCTTCCACCTCTCTCCAAAGGTTAACTTTGTCGGTTATCAGCACTGGAGTTCCTACGGCAAGGGCTTCGGCGACAACCATACCGAAATTTTCCTGATGGGAAGGCAGAATCAGGGCATCGGCCACTCGCAAGGCACCCCACTTTAGGTCGCCGCGAATCATGCCCGCCCAAGTGATTTGATCCGCAAATTCACCGGACGCGCGAACCAGCTCTTCGGCAAAAAAACCATCTTCACTTGGCCCCGCAACGACTAGATGATCATCCGCAGTCGCCAATTCTTCGAATGCTTGGAGAAGAAGATCAATGCCTTTCTTGCGATGGATGCGACCAAGGAAAAGCAACGTCCTCTTGTTTCGCAAGCTTGGGAATTTTTCATGAAAAGCATTTGTTTGAGCATCTGCATCCAAAGGTGGTTCGGCGACACCCAAGCCCGTCACGACCTCGTGACACCGATACGGGCGAAAGGTTCCACGTGCCAATCGACGCTCCTCATCGGTTGTAAAGCATACTGCCTTGGCGTCACGCAAGATGCGGGCTTGGCGGAACCACCAAAATAAAGTTTTTTTTAGATGTTTTATGGGGTATTGGTCTTTGAACCAAGGGTCGAGCATACCATGGGGGTATACCAAGTATGGCTTGCCGGCGTTACGGGAAGCCTTACGAACAGCTACACCCGGGTACTGCCAAAGGCCGTGAGCGACCAGCGCATCGAATTTGGAGGCGTTTTCGGTCAACCACCGTCCAAGGGCCGGACACGCATGGTAGCTGGTGTTAGAAGCTGGCCCAAGTCCCTTGGCGCTCACTCCCAACTCCGACAAATATTGTGCATCCGATTCGTCGCAAGATACGATTTCTGCGTCATGACCGTCTTGCAAAGCCGCTACGGCCAATCGCAAAACGGCTTCCGCCACACCTCCCGCCTCCGGGTCACAGGAATGCGCGACATGGAGAATTCTCACGTCGAGTAATCGAATCCGCTCAACGCTCTTCCCAAACCCCTTTGTTCATGAAATAGAAGCGACGTGGGTTTTCCGAATTCTTTTGGTAATTGATCCAACCATCTTGTTGGCTATACAACCACGGGAACATATTTTCGCCGGTCCAGACCCAACCCAAGTCCTCTTGGTAGAACCAGAAACGTTCCGTTTGGACTCCAACGATGTAAATCCATCCCAAGGTTTCGTGATAAGTCCAAGGAAACATTTTGTCATTGAAATAGCCGAACCACGGCAAGTATTTCCAGTCGGGCAGTTCAGGTCTAGGAGTCGCCGCCCTGCTCCAAATAAAATTGAAACGGGATGTGTAGCGATAATTGTTTATTATCGTCCTAAGACGCTCGCGGGCAGTCATTGCGGCCAAGGTGTTTATATCCTCCGTGCGAAAGGTTCCTACGTTTTCTTTCCAGAGGAGCGCCATAAGCGCAGCAGCCTTATAGGAACTATCTCTAAGACTTTTAGAATACAGAACATAAGGCAACCGACTATAAGTGTTTTCCCTCGCAAAATTCCAAACGAAATCAACAGCGCATTCCCCTGAGACAAAATCATTGTTTCCCAAATTGGCCGGATGTCCGAAAAGTAGATTAGTACTTTGCCTAATTCCATCTCGGCGAGGAGATGAGTCCTGCATAAGGTCTGAAGTTAAGGGATTTGGTAAAGGGTTGGGCGGAATGAAGGGACTAGCTACTTCCCAATAACCACCCTCAAAGGTTTCCCAATAAAACAACATTCGCTTGGAACCCTGAAACATTTGCTGCAGAGAAGGAGACTCTCCGTATTTGTTAATATAACAGCGCCGTACGAAATCCCTTCGGTTTTGTTCGAAATTATTGATCTCTTTAACTGTGTATGATCCCACCATAAAGGGTACTTGGCCGAATTTTCCTCTGTACTCATTACTTGACAAAGTAGAGTCGATATAGGCTTTTAACCACAACGGGCTAAATTGGGCCAAAGGCGTAAATTGAGCCAAGTCGGCTTCAAACCGAGAGTAGGTTATTGGCCAAGAAGAAAGCGCCACGTGACGGGCGGCAATTATATCTACGGCTTCTTGAAAAGCTCCTCGTTCAGTAAGCTTCTCGACCCAGTCGAGAAGAGCATCGAATCCACCCTCCTCTAGGGCTTCTAGTCCAATTTCAATTTCCTCGCCAAGAGGAGAAGTCCTTAGCAAGTCTACAAATGTCTGAATCAGGGAAGATCGCCCATCTGCCCAAGGCATTGGAGGAAGAACCTTAATCCTGCTTATATTGGACACAATCGATGGGATATAAGGGGCTCCTGCCGGAACCGGGTAGGACAATGAAGGAGGATTGGCCAAGGCCAAGCCGGCTGCAAAAGCTGCGCTGGGCAATAGTTGCAGTTGAGTACGGGTTGAATTCAATGTGCCCGGGAGAGGTACAAGCGAAAGTATGGTCGGCGGTGTCTCCAGCCATGTTACTGCAACCAAGTCTACGTCGCCATTAAATCTGGCTCTGCCGAAATTGGCAAGCCAAGTGGCATTGAAGGCCGTACGCGTAATAAGGCCATTTACTCGGTTGACGATATCGGTTCCATTCACTCTGTTGACAAAAACTCCATTGGCGTAAATATCCACGACAGCAGTAGAGTTAAAATCAGGTGGAATTATTGGTACGGCTTGCGGGTTGGTTAATCTGGCCGGAGTAAAGGTGTATTGGAGATTTTGTCCGTTCAGCGATACG
Organism: uncultured Opitutales bacterium; assembly: GCA_905612515.1. Classification (GTDB taxonomy): domain Bacteria; phylum Verrucomicrobiota; class Verrucomicrobiia; order Opitutales; family Seribacteraceae. The sequence continues at coordinate 12,549 of CAJQSI010000050.1, read as the reverse complement.
TTGATGTTGATTTGCGATCCATTGATCACCTCGTTAGCCCCCAAACCTTCGGTTTCAGTGAAATTCGCCATGGCGATATTAGGCAAAACAACAGCTCCTTCGATTTCACCAAAGATAGTTTGGGATATGCAATTTTGGTCCGTATCGATACCCACGACCGTTAATTCCCAACGCATGGGGTCTTCTCCCGGATCCAAAACCCCATTCCCGTTCAAATCCTGACTCATTCTTCCCGAACGAAAGCCGTAAGGAGTGAAGACCAAACTGAAAGGATCGTCTTGGCCAATTTTTAGAAGTTCGCCATTCAGATAGTATTCCACCCGATCCACCGTTTGCCCTCCTCCGTCAAGATCGACGAAGCTAGCGGAAACCAGCAAACTGGAACCGTCGCTGACCCTTACTACGCCATCATTCGCACGAGGACCGGCAGGGAAAATTTGAGCCCCGCCTTGCGGAAGCATTCCAAGAGCTTCTTCAACGAAAAAATTCATGGAAATCACGGATTCCGCTCCACGAGCATCCTTGGCCACGGCGTTAATTTCGTGAATGCCCTCGGTAGTGGCGTTAAAGTCCACCGAATAAGGAGGCAGCACATCAGGAGACCCGAAGAACCTTATACCATCGAGATAGAATTCAACTTGCTCAACGGGTGAATCGAATTCCTCGGGGAAAACAGTAATCCTAAAATTAGAGCGAGCCCTAACCTTTTGTACGACTTTTACAAGAATATCGGATGCCTGAAGAAGTATTTTGTCCTCTGAGGAAAGCGTCCCAAATAAGAGGATGTTGGTGGGTCCCAAGATTTCTCGAACTTGATAAACACTGCTCTTTTGATCGGCTGACTGAAAGAGTATACTGTACCTTGGAGAAAGTTCCTTGTCGAAGCGAGTTCCCGTGCCGAGGATCTGAGAATCGCTCTCGCCAACAGTAAATTTTCCATCGCCCGTAAGCACCCTGCCCAGATTGCCACGAAACGCTAGCTTCGGTGGCGGAGGCGGGCGAACCTCGAAACGGATTACGTTTGTGGTGACGAAATTCCCGTCGTCATCTCTCAATCTAGCCCAAACCTCGTGCCAACCGAGAGGCAAGGCAGAAGCTTGATCAATCCGGAATGGATGCTGGAAACGAGACAGGAAAGGTTCGTCAAGATCTATGCCCTGGAAAAACCCAACCTGATCTATGATCGGCTCTGGATCCACGCCATTCGCAACAACTGCCCCATCGATGAAGAATTGAGCCGTGTAAGCAGCTCCGTCTTCCGGGGGCGTCAGGGAATCGACCCACATGAAAAGACTGTCTTCGGGATAAATGTAAAGGTTCTCCTTCTCCACCAAGGTTCCGTCGTTCTTTGAACTGTAGCGTAGGTTCCCGGGGATTCTCAGACGGACTGTGGGCAGAGAGGAACCGACGGTGGAAGTAATCGTTCTGGGAGCGCTCATCACGCGATTGCCGCTGCTATCGCGAGCCACGGCATAAACCACGTAGGTGCCGGGCAAACCGGGCGACCATTCGGCGCCAAAGGGATATAAGCCCGCATTGTGCGAACGAACCCTCAACGACTCGGGCAACAATTGGGCGCTCATAGAAGAACTCCCCGACACGGACAGGCTTCCGTTCGTGGTATCCTGAAAATTAAGGAGTATGGTGTGGTCATCGTAGGCGGTTGCTTCGATGGCTAGACCCGAAGACTCGATTTCGGCTAAAATTTGCTCAAGCACATTGTCCCGCGCCGTCTTCACCGAATCGGCAACGTCCCATGGTACGTTGTGACCAAAAGTAAAGTCTATGTCATCCCATACGGATTCCGAATAGATTTCGGAAACTTGAGCATCGGAAAACGCATTTTCGTAAATTCGAAGATCATCTATATATTCGGCAAAACGCTGATTTCCCAACTGAAAATTGCCGATCGAAAAGATAGTGTCCGCACCCTCCCTATCGCTCGACCCCTTATAATCACCATCGACGTAAAGGTCCGTTCTGCCTGAATGAGCAACAGCTGTTAAATGATGCCAAGCATTTTGGTAATCGGCAGTGGGCATATCGAATCCCGAACTACGAAAACGACCATTTGCGGAGGCAAACACACCAAGCTTGTCGTTCTCAGCACCAAGGATGATATGATGATCTGCAATGTATCCTCGGGTCAAGGTTCTCCAGGCATTGTTGGGATACAATTTCTTAAACCATGCAGATATCGTGTATGGCGCTTGTAACTTGAGTCCGTAATTATTCACTTCAACTCGAGCTCCCGTCTGGTCGGGAGGAATATGAAGGGAACCACCGCCAAGTTTTGATTCAGTAGTCGAGAATTGAGCACCGTCAAGCAACTTGCCATCGTAAGAATTTCCGGTAGCGGCCAAATTGGCGACTTCATCGCCCGCTCCTTCGTCAAAAGCCCAATGCCCGATTAGCCCTTTTCTTCCGACCGCAATTTCCACGCTGTCTCCCGATGCCGGCGGGCCGTGAAATTGAATCCATGCATTGGCCCCGTTGACGTAGAATTGAACGCCCTCCAAGCTACCGTCGGGATCGCTAGCATCCGCCGTTAGACGCATAGTCGAAGTGGAGGTAAGGGACGGGGACGTCGCGTTCACATCCAATAATACGCTTGGTACCAATGAAGGTCCCTCATTGGCAAACCGAAGGGTTTTGACGTTGCTTACCACTCGATTGCCATGCATGTCCAAGGCAATTGCATAAACTTCGGTCTTGGCGATCCCCGAAAACGCACCGCCAAGTTGAGTAGAAAATTGGTAGAGTCCGTCAGTTCGGTTGGCATCAGTACCAATCAACAACCCGTTTTGATAAAAATCGACTTTGCGAATACCAACGGGCGAATCAACCTCAGCCAAAAACACCAACTCCTCGTCAGGAATAAGAGATTCCGCCGAACTCCAAGCTGGACTGGGAATCAAGAGCTTAACAAGCGGAGGTGTAGTGCCATTGGTTGCAGTCACTGTGACAGGTGCACTCATTACTGCATTGCCGCTATTATCTTTGGCTACTGCATAAATCACGAATATTCCGGGCGAACCTGGGTTCCAGTTCACTCCGTAAGGCACTCCGTAAGGAAAATACTCTGAAGGCAAGTCCGCGTCGCTACGTACGATTCCAATGGAATTTCCATTGGCAAAATATTCAACACTTTCTACGCTACCGTCATCATCAAGAGCACCGGCAAATATACGCACTGTCGAGGTGGAGGTGAAGGTTGCGTTGTTATCAGGAAAAGCTAAGGCCACATTCGGCGCACGAGAACCTGAGGAAGATTTAGTTGCAAACTCCAGAGTGGAGGTAGTTATCCAAGTCGTCCCGGTCGCTGCAGAGGTTTCCAGAACCACCCATGCGGTATGGTTGCCATCGTACATGGGTATCCAGTTGCTGGAATATATGGAAGTGGATCCCACTCTGAGGAGGGCATCGGTAGGGGTCGGGGATGCGACAATCTCACCATCAATAACCAAATGCATCTGGTTGATCGACAAAGCGCTTTCGTCCACGGACCAAGTGAAACCAATGGAACGGGATGTGGCCAATGCCTCATCGGAAGCCGCAGGGGAAAGAAATTCAACCTTGGGCGCTTTCCCTTGGGTCGGCACAACGGTAACATTGGTATCTTGAATCCGAATATAGTTGTCTTCCGAATCAATTACCAAAATTTCAAGACTGTGCTGCCCATGCTTGATACCTGTGAAATTAGTGTCTGCATAGTAATGCGTACCATTCGGCAAGGGAATGCCATCGGCAATTTTGGCTCCATCAAGCAGAAAACTCACTCTTACATTGGAATTGGGCTCATCCGCATCACCGGCATAAGCTGTAAGCCTTAACCTGCTCCTATCGCCAATCTCACTACCTGAAACCGGTTGCGTTATCTTGGCAAAAGGCAGGGTCGGTTTTTGTGGCAGGATTTTCAAATTTTTCAGTTCAGACACGTTGACGTTGCCGTAAACGTCTTGAACTTCGATGAATAGCCAATGGTCGCCGGTTTGAAAATTTTCACCTAATACCACATATGGTGCGGCAAATAGGGTTGGTCCCACTTGAAGGCCATCGCTGAAAATTCTTACGCCCGTCGCCTTATCCACTTGGGCAGGATCAATGAAAGCTTCCAAGTAGATTGGTTGCAAACCCTGACCTCCCACGAAATCAACGCCTGTTCCTTGAAAAGGGTAACCGTCTCCACGAGCACCAATTGCAACGTTGGTTACTTGTCCATGGCGGGGGCTTTGCAAATCCCTTTCGATAATAGCTGCTGCTGTTGCTCCTGAACCACCACCGAAAAATCGTATTTCGGGTACACTGTCGTACCCTGCGCCACCATCGGTAATTCGAACCCCTTGAATACGGCCGGTTGGGGCGGGCGGAACGCCGAGCCCTCCTCCTCCAATCTCATAGATCGGTTCGCCTGTTGCCTCCCGTGTGCCAAGCTTAGAGGTACGCAATTGGATAGATGCGTTTTCATCTACAGCGCCAGAGAAGTCAGGTTGAACAAACACTGCTTCAGTTTTACTGGGATAACCCGGCACAATCTTGACGGATACCGGTCTGGAAAGAGTAACCATGCCTTGTTGATCGGTTACGGCTATCTGCATGGATTGTAAGCCTAGCTTTTTAGCCGGCTTCCATAAATGGACAGCCGGAAATTCGCCCAATTCCAAGGACGGATTCGTCTCCGTGCCCAACAAAATCAGTGTTCCATTCGAATCATCGGCTTCACCGTAAAAATCGAGTTTCTTTACGGGTCCGTCAATATCCGATGCAATACCCGATAAAAAGGTTGTTGAGTGCCAACTGTAGGTTCGAGTGTCATTCCCATCGCCGACGGGATTGGTAAGAACTGCTGAAGGAGATTCAAAGCCCGCTACATTCTGAAGGACGGTAAAAGGAAGACCTTCCGTAGAAACTGAATTGCCCGCAGAATCCATTGCCTCCACTACCGCCACATGATCCCCGCTAACCGGAGTTGCCCAAGACAGAATGCGACGATCGTATTTCGACAAACTGGCCGGCAAAACGAACTCTCTGACGCCATCCACGACCAAATACAGTTCGTCTAAGTCGAGGTCGGGGTCTACTACTTCCACAATAAATGGTATTGGTTTGCCATCGCCAAGAGGCATGAATGTTCCATTATTTTCAAATAAAGCGGCATTGATCCACCGGATACGTGGTTGATTACCTAGGCTTGCATAAACTCTTTCGACGTTTGAAATCCCATGGTTTCCAGCATCGTCGATGGCAATCGCATAAATCTCGTTGACTCCCATGTGCGTGAAGGCCGGATCCAGAAGCCAAGAAGAGCTGTAGCCACGCGTATCGTCAACCCCAAGCAATCGGCCATTGGCATAGAATCGAACTTCCTTGATCTTGCGCCCCAAGGCGTCCGGAGCCATTGCATAAAGCTCAATCTGGTCGCTCATTTGCAATATATTGCCCGGAAGGGTGAGGATTACGACGGGTGGAGTGCTGCCGATGGTTGACGTAACAGTGGCAGGTAGGCTCATAACACGATTTCCACTGCTGTCGATCGACTCGGCATGCAGCGTGTAAAACCCCGGAGCACCTGGGATCCAATTGACTCCGAACGGAAAATTGGCGGGATCCGAACTCGGTTGACGAAAGATCGTGGAGTTTCTTTCAACGATAACGGCCGAGGCATTCGTATCCGAGACAAAAGTCGGGGCAGGGCTAACCAATCCGCGCATATCCAAAGCTATACCGTTTGTCCCATCTTTCTCGGCAGTCAAAGTCAGTACATCCAGCTGAATGGCATTGAGCAAGTTATCAGCAGTCACGGAAGTGTCCGGACCTATCCGAACACCAAAGCTACGAGAACCGACCCGGGAATTCTTAAACGCAAATTCGGTACCGGAATAAAGTACTTCGGCCACTGCGGCATAGGAGTGTCCGAGATAGCTGGCCAAATCAAATTCATCGGCATTTCGACCAAGTACCTTCAGGTACAGAGCGTTCAGTTGGTCGCCGGTCATGCCGTCCGCAGGTGTTTCTTCCGCAAGATAAAAGTAAAACTTCGTCGTTGCCCCGAGCCCATCGGTAATGGTCAAGAAATCCCCATCGGACGGATTCTTCATTAAATCCAGTTTATCCGGAGACAGGGCTAAAGGGATACCGTTCGCAAAGAATTCCACTCCCAGCAAATTCCCATCAGGATCACTGGCATTGGCTTCCAGACGCATAGTGGAGGTGGAAGTAAGTAAACTTCCGTTAGCGTCGTTGGCAGTAGGATATTTCATCGTTACCGCCGGAGGTCTGGAGCCGGCCGTATCGGAAATAATCACCTCCACGGGTTCGGAAGTGAAAACATAAGTACCCAAGGAATCCTTTACTGCAGCCGTTAGGTTGTATCGACCTGCGTTTTCCGCTTCCCAAGACAACGCATACCGCTTCCGTCCATATTGGAATGCTTGTTGCAAAGTGGCGTCACCAACGAACCTACCATTGGCAAACAAAGAAACGGTGTCGATGGTCCCTTCTTCGGGAATTGCGTCTATGGCTACACCGACCGGGCTTCCTATGGCGTAAGTCGGTACGGCTCGGTGAGGAGATGGCACCACGATTTCAACTTTTGCTCGCGTACCCGTTGCTGCATTCACTTCTAAAAATATCGGGTTGTTTGGTATGACGATGTTGCCCGACTTGTCCCTAATCATGGTATCGATGCGATAGACCGGCTGTTCCCCGAAATCGGCCAAGTCGACAGGTAGGACGTAAAAATTGGAATCATGCTGCCTTACCGCCTCTCCCAACAACTTGTTGTTGAGGTAAAAAGTAACGCTCTCCACCCCGTCTTGGGAATCACTGTCGGTAGCGCGAGTCGCAAGGTGAATGTATGAGTTGGCAGACAAGGTAAAAGAAATGCGCTCCTGCGTAAGGTTTCCTTGAGCGGCACGAATGAGGTCTGAGTATTGCTCGATGAAAGACCAAAAATAGCTTTGGCCCTGAGCTTGGTAAAGTTGCATGCCCACCGGAGGCAAGGGATAGACGATCATCCCCGACGGGGCCGCGCCTCGGATAGTGGACACGTTCAAGCGGGCGGGAGTCGAGGTGGAGATGTTTCCGGCATCGTCGTATGCCAAGGCAAGTATCTCAAAATACCCGACCGGGAAGTCATCCTGCACGGCATAGGGCTGGGTAAGGTCATCGGTGATTAAAGTGCCGTTACGCAAGAATTCGACCTTATCTATTTCACCATCTGAATCTTCTGCTGTCGCATTAATGAAAATGGCCTCATTGCCAAGACCCCCGGTAAACTCAACAATGGTAGTTCCCGAGTAGCCCTGACCGGAAGCATTGATGTTTATCTGCTCTATTTCCCCATCGCGAGAAGTACCTGTTCCTTGCACGATAGTGGCAGTCGCTCTGGCACCAAATCCGCTTCCATAAAATTTCACGTCGGGGGCCGTAACGTAACCGGAACCTCGAGACGAAAGTGACACTCCGGCGATCTGACCGCCGGGACCGCCAAAAGGCCAGACATGAACGGCCGAGCCTTGGGCATGGAATCCCACTTGGGTCACACTTCTTTGGGTACCCGATTGAGGAGACGTAAGACCTATAACAGGCGGATTTATGCCGGTCGTGGACGTCAAGGACACGGGTTTCGCCATTACGCGATTGCCACTGTTGTCCACTCCCATGGAGATTATGGTATAAACACCGGGAGCGGGCGGTGACCACAATTGCGTGAAATGATATTCCCTGGAGTTTCGACTTGGATAACGAATTAGACCGTCCACGAATCCTTTCGCCAACAAGGAAGAGCTTGAATCATTGTCCTCCTCTACCGAAATGGTTGGAGGGCTATTCGCATTTACGGAACCAGGCTTGGCATGCCTGAACAGAACTCCATTGAAACCGATTCGTTCAGCAGTAAGCGTGAGCATACCGTTCGTTAAACCCGTGACATCTGAATTAGCGGTAACTGTTTCCATGATTGTTACTCGCTGTTGATCCTGAAAATCCTTGGTGAGCCCGATCATGAGTTCTTCCAAATGATGCGGCGACGGCATATTCAACCTCTCTTGTCCGTACTTGGTGAGGAGGTTTAGAACACCTTCGGTTTTTTCAAAGGATATCGCCTCGCCCTCATTCATGTCGGCCAAAACGTTTTCCAGTTCAGAAAGTTCCTTGAACGCGGGATTGATCGGGACTACGATTCTGCCGGAAACTACGTTGTCGTTGTCGTCGAACTCGAAGGTCAAGGCGTTTCCTAGTGCATCATCGATGGTAAAGGCATCTCCATCTTCCGGAGGTTTCAAAAGGTGTACAAAACCCGTGAACACGGGCAACCAATGCCCATCCACGTAGAAGCCGATCTTTTCCAATCCGCCGTCGATGTCGAATCCATTGGCAATTAGCGGTATTGTGGAAGCCGAAGTGATCGCATGCGTCCTAAAAACCGGAAAATTGGGATCGGCGGGAGGATCGCCCGGTTCTCTGTTCTCTTTTGGATACACGGTATTTACGGCCGGAGGAAGAGAACCTTGGTTGTATGGTTCCACAACCTTGATCGTCTGTAGTTTTGCAAAACTCTGTTGTCCGGATTGATCAATGGCCGATGCCGTAAAAGTATATTCACCGGGATGAGGCGGGACCCAAGTTGCCACGTATCGATCGCTGGTCCCTTCTCGACGAGTGGTCGCATTGGCATTAAGCATGGGCCATTCCCCGATAACGTTCGAATTGGCGAGAAATTGGACCGTGCTCAAAAGTCCGTCGTAATCCTTTGCCTCATAGACTAAATGGATTGCCGTGCCCTTGGCGAATTCCGTCACCTTTGCCTCATCCTCATATTTGTCCAGTTCATTTACGGGACTAATCATCCAAATGACAGGTTCCAACCCTTCCGAAACTTTGACCTTTAGGGTTTGGCTAATTCCCGTTTGTCCGTCTAAATCGGCTACCTCTACTCGAACGTCTTTGGAGCCAATAGCAACCGGTTTGAACAAAATTCTGTAAAAAGGGCCACTCCCCTGTATTTTGATTCTGGCATTAGGATCGGTAAGGATTTCTTCCGTGCCGTTAATAAAAATCTTAAAGCTATTGGCGGGAATTGCGTCTCCGTCCGGATCCACCGCTCGCAAGCCCAATGCCATTTCTTGGCCGCGATGCAGGCTCAAAGGTTCTCCGGCGGTATCAAGACCACCGCGAATCACGATTTGAGTACCATAGGTATAAAGGGCGTATTTATCTGCGGTCCCGCCACGTATTTCGGCAGAAAGAAGTTCGGTCAGGATGGCCTTGTCGTCCGCCTGCAATTTTCGCAAGTAAAACACCTTGGCTTCACCAAAGGGGGCGTCTCCGTCAATTGGACCAAGCAACATAGGTTGCCCCAATTGCAACTGGCGGAAAAAGGACGTGTTCTCACCAATCAGGTAGTCGGTACCGTCGGCAATCGACACCAATCCGTCTAGGCGATGGTATTCGGGGTAACCCGATCCTGTCTGCCAGTTGCCTTCAAAATCTTTTGCCATTCGAATCCCGGTCACCTTGCCATCCTTAAGAACCACTTCGCCCTGTGCGTCGGCGCCTAGGCCGTTTGCTCCAACGAATTCAATGTAAGGATAGGAGTGGTATCCGTCTCCCTGCGAGATCAAGGCTTCGGAAGGAAGTGTCCCGTTTTCGTCGAAGTCCACAATGCTTCCACTCGAATCTAAAAGATGGGGAGGAACAAAACCAACCGCGCGATCACTTGGATTCCATTCTACGGATGGAGGTTGAGAAAAGATTGCTTCACGTCGTACTACGGGAGATGTGACGAAATTGCCGTCACTGTCCTCTGCCGTAACGTAAAGCTCGTAAATTCCGGGTCCCTCGGGATTCCATAGGGCCAAGTAGGGCGCTATCGAATCCGTACCAATGCGAAGACCGTTAACCCAAAAACTTACAGACTTCACGTAACCGCCATTAGGATCCTCGGCAAAAGCTTCCAACAGTATTTCGGAATAAGCCAAACCGCCAACTAAGGTGATGATGGGATTGTAATTTTGTCCCTGCGCAGGAACTCCTTGATTAGTAATGTTTACACCGGTAACTTCACCGGCGGCGGCATCGACGGTAGCGGTAGCGGTCATACCGGGAGGTTCCCCCGAAAAGAAAACTGTTGGCGTAGTAAGATAATTGGTTCCACCATTCACGACATTGGCTCTAAAGCCGTTTTGCACTCCGCCGAGAACATTGACTTGGGCTGGCATTCCAGACGCTTTCAGGGTGGCAAAACCTCCTACGAACTCCACTCGAGTTTCATTATCGTAACTCACACCACTGTTTACAGGGGTGAAGTCATTCAACACCTGTCCGAAAGTTGGTGAATTGAGATTCTCGTCTACCTTAGCCTCAAAAGAAGCCCCATCTCCTTTGCCCCAAAAAAGCATTTCGGGCGGAGAAACGTAACCATAGCCGGCATCCGTTAGGAAAACTTTTGATATCGCGCCTGTGTTGTTTTCAACGTCCAGAGTCAACTCTCCTCTCGCCACTCGCGTAGGCTTGATCAGAAAGGTTTCAGGGGCCTCATCCGCTCCGGTGGTTGTGGTAAAGGTAACTGCATTACTCATCACGTAGTTACCACTGTTGTCGCGCGCTATGGCGACTGCGGTGTAAGTGGAGGACTCGGTAGGATTGAACGGTACGGAGTAAGGTTGCTGGATTTGTTCGTAAGTGTAATTTGAGCGTATTTCCTCACCGAGCGGTTCCCCGTTAACGTAAAATTGAACACCTTCCAGCTTTCCATCTTCATCTTCCGCATTGGCTACGAAACGAACACTTGACTTGGAAGTAAGTGAGACACTGTCGATTCCCTCGGTTTTCAAGTTGATTGTCGGCACTTTGGATGTACTTGTCGGAAGGACGACTATTTCCGCCATAGTGTCGACGAAGGTTACGCCGCCATCGGCATCAACGAATTCTGCCGATATTAGATAATTGCCCGGATCTTGCGGTGTCCAATCAAGCGACCAGCGACCGGAATTACCAATCACTTCAACTGCATCGGTGGTGTTTAATTGGTCTTGCACGACTGCAATTGCCGTAGCGCCTGCGCCTCCTCCGCCCGATATAGTTATGGTCGGGGCGGTCATGTAGCCGGTTCCACCCGACATGTTAATGCCGGCCAAGGCACGACCCGCATTCGGTTGATTCTGCGGTGGGGGTTGTAAACTGGCGGTGGCGGTGGCTCCTTGACCTCCTCCACCGACAATAGAAACTTGGGGAGGAGAAGTGTACCCGTTGCCTCGATTGGTAAGGATAATGCCGGTAAAGTTTCGCGATATCTGTGTCCCCAAATCTTCGCCATTTCCAAAAAAGCGTACGTTTGAAACTCTTCCATCGAAATCTTTGGCATTAGCAAGCAAGATCATTCTGGTTCCCGCAGTAATCTGAAAGGGCTTTTTGGAACCCGAGATGCCGCGATCGAAGGAACCTCCCCGAAGTAAAACTAGTGGGGGAGTCAAGTACCCGGATCCCGATCCGCTTGGAGTCAATTCAAGCTTCAATGCACCCTGACGGAGATCGTCTTTATGTACAAAGCCACGAAAACCGCCGTCGCCGCCGGTGACTTCCACTGGTAGAACAGCCGAATATTCATCATAACCAAAATTCTGCACTGCCTCGAGATCAGGAAGATAGCCACTTCCCGAATCCAAGATCTGGATACCCGAAACAATTCCATTCATTATCGGCAGAGCGTCGGATTCAAACCCTTCACCTTCATCGTCAGTAACAAAAATTTCAGTAGTTGCAGGATTGTAATCCTGACCCCCTCTCCAAATTTCAATTTCCTCAATCCCATTTTCATTGTTCAACTTGGACACGTAGGCTCTCGCTCCCCAGCCTTTTCCAATGTCGAAAATGCGAACAGTGCTATTAAGAGAATAGTTTTTTCCGGGGGCAAGGATACCATTCCCTATAGAGATGGTTTGCGAACCGAGGGCGCCATCGTGAATGATTGGTTTGGCAGAAAAACTTTTGTTTTCCTTGTTTTCCGCACCTCCAATGGACACGACTGCATTTTCGTCATAACCTTGGCCGAACTCTTTTATGGTAACTGTGGCAACGGCACCATTGCGAATGCCAACGGTGACATCGGCACCATTCCCGCCGCCGCCCAATATGTCCACCTCGGGAAGATCGTTTGGATCGTATCCTTCTCCTATGCTGTCCATTCGGATATAGTCAACTTTCCCAAAATCATCACCCAATGGATTCAGTTGGTCAGTCAGTACGGCAGTTGCTCGGGCAAAATTATTTTTGCGGGGCTGAAGTACCTCTCCTTCGGGAGGTAAATTTATTCCTCCTAAAACTTCAATCTCCTCGGGAGATACATATATCTCAATTGAATTGGATATTAAAACTTGACGGTAATTGTCCTCACCCTGACGACTCATCAAAAGAGCTGTAAACTGAAAAAACCCAGATTCCGCCGGCCGAAAATCAGTGAATTCATGGGAATAAACGCTTGTTGTTGTTGCGTCTCCGACTGGTTGCAGTGCAATTGAAGCGGCATTGTCTTGTATGTTTTTAACCTCA
>CAJQSI010000049.1 GCA_905612515.1 uncultured Opitutales bacterium | reverse complement strand
CCACGATCTGGTGATCCGTTCGGTGGACGCCGAAGCCTTAGCCCCGTCGGCCATCCCGAAGGTGTTGCGGGAATGGAGGGAGCCCTGGCACAGCGAGTTCGTTCCAAGGAACGCCTGGAGCCTGTTCAACGGTTTCACCGAAATCCTGAAGGGCAAGCCGCATCTGCTGGCCGACCGAACGAGGATCCTTCACGGGGTCTTCGACGAGGCTCTGGGAATTGCCTAGGCGTGGGTCTTGGTGATTGGGAGAAATATAAGAAAAGTCCGCTCCCTTGCGGGTGGGCTTTTTCTTAGCTATTGATCACCACCATGGTGATGCAATCGGCTCAGTCAGGAACACGAAATTTCCAGTTGGCGATCTTTTCGTAGCCCAGTTCGACCAAGCCTTGGTCGACTTTCGCACGGACGTTCTTTCTTCTCGACTCCAGAGTCTTCTTGACAACGCCTTCGCTCGGGATGAACCAATCTATCTTAATTCGAACCACGTCGTCCTTTCTGAGGATACCCGGATGTTTGCCTCTTTTGCCAACTGCATCGATGATCTCAGCCGCCTTTTCCTTCGACTTCATGGCCGGGCTGGGCTTTTTGACCTGCCTCTTTTTTGGGTAAGTCTTTTGTGGCTCTCCGCTTTCCAAGTCTAGGCCGATGCGATAGACCTCGGCGTAAGTCGAGTATCCGACAGCTATCGCTCCGTGGCGTTCCAGTTCGAAGCTTATCACCGGGGGATGCCACTCGACTTTGGCAAACTGGTGAACGGCTTGATCGATTTTTTTGGCGGGCAAAGGCAAGTCAACCACTTCGGTGATGCCTAGTTCCGACCACACCTCACGAATCAGTAGGCAAAGCCTGTCGTCATGTTCAGGTGAAACTTCTCCCTCCGGGATCTCGCTCAAGTACTCCAGCAACTCGTCTTTGGATTTCATGCGTTTGGGATAATTCTTGTCTTAGCTTCACAGCGTGCCTCAGGTGAGGGGCTTGACCGAATAGTCTCAAGCCGCCCTCCGAAGGTAAAGCGAAATGCTGATTCCTCGCATTGGATAACCACACGCACGGCTTCATGAATAATAAACTCACGTTTTTCGTGTTTAAGAAAGTCTCACAACCGCCAAAATCGCCTTCTTCAACTCGTCGCTGAGATCGCCCCAATACTCTCTTCCCAAAATTGTCTGTTTTCTGCCCCTCGAATGGGGCGAAGTTCATGCCGGAAAGAATTTCATACACCTACCTCGACTGAATTCCCGAAGAAATGAGGGGGCGAAGCGGCAAGTTTCGCCCATTGAGAACACATATTCCCTAGGTTTCAGCCTTTGGGTTTAGGTTCAAAGAGACCCGGGATTTTCATACACTTTTTCATACACCTACTCCCTTGACTACACCCAAAAAACAGTCAAAAACCACTCCTTCACTACAATAAAAACCGAGTGTCACTTCAGCGAAAAGACTTCTACATCCCGCTCAAGCACTAACCAAACCCAAAGAAAAATGGAGCCGGGAATCGGATTCGAACCGACGACCTACGCATTACGAATGCGTTGCTCTACCAACTGAGCTATCCCGGCAAACAAGATAAGTCATTATCTTTTCAAAAGCGGCTACGGTCAAGTGTGTTTGATGCTAGGATGTTCTTCAAAGAGAAAGCCTTTCGCCATTGATCACTGAAGGAAAAACGAAAGCCTCCGATTGGCGAAACTCTTTCGTTGTTGAAATGTGGAAATGTTATTAATTTGGCGATTTCCCAAATGAGAATCCTGCATATCCTCTCTATCGGTTTATTCACTTGGAACCTATTCGGCAACTTGGGCGCGGCTGACAAGCCGAACGTCCTGCTTATCGTTTGTGACGACTTGAACGACTATGTCGAGACGCTGGGAGGGCATCCGCAAGTAAAGACCCCGAACATCAAGAGACTTATAGATAGCGGGGTTTCCTTTACCCAAGCGCATTGCAACATTCCAATCTGCAATCCTTCACGGGCCAGCTTCGCCACCGGGATATATCCGCACACCTCTCAAGTGTTCGGATTCGAGGACTGGAACAAAAACGAGATCCTCAAGAACTCGCGCACAATGATGGCTCATTTCTCAGCCAACGGCTACCACACCCTGGGCACCGGAAAAATCATGCACAACAGGGACAGGCAGGAGTGGAAAGAGTACGGGCACCCATCCGATTACGGACCTTTCCTTTTCGACGGGAAAGACAAGATTCCGCACCTTGGAGTCCCCAGCCCGTTCAGGGACGACTTCGGGATTATAGACGGCACCTTCGGTCCACTGGAAAAAGTCTCGCATAAAAAGTCATCCGAGACTGGGAAGCCCTACTCGTGGGTGACCGGTGGCTGGAAGAAACAGCGGGAACTCAAGTACGAGTCGGATAACGAACGGGATCGTACAGGTGACGAACTGAATGCCCAATGGGCTGTCAAACGCCTGAAGGAACTGGCTGCCGAAAAGAAACGTAAACCCTTCTTCATGGGGGTCGGTTTCGTTCGTCCGCACACGCCCTTGATCGTCCCTCAAAAATACTTCGATCGCTTCCCCCTGGACTCGATCGAACTTCCGAGAATCAAGGAGGGCGACATCGACGACACATTCAAGCTAACAGTGACCTCTAAGGAGGACGACCGAAGCGGAGACCGAGGAATCAAGATGTACGACAGTTTGGTCGCCTCCTACAAGGGCGACCGGGTTCTAGCCCTAAAGAAGTTCATTCAAGCCTACTTGGCCAGCGTGGCCTCGGTCGACGACTTGATCGGCGAAATGCTCGAAGTCGTAGACGGTTCCTCACTCAGGGAGAACACCATAATCGTGTTCACCAGCGACCACGGTTGGGGAATGGGGGAAAAGGACTATTTGTACAAAAACTCCCTTTGGCAGGAAAGCACCCGCATACCTTTGGTATTACGTGCTCCCGGGCTCTCCAAGGTCGGGGAAACCTGTGACCGCCCCGTCTCTCTCGTCGACCTTTACCCTACCCTACTCGACCTTTGCGACCTCCCTTCCAATACGATGAAAAACGACAAGGGACGCCCCCTCGACGGGTTCTCCATCAAGCCCTTGCTCAAGAACCCCGCCAAGGGTAAATGGAAAGGTCCTGACTCCGCCCTTACCGCTCTTTACAAATGGGCCCAGTATTATGATCCGGCCAAGCAAAACTATTCCCTACGCTCTAGTGATTGGCGCTACATCCGCTATGAAAACGGCAAGGAGGAACTTTATGCCGTAACGAAGGATCCCTACGAATGGGATAATCTCGCTATTGATCCAAGCCATGAGAAAACGCTGAGAAAGTATCGGTCCAAACTGCTCGCCCGCATTCCCCGAAGCATTCCCGAAAAACCAAAGAGCAACGAACAATGGAAAAGCGATTACTTCAAGAAGAACCCGAAGGCGGATACGAACAAGGACGGCGATTTATCTTGGCCCGAACTGAACGCTCACAAGAAATTAATGAATGCTCCGAAGGACGCAGAATATTGGAAGAACCACTATTTCAAGAAAAACCCAAAGGCCGATGCCAACAAAGACGGAAAGCTTTCCTGGCCGGAATTTCACGCGCACAAGAAAAGCAAGCCTCGGCAATAGCCAACTTTGATTCAGTCGGAAGATTTTGAACTCCGGAAACAATTAAGGGCGAAGCCCAAGGTTAAGGTTTGCGGGCGATGCAAGAGTTGCCATTCGTTTAAAGGCAACTGACATGAAATTACTTCAACGGATTCTCTTGGTTCTGCTTCTTTTGGGATCTTCGGTCTCTCTTTCCTTGGGCATAGAGCTAAGGAAAGAAGTTCTTCCCGGAACTAAACCACTCACTCTCGAAGGCGATCTTGCCGAAAGAATGCTTGAAGGCGCCCATCGATTCCTCGATCGCAAATTGGCCGAGACCTTAGTCCGTCGATCGAATCATTGGGAAAAGGGTTTATCTTCGCCGAAAAACAAGGAAAGTTTCTTAGCCGACAATCGAAAGGAACTTGCTCGCATTTTAGGGGTAACTGCCGAACGAATTTCCTTCGAAGCTCCTTCGCTAACGGCAACCACCACAAGGACGGCCAAGGTAGCTACAGGTCCGGACTACGAAGTTCTTGCGATACGCTGGCCGGTCCTAGAGGGAGTTTTTGGGGAAGGCTTGTTACTGCAACCTACAGGGCGAAAGCCTGTTGCAAACGTCATTGCAATACCCGACGCCGATCAATCCCCGGAAGATGTTGCAGGGCTGACGACAAGAATTCTGCCAGCTGGCCAATTTGCCCGAAGGTTGGCAGAAAGCGGCTGCCGCGTCATCGTACCAGCGCTCGTCGGGAGAAACGTTCAAGTCCAAAGCGAGAGACGCAAAGGCATAAAAATAAGCGACAGGGAATTCCTGCATCGTTCGGCTTTTCTCATGGGGAGAACCTTGCAGGGATTCGAAATCCAAAAAGTACTTGCTTTGGTGGATTGGTTCGAGAGGGAAAAGAGCACGCGGATTGGCCTGATCGGTTGGGGTGAAGGGGGGATGCTGACCTTGCAGGCTGGGGCTCTCGACACACGCGTTGACGCCGTCTGCGTGTCGGGACAATTCGGGCCACGCGAAGACATGTGGCGTGAACCACTGGAACGAAACCTGTTCGGATTCCTCAATCATTTTGGAGACGCCGAACTGGCAGGTCTATTGGCCGACAGAGCTTTGGTAGTGGAAGCAGCCAAGGCTCCGGAAGTGGTCATCGATTCCACCGGTGCGGCTCCGGGCAGGTTAATCACGCCTACCCTCGCCAATGTCCGCGATGAGTTTTCCAGAGCGAAAGAATTGGCAAATGAAAGCAAATCTGATTTCAGCTTATTTACCAGCGGGGACAATGGGAAGGGGTCTCCGGGAGAGAGCCAAGCCTTGGCGAAATTCTTCAAGTCGCTCTCCCCCGTTGGACATTTAAGCAAGCGGGACAAAACCCAAAAAACGGCAACCACCCTACCCGACTCGAAAGCTCGTTCTTCGCGAGCTTTCCGCGGGACCGCCGCTCATGTTCAAGAACTTGTTGAAAAATCTCACCTTGTCCGAACGAGCGATTTTCAGCCCGACCTCTCGTCTCTCGACGCCTACGCTAAAAGCACGGTTCCCCATCATCGGCGTTTCGAGGAAGAAGTCATTGGCCGTTTCGAAGAGGATTTGCTCCCTCTCTCCCCTCGTTCCCGAAAAATATACGACAAGAAAAAATGGACCGGCCATGAAGTCGTTCTCGACGTGTACCCGGAACTCTTCGCCTATGGCGTCCTCCTCGTGCCGAAAAACATTCTGCCAAGCGAGCGGCGTCCCGTGGTGGTATGCCAACACGGTCTGGAAGGACGCCCAAAAGACGTGATCGAGGGCGATCATCGAGCCTATCACGATTTCGCCGCCAAGCTCTGCGAGAAAGGCTATGTCGTCTTCGCTCCTCAAAACCCATACCTGATGGGAGACAAGTTTCGTTCGCTCCAAAGGAAGGCCAACCCGTTGGGGAAAACACTCTTTTCACTCATCGTGGCCCAGCATCGACAAATCGTACGATGGCTCGGCGAACTCCCCTTCACGGACTTAAATCGCATCGCCTTCTACGGACTGTCCTACGGTGGCAAAACCGCCATGCGCGTTCCCGCTCTCGTGGAAGGATATTGTCTCTCCATTTGTTCCGCCGACTTCAACGACTGGATACGCAAAACCGGTTCCACGCGCCCCGGTGACGATCGATACAGCTACCCCTTCACGAGCGAGTACGAAATCTTCGAATTCAACTTGGGTCACACCTTCAACTATGCGGAAATGGCGGCTCTAATCGCCCCGCGACCCTTCATGGTCGAACGCGGTCACTTCGACGGTGTAGCCCCCGACGAGTGGGTCGCCGCCGAGTACTCGAAGATTCGCCGACTTTACACCCGGCTCAAGATTCCCAACCGGACCGAAATCGAATGGTTCCTAGGTCCCCACACCATAAACGGCCAAGGCACCTATCGCTTCCTCGACAAGTGGCTCGATTGGCCGCCTGAGGATAAGTAAGTCAACCCTCCAACCGCGCGAAATACTGCCTCGCTGCTTGCATGACCTTCGGTGCGAGCAAGAGGGAGGAGAGTATGGTCGGCACCGCCATGAGACCGAAGGAAACGTCCAGAAAGTTGATGACATCGTCCATGGTCACCACTGCCGAGATCACGATTGCGGCAAGGTAAAAAATGGCCAATGGGATTCTTGCCCGCGACCCAAATAAAAAGCACCCGCATTTGGTTACGTAATAGGAGAAGCCGATCATCGAGGAAAAACTAAGAAACAGTACGCAGATCAGCAGTAGGTAAGGCCCAGCTCCCGGGATTCCCTCCTTAAAGGCACGAGCAGTCAGGATCACGCCATCCTCTCCACCGGCTTCCGAAACTCTGGTCACTAGGATCAAGAGACCCGTGATGGTACATACGATCAAGGTATCGATCATGGGTCCCAACATGGCGACCATTCCTTCGCGAATCGGTTCGCGGGTCTTGGCGGCTCCATGAGCCATAGCCTCCGTCCCCATTCCCGCCTCGTTGGAAAAAGCGGCTCGCCTAACACCCGTTATAATCACGGTGCCCAAAGCCCCACCGGCCACAGCCTCACCCGAAAAGGCATACTTGAA
>CAJQSI010000048.1 GCA_905612515.1 uncultured Opitutales bacterium | reverse complement strand
AAACGCCTATGCAAGACGCACGGCGAGCCCGCTCGCGTTCGTCTTGGTTGGTCTCCGGGAGAAGCCGAGCCTTTTCTTGTGGAAGCCCATTTGCGGGACACCGGTGGGTGGAAGGAACTTGCGGCCAATCAGTTGCCTCCCCGTGACTGGTTCGGCATCGACGTTATCTTCAGGGATCTCGATCTCGGGATCGTCGATTGGCCGAAAGTGGCTCTGTCGGGCTACTTCCAAAGCCCCGATCTGCCTTGGGAAAGGTGAAAGACCTATTCGGTTCTCCAGTCCTTGACGGAGTGATCGTAGAGGCGGACGGTGTTGGAGGGCGCTTTAAGGTCTAGGTAGGACCAGGTGGTGGTTGCGTGATGATAAAGGTGGGGGTAGAGGTCGGGTCGTGTCCAGAGCCAACCGCTCTTTGCTCGCCAGAGCCAGAGCGCGTTTTCTTCGCCTTCGGAAACATAGGTCCAGCCTAGGCGGGCATGGTAGATCCAAGGGTAACTCCGGGCGTGGAAAAAGCCAAACCACGGCAAGCTTTTCCAATGGGCTTCCAGCGAGGTGGCATTTTGATCGAGGGCTGAGTCTTGCCGGAATTTCCAACCTGGGGAGCTGGCGTGGGCGAGCGAGACGGGAACCTCGTCCGCTTTGAATACGCGAAATAAGGATTCGTCCAGAGTCGTCCAGCTTTCGACCGTGCCCGAACGGCGGGCTTGGAGGGTTCGTCGTTCCGTGGATGGGGGAGCGGCTAAGTATTCGACCCCATAGTTTCCGACGGGTATGCGAATACCGTCTGCGGACGAGACGAAATGCCCGATGGTCGGGTATAGGTTTCCCGATAGCGTGGGGTTGGGCCACTCGTAAGGGGAGTCGACTTGGTGGAGGTCGGCCACTCGGACGCCGTTGTTCGTCCGGCCGATCAGGTAGGAGCCGTCGGTTGCCAACTCCGAGAGGTTTTCACCTTTGAAAAGACCGGATGTCTTGGCGAAGAGGCCCGACTCGTCTATTCGGTATCCATCGACTCCAGGGGACTGCGAGTTCGACAGACCGACAAAGACGTTGCCTTTTGCCACGGCGAGCGGGCCCGAGGTGCCCGATAGGTCGAGTTCGTCGAGGTAGTAGGCGAGGGTGCCGTCGTAGGCGCAAGCGGTCAAGGAGCGACCATAGCGCTCGGTCTCAGAGATGATTTTGAATTCGCCGGAGTCGTCATCGAGGATGACGGGCCTGGGGCGATAAATGCCGATGGAGGTATCTTTGCTTTCCGAGAAAAGGTAGGCTTCTTGCGAACCTTCTTCCAGTTGGTGTATCCCTGCCAGTAGGCCGGGTAGCGATGCCGGGGCGAGGGTCTTGGGGGTCTTCGGCTCAGTCAGGTCGAATCCGTGGAGACTGGAGTTCACGTCCGAGTTCACGACTCGCCAAGTCTCCTTGGAATCGTAAAGGTGATTAGTGACTGTGGATCCGTACAGGATGCGGTCCTGCAGAAGGAAGGGTTCGCTCCATTGGACGTTGCCCGAGAGGGTGATGCTGGCGTTGGCTTCGTGAACGAGGGTCGATCCCGCCAAATTTTCCTCGTAGGTAAAGGTGTGTGCCTCGACGGTTGCCGGCCCGTAGCTCGGATAGGGGTACATGACGTCGTCCATCATAATGCCTGATCGCCTGTATTCGTAAGGAAAGTAAGTTTGACCCTTTTTGCCGACGGTCGCCCAGCAAACGGTTTTTTCGTCGAGTATGAAGGCCTTCAATTCGAGGCGATAGGTTCCGCTCTTCAGTTTTACCTCGGCGGAGGCCAACCTGATTGCGGATCCGTTGGATTCCAAATCGTAGACCTCGGTCACTAGTTTTCCGTTGTTGGCCAGAGCCAGATGAAACTTCCCCGCATGGACGAGGCTGCCGGCGATTGTGCCCCTGCCGAGGTTCAGCGAACTGATCAGCTCGTCGGGAGTTGCCGTGTTTGTTACGCGCAGCGTGGCGTTTGCATCCTGCGAGGACATTCCCCAGCCCCAATAATACCCGCCTTGGTCTTCGATCTGGAGAAGGTGGTCGCCTGAATGGTGGATACGGTCGACCTTCCATGCGAGAGGCATTTGAGCCAAGGGTTTTGGGTTTTCACGGTCGGCGAAATCGGTCACCCGGAGTTCGTTTCCCGAAATCGAGAAAATGCGCATCCCGGTTTCATCGGGGGCTGCTCGGCGTGCTTGGAAGCGGTGGGTGATTTCGCCTCTTGTGACCAGACCCGTATTCGTCACTTCGAGGATCTGCACCTTTTTGACGTACCCTCCTTCTTCCCATGATTGGAAGGGAATCAGGAACAGATTTTGTGAAGGCAACTGTCCGATAGCCTTTTCGTCGTAGTTGGCCTCACTCCACGAATAGGCCCCTTCTTTCCCCATGAACACCCGATATGCGAGGCGAGGGTTCTCCTTATCGGAAACGTCGAAAAGGGAAGCGGTCACCCGTCCTTCTTCCACGCCCACGGCGAAAAGTTGGTCGCCCATGGGCTGGATGTACTCGGACCAACCGGGAACGATCAGCTCGGATACGAGGCGGGGCTTCTTTGGTTTCGTCAGGTCGATGATGAAGAGGGGGTCTGTGCGGAGAAAGGTCACGACGTAGGCGTAGTCGCCGTCGAAACGAGTGGCGTACAGGGTTTCGCGTTCGGCCAGTTCCATGGAACCGAGGTGTTTGCCGGATGAGATCTTGAAAGTCTCCAGCAATGAATATCGGTTTCTCCCACTTTCCTCACGGTAGGCTTGCGAGATGACGGTGAGGATGCCGTTGCGGATGCGGAGCTTGAACTTGTCGAGCACGCGACCACCGGGTTTAACCTCGGTTATCTGTTCGGGGACGCCTGTGAAGCCCGTGAGGTCGAATACGCGAACGAGGTGCTTGTTGTAATAGTCGGAGGGGTCTCGGGTGACGACCATCAAGTTGCTGTTTGTGGCGGAGATGACCTGAGGGGCTCCCGCGAGGATTTTCTCATCGATTTTTCGAGGATTGTCGGGGTCGCTTAGGTCAAAGGTGGCGAGGCGCGTACTGTAGGAGAAGGACCAGTTTTGCCATGCCATCTTGTCCTTTTCCCATTTTTCGGAGAGCACGTAGAGTTTGTCCCCGACCATGCGGCTTTCGCGATAAGAGGCATCGAGGTCTAGTCGAGCCACTTCCGTAATCTCCGAATCGTCCAGTTTCAGCACCCGTACTTCCGACGAATATGGCCAGTTTTGGCCGCTTTTTCGGGCAAGCAGGTATGCATAGTCTCCGTCCTCCGTGACGTACATTTGTTCGCCTGATGCGGGCAGCCTGTGCCGGGCGATCACCTTTGGATCGTTGGGTTGGGAGAGGTCGACCACCTGCAAACCTCTCATCTGGTTGAAGAAATAAAGCCTGTCTCCCGATAGTCGCCAAACATCGGATTCCTGTACGTTGTCCGTGCCGTCGTCCGAAGCTTCGGCGCTGTCCGCCACTGCGCTAAAGGCTAATTCTGTAGTTCGAAATTGAGCGGATGCGGACGAAGCATCCCCCTCTCTAGCTCCAAATTTGCTACGACCTTCGTAAAAGGAATAGGGAAGCGGATCGGAACTGTTCCACCTGACTCGGACGCGGTTTCGATCCACGTCGAAAGGTATCTCCAAGTAAATCTTGCCCGCTCGCGATCCTGGAAGGTGTCCTGTCTTTGTCGCGTCCCATTCACCTGTTTCCTTATCACGTACTTCGAGACGAACTCGTTTAGCTTCCGTCGGGGCGGAAACCTCGATCACATCTCCCTTTTTTAACCAAATCGAAGCTTGGCTCCAACTTTCGCCAACTGCGAAGAGAGAATTCGCCATTATCGCGAAGCCGAAGCTTGCGATAATTAAAGGGTGGCAAGCTCGGTTCAAGACAATGAGTTCAGGATCCCGTGAACTTTTCGGCGTTTTTGACCCAGTTTCCCGGGCCGCCTTTCATATAACCGCTCTTCCCCTTTATCCGAAAACGATCTTGCCCGAAAGTTGATTTATTTTCCTTCCGTTCTCCTTTGCCCTCAGCATCGAGAAACAGAATGGTGGGGTAACCGAGGCCAATGATGCCCAAGCGCTTCTTGATTTCTTTCGCATCTCCCAAAGTTGGTTTTCCTCGAGGAAAGTCTGCCTCCAGAAGAACAACGTTTTCCTCGGCCCAATCCTTGAACTCGTCTTTAGAGAAAACTTCCTTCTT
>CAJQSI010000047.1 GCA_905612515.1 uncultured Opitutales bacterium | reverse complement strand
AGAAAAATCGGATGATTACCCAAGGTTCCAACCTTTTGGCGGGGCGTTACCATTACTTCCGCAGTTATGTGCGACCGTGGCTAGGGCGAGTCGACGTTGAGTCGGGAGCAGTCGAGTACCTAGAACTCCCGCTACAAGTTTCCCGAGTTCAGGGCAAGGCGGATGAATTTCGGTGGTTCGTACCACCGCGGGGTAAGAAGGGTTCGGCCATGAAAGATCAATCGATTGCCCCTAACGACATGAAGAATGCTCGCGGTTTCAAGGTGGTGGGAGACAAGCGTTCCCACGGGAATGGTTGGGGACACGTCGCTTCTCCCACGCCATCGGTTGCCGGAGACCATCTCTATGTCCCCGTGATGAACGGTACAGTCTACGTGATTGCCTTGAATTCCTCAAAACTGGATGAGGACGCGATTGTCGCGATCAATGATCTGGGGCACGCCGGGCAGTCATGGACTCGGGCCAGTATTTCCTTTGCCAATGGTCGAGCTTTTGCTCACACCATTCGCGAACTGATCTGCATCGGAGATTAGCTTACTTCACGCCGCAATTCAACCTACTTCTACTTCCAGGTGTTGTTGGAGAGAGGTTTGCCGTTGGTGGTTAGGATTTGGAAGTGGTGGAAGCCCGCCTTCATGCCAGAGTAGCGCCAAACGACCTTCTTGTCGCGGGTTACCTCGAAGAGCTTTACGCTGTCGCCCTTCGCGTGATAGCTGCTGACCACGGTGTTGCCGTTCGGCAGGCGTTGCACTCCACAGGCATCGTCGAAGAGTTTTTCGCCGATATCCTCGTTGGTCACGCTCCAGACGATTTTTCCTGCACCGTCAACCTCGATGATGCGATTTCCGTTTGTGCAACCGATCAAGGTGTTGCCGTTCTTCAGGCGTATGGCGGTGAAAGGCCAGTCGCGTTTGCCGCGACCTCGATCGTCGGTAGGGAAGGATTTCAGCACCTTGCCTGTTTTCGGTTCGTACTCCTTCACCGCGAAGTCGAGCAGATGGGGGGCAATGTAATTTCCATTCGGAAGAACTCGCAGCATTCTTGTTTGCATATGGGCGTTCTTCTTCTGGCAGGCGAGGTGAGTCGTTTGCAGGGTTTCTCCCTTGCGGTTGATCACTACGGCTCGTGGTTCGGGTCCCAGTTCGGCGACGAGGAACTTGTCGTCGGGAAGAGCCACCACGGTGCTCACTTCCTTTTGTCCGCCCTTGTACTGGAAGAGGAATTTCTTGGTCTTGCGATCGATCTCCACCACTCCGCCCGTTGGGAAACCCTTGGTCCCGTAGAGGGCGAGCAGTACGTTGCCATTGGGGAGAACCCAACCATCGCTGGCAGGGAGGTCGATTCGCCACTCTACCTTACCGTCTTCACCAACGATGACAGTCTTGTTGGCTTTGCCTACCCCGATGAAAGAATGCCGAATTTCTTCTGCATAGTTTGGGCATGCGATAGCCACTAGAATTGCCATTGAGGCGAGGAGGGTTACGAAAGGATTTCGGAGTTTCATGTTGGAATGTGTTTTGCTATGGGTCAAAATTACAGAATCGAAGACTCCTTCAGTTTTGCGACCCTTAAATTCTAACTCGTGGGTTTTACCTTGCGTACTTCGCCGGTATTGGTGAATTCGAGTACTTTTGAATTTCCTTTTAAAGTGAATCCCGTTCTTTATGCTCTCTTCGTAGCTTTTTTAGTTCGATTTTTACTTTTTTGCTTCAACTTCAGACGGTATATACTGGTCTACATGAATATGCTTCGTACCTTCGTCTCCGTCGTATGGTTGCCCTTTCTAATTGCTTCGGATGGCTTCAGTGAAACGGGCGAAGTGTTATGGAACTTCGAGACCGGTTCCTCCGTACGTTCTTCCCCTTCGATCGGAGGGGACGGGACCGTATACGTCGGATCAGTGGACAAGAAGCTATATGCCTTGAATGGGGCAACTGGAGAAAAAAAGTGGGAGTTCGTCACCGGGGGCGAAGTACTGTCGTCCCCTTCGGTCGGGAGTGATGGTACCATATACTTTGGTTCAGTGGACAAGAAGGTTTATGCCTTAGATGGTCGGACCGGAGCCAAAAAGTGGGAGTTCTTGACTTCTGACAAAGTGTATTCCTCTCCTGCCATCGGAAAGGGCGGTACTGTTTTCGTCGGTTCCATGGACGATCATTTTTACGCATTGAACGGTCGAACGGGTGAAAAGAAATGGGCTGTTAAAATAGGAGACGTGGGTTCTTCTCCGAGCATCGGTTTGGATGGTACGGTTTATTTCGGATCACTGGATACTAAGGTTTATGCCTTGGATGGGAAAACGGGGGTAAAAAAATGGGAATTCAAAACGCAGGGTCGAATTGGCTCTTCTCCTGCACTTGGTTTGGACGGTACGGTTTATTTCGGATCAGTGGATGACAAGCTATACGCTTTGGATGGACAAACAGGGATCAAAAAGTGGGAATTCAAAACGGGGGGTAACGTGGAGGGCTCTCCAGTCGTCGGGCCGGGGAATGTCGTCTACGTAGGATCGGAGGACAAGAAGGTATACGCTCTGAATGGTCAGACAGGCGCCAAGTTTTGGGAGTTCGTGACTAAGGGTAAGGTGCGCTCTTCTCCCGCGATCGGGCTGGACGGCGTTGTTTACGTAGGATCCGAGGATAAGAGCTTTTATGCCTTGGATGGGCAGACGGGCGAAAAGAAATGGTCCGTGGTCATGGGCGGGAAGGTCGAATCTTCCCCCACCATTGGCTCTGCCGGAACGATTTACGTAGGCTGTTGGGACAAGAAGTTATATGCTGTATGCAGCAGCTCTCGTGGAGCGGCGGCAAGTGCTTGGCCTCAGTTCCGTCAAGGTTTGCGAAGGGCTGGAATTGTAGATCTTTCACGCATTAAGTATCCCTTTCTCAATATCGGCGATTAATTCGAGATTGCACATTCTTTGACTGAGAATTCAGTTTTCACTTCAAGCATCACCCCGGTTTGAAAATTACTGGATTAAGTCTGTTCCATTATTGCCATGCATTGAGCCTTATACAGGCTTTCCTCTTTTTCTGTTATTCCTTTGCGGATGAATGAAGTTCCTTTGAAGTTTTATTGTTGCTCTGCAGCCCTTCTGGTTTCGGCGACTGCCGTCTTTGGCCAAGATTTGCACCGTTTGACGATCCCTAATATCGAGCTAGCGCCCAAAATAGACGGCAAGCTGGACGATGACTGCTGGTCAAAGGCTGCGCTGGCAAAAGACTTTCGCCAGAGCCGACCGGAGGAGGGAGCCCCCGCCACGGAAAAGACGGAAGTGAGGATTTGTCGCGACGATCGAGCCCTTTACGTTGGCGTCCGTTGTTTCGATTCGCAACCTGACAAGATTCGAGCCGGCGTGATGCAGCGGGACGCCCCAGTGAAAGGGGACGATTATTTTTTCATTTTACTGGATCCTTTTCAGCGGAGTCGGGAGGGCTATTATTTCCGGACCAACGCAAACGGAGCCAAGGGCGAGGCTTTGATCAATTCCGACATGCGTCGCCCGCAAATGGATTGGGACACCATTTGGGAGGTCAGGTCGCAGCGGGACGAGCTTGGTTGGACGGCGGAATTCGCCATACCGTTTCGAAGCATCCCCTTCGATTCGACTTCCGATGAATGGGGCATTAATTTCGGCCGTTGGTTTTCCCGCAATCAGGAACGCACACGCTGGGTGGGGACTACTCGCAATCGCCGATGGTTCTCCTTGGAGGAAGCAGGCCGCATAAACGGCTTGCTTGGAGTGGCGTCCGGCAAGGGGATTAAGTTCAAGCCTTATGTTACGACCAAGTGGAGTTCGGTGGACTCGATCGACGATTACGAGTTCGATTCGGGGTTCGATCTCTTTTATCGCGTCACTCCCAGTTTGACTGCGACCTTCACTTACAACACGGATTTTGGGGAGACCGAGGTGGACCAGCAGAAAGTCAACTTGAGCCGTTTCCCCCTTTTCTATCCTGAAAAACGCGACTTCTTTCTCGAGGGTTCGGAGCAATTTTCCTTTGGCGCAATCGACAAGAGTCCGCTGGCCTTCCATTCGCGTACCATCGGACTCTCAGAAATGGGCAAGAAAATCGACGTTGTAGGCGGGGTCAAGATCACCGGGCGCCAAGGGCCCTTGGGCATCGGCATGTTGGGCATGCGTCTCGACAATTACGATAGCTTGGACGCTGACGAGGTTTTCGTTAGTCGTTTTACCTATGACCTCATGGAAGAGTCGAAAATTGGCACTATATTCACTTATGGTGACCCGCAGGCCAATGTGGGAAACCACTTGGCGGGTGTGGATCTTAACCTTCGCAATAGTGAGTGGTGGCATGGTCAGAGCGTGTCATGGCATAGCTTCTACATGACCACGAATGATGATGCCAAAGGCTCGGACGATGTCGTGGGGACTTGGTTCTCGTTGCCCAATTACCCTTTTCGCATGGGTGGGCATTGGGTGCGTACGGGCGATGATTTCGAGCCAGCTTTGGGCTTTGTCCGTCGGCGGGGTGGGCAATCTTCATCGATTAATTTCTCCCATGCCTTCGATCAACCTGACAGCGATTGGCTCGACGATATTTCAGTGGGCGCTGAATACACGCGTTACGATCTCCTGGACGGCAGCGTGGATTCCGAGGACGTCGAATTGAAGCTGATCGAGCTACGCACATTGGCTGGCGACCATTATGGATTGCAGTTGGAATTCGAGCGCGAGGTGTTGACGGACGCTTTCGAGATCGTGGATGGAGTGGTCTTGGCCGCAGGTGACTATAGCGGAACCGAGTTCGATTTCGAATATCGGTCGAGTACGAATCGCCCTGTGTTCGGTGAACTAAAACTGGGCTACGGCGATTATTACGCCGGCAAGGCATTCAAGGCTGGAAGCCAACTTTCGTGGCGTCCTTCGAAGCACGCTCAGTTCAACTTGGGAGGAGGTCTCACTTCGGCCGAGTTGAGGGTGGGCGACTTCGATGCCTGGAGCAGTTCTCTCGGTGTGCGCATTACGCCAACTACTCGACTCTCCTTTAACAGTTTCGTTCAATTTGACAACCAATCCGAGAGTATCGGTCTTAACCACCGGTTTCGCTACATCATAAAGTCGGGCAGCGATCTGTTCTTTGTCTTCAACAAGGGCTTTCACAAAGGCTATGACCGGGAGTTCGACGACTTCCGTTCATTCAAGACGGAATCAATCGCGAAGCTGGGTTGGACCTTTCAGTTTTGATATGGTTGTTCACCCTCTTGCCTTTCAACATTCGCTTTGGGTTTGCGCTAGACCTTGACGCGATCAATCCGATAAGCTGTTGATTCCAGTCGCATAACTCTTCCTCTTCATGAATCACAAATACCTTCTATTGCTGGCGACTTTTATCGCTTCCATTTTCACTTTTGCCCAGAACAACGAGTTCGGCAAATACGCGATGTTCGGAAAGACGGCGAAGCGAGCCGATGCCGCAGAACCAGTGGTGACGAAACTTCCACTTGCTTTGAGTAAGGGAACCCGCATCGGTCTTGTCGGCAATACCTTGTTCGACCGGATGCATCAATTTGGTCATTTGGAAGCACTCTTACAACAAGCTCATTCCGGTAAGGAATTGGTCGTTCGCAATCTCTCGTGGGCGGCCGACGAGGTGGACCTGCAGCCCCGCCCCGCCAACTTTGCCGATGCCAATCAACATCTCACTTCCATGCAGGCCGACGTCGTGTTGGCCGCCTTCGGTTATAACGAATCCTTTGCCGGTAAGGAAGGTTTGCCCGCTTTTCGCGAGCGCCTCACGAAATACTTGGAAGACATCAAGGCCAAGGCTTACAACGGCAAGACTGCGGCCCGCGTGGTATTGGTTTCGCCTGTCGCCAACGAGAACGTCGAAGGAGTGGCGGCGGCGGATCGCAACAACGGTAATATCCGGGTCTACCTCCAAGTGATGAAGGAAGTGGCTACCAAACAAAAGGTGGGCTTTGTGGACGCTTACACCGCCACCGAGAAGGCCATGGCCTCTCCGGGGAACGACCTTACGATGAATGGCTGTCACTTGAACGAGAAGGGCTATCAATTGTTTGCCTCGACCGTTTTCAAGCAACTCTTTGGCAAGGATGCCCCGAAGTTGGACGAGAAGGTACGAGCGGCGGTGATCGAGAAGAACAAGCAGCATTTCTTTCGTTACCGTCCGCTCAACACTTTCTATTACACTGGCGGGCGGAACCGAAGTTACGGATATTTAGACTTTCTCCCCGCGATGAGAAACTTCGACCTCATGACGGCCAATCGCGACGATCGCATCCATGCCCTTGCCGCGGGCAAGAAAGTACCCGCCAAGATCAACGACTCCAATGTTCCGAAAATGCCCAAGACCAAAGTCGGTCGCGGAGCCAATCAGTGGATGACCCCGAAGAAGGAACGCGAGGCATTCAAGGTGGATCCGCGGTTCGAGGTAACTCTTTTCGCCAGTGAAGAACAGTTCCCCGACATCGCATGTCCCATCCAGATGCGCTGGGACTCTCTTGGTCGCATGTGGGTGAGCTGCTCAACCACCTATCCACACGTTTACCCTGGGCAGACCCCGAACGACAAGATCGTCATTCTCGAGGATCTCGATGGCGACGGAAAGGCCGATAAGTCGACGGTCTGGGCGGACGATATCAATGTGGCTCTGTCCTTCGAATTCGGCGACGGAGGTGTCTATGTTTCCGAGGAACCGCACATGACTTTTCTCAAGGATACGGACGGAGATGGGAAAGCCGACCATCGCGAGACTGTTCTCACCGGTTTCGGAAGCGAGGATTCTCACCATGCGCTACACGATTTTGCGTGGACTCCCGATGGCGATCTCATCTTTCGCGAATCGATCTTTCACCATACTCAAGTTGAGACTCCCTATGGACCCGTTCGTCAACAGAACAGTGGTTGGTTCGCGTGGGAACCGAAGTTGCACCGCCTGACGGCCTTCGGCACGCACGCCAGCACAAATCCATGGGGCGTGACCTTCGACGATTGGGGGCAGCACGTGGCTAGCTACCCAATCTTTGCTTCCGCCCACCATGCCTTGGATCCCCCGTATCCGGAGCAGCACCCGCGCCCGTCCGGCTTGCAGGCCTACTCCGGTGTATGCGGACAGGAATTCGTGGATTTTCCAAACTGGCCCAAGGAGATGCAGGGCGGCATGGTGAAGGTACGCTATAAGTCGACCAATCGGGTAGAGTTCCTCGAGTGGAACGAGGGTGAGTTCGGCTACGACGAGGCCTACAAGAGCGACATTATATTTTCCACCAACCTGAGCTTCATTCCCGTCGACCTGCGTTACGGACCCCGCGGCGCCATGTACGTCTGCGACTGGTACAATCCGGTCAAGGGCCATGCCCAGTATTCCTTGCGGGACGAGCGTCGCGATCGGAAGGCGGGGAGGATTTGGAGGATTTTCCCCAAGGGTGCCAAGCCGCAGGATCCGCCGAAAATCGCGGGAGCCAACATCTCGGAGTTGCTGGATATCCTGAAACGCCGGGAGTATCGTTATCGTTACTGGGCCAAGCGCGAACTGCGGGAAAAGAAGCCGGCCGAAGTCAAGGCCGCTCTCGACAAGTGGGTCGCCAAGCTCGATCCCAAGGACGAGCGATTCCGCCACCACCAAGTCGAGGCCATCTGGGCCTACCGTAACGTCGAGCAAGCCAACTTGCCGCTGTTGCGCGAGGTGCTTGCCTGCGACAACCATAATGCCCGGGCTGCGGCTGCCCGCCAGTTACGTCATTGGCATGGCTTGGCCAAGGACGGAGACAAGTTACTCGCCAAGGCGGGAGCCGATGAGAACGGCCTCGTTCGCATGGAGGCGGCCATCGCCTGCAGTTACGTTGGCACGAAGGAAGCCTTCGAGGTATTGGCGGAGGTCGTCACTCTCCCCAGTGAAAGGCATTTGTCCTATGCCATCAAGACGTCTCTTGGTTCCGCCCCCATGAGGAAATTCTGGGACAAGGACACCGTGGAACAAACGAATCCCTTGGTCTATGGCTTCCTTTTTAA
>CAJQSI010000046.1 GCA_905612515.1 uncultured Opitutales bacterium | reverse complement strand
CGTTTCCGTTGCTCAAAAACCTCATGCAGTATCGGCAGAGGGAAAGAGGAATTTCATCAATAAGGTGCGACCTGTTTTTGTTAAATATTGCTATGACTGCCATGGAGAAGGAGCAAGCAAGGGCGACTTTGTTTTGGATGACGTTTTAAAACATGACGGTGTGTTGGAAGACGAGAATTTCTGGAAGAAGGTGTGGCAAAACCTCTACAAGCACAGCATGCCTCCTTCCCGAAAGCCAAAACCTTCGGTGGCCGAGCGGAAGGCTGTTCTGAGTGCGATTGAGCGGACCGTCTTTGGCCTCGACCCGAGCAAGCCCGATCCTGGTCGTGTGACTATTCGAAGGCTAAATCGGGTCGAGTACGATAACGTTATTCGCGACTTGACGGGTGTTGACTTCAAACCAGCCAAAGATTTCCCCCCCGACGACACTGGGCATGGGTTCGATACTGTGGGCGACGCTCTTTCGCTATCACCGCTCTTGCTCGAAAAATACATGTCGGCGGCGGATGCCGTGCTGGATGAGGTTCTTGGTGAGTTTCCACCACCAAGAAAATTACAACGGATCGGACCCTCGAAGATGAGGGGTGCTGGCTATGCGAGAGATGCTCGAGTACTCACCACTACGGGTGAGGTAGAGGTTCGCGTTTCGATTCCAAGACCCGGAGAGTATCGATTTCGTGCGCAGGCTTGGGCCTCTCGGGCAGGAGGCGAGTTGGCGAAGATGAAATTCCGACTAAACGACCGTGACCTGAAAACCTTTGAAGTGACGCACGAGTCGCCGGATGCCGGTACTTACGAAGTGAGCACCAAGGTGGCGAGAGCGGGGAACGCCCATTTTCGGGTTTCTTTCTTGAATGATTTTTACGACCCAAGGAATCGCAACCCCAAGCGACGTGACCGTAATCTTTACTTGCAGTGGTTGGAAGTAGAGGCTCCAAGTGGCGAACCATCTTCCGCGCTTCAAGCCTCTCGCCTAAAAATTTTGGGAACTCGGCCGAAAGGTTCCGGCAACCGAGCATACGCGGAGTTTGTCTTGCGGCGATTTGTCCCTCGAGCCTATCGCCGGCCAGTTGCTGAACAGGAAATCTCTGGCCTGTTGAGATTGTACGATGTGGTTGGCGGCAAGGACGCCCCTTTTATGGAAGCGATTCGTCTGCCTCTCAAAGCTGCCTTGGTTTCGCCCCGTTTTCTTTTTCGGGCCGAGTCTCAACCTAGCCCTAACGATCCGAAAGCAGTTCACGATCTGGATGAGTTCTCGCTGGCTTCACGATTGTCTTTTTTCCTCTGGAGCACCATGCCCGACGACCGACTTCTCGCTCTTGCCGCAAAGAAACAATTGCGGTCAAACTTGGCGACCGAGGTTCGCCGGATGCTGGCGGACAATAGGAGTCTCGCTTTTGCAAAAAACTTCGCAGGGCAGTGGTTGCAGTTACGCGACCTCGAACTTGTCCAACCTGACAAAAAACGCTTTCCCGAGTTTGACGACAAGCTACGCCAATCCATGCGGGATGAAACGGAGGCCTTCTTTCGCTACTTGTTGATTGAGAATCGGCCGGTGACCGAATTCCTCGATGCCGACTACACGTTTATCAATGCCTCGCTGGCTCGCCATTACGGGCTTCGGGGCAAGTTTGGCGACGACCTAAAATACGTTTCTTTGAAAGGTACAAGTTTACCTCGGAGCGGGATTCTTACTCATGCATCCCTCCTCACCATCACTTCCAATCCCACTCGCACTTCGCCTGTCAAGCGCGGAAAGTGGGTGTTGGACAACATCCTCGGCACACCCGTAAAGGATCCTCCCCCCGACATACCTGAGCTAGATGTTGGCGCATCTGATTCCAAGGGAAAAACTTTGCGCGAGCAGTTGTCAATCCATACCGAAAAACCTCTTTGCGCCTCATGCCACGTGTCTATGGATGCAATTGGATTTTCCTTGGAGAACTACGATGCGATAGGACGTTGGCGTTTGCAGGATGCCGGCAGTCCAATCGATTCTGCAGGGAAGTTGTCGACTGGAGAAACCTTTACCGGAGCTCTCGAACTTCAGCGGTTCATAGTCCATGGCCGAAAGGAAGCCTTCGTCCGTTGCTTGATCGAAAAGCTTCTGACTTACGCTCTCGGACGCGGTATCGAATACCATGATAGACCCGAGCTTGACAAGATTGCTCAACGGATGAGCGAAAGCGGTTACCGTTTTTCCGATCTCATCCTTTATCTTGTCGAAAGCGTTCCTTTCCAGAAGCGCAGGGGCGACTTCCCTACGGAATAAACCTTCTAACGAAACGCCCATTGACCTTGCCCGCGAGGTAGGTTCGGACTATATTGGAATATACTTTTTCAGTGAAGAATTTCACCTTATCACGACGGACGTTCCTGCACGGCTTAGGTACCGCCTTGGCGTTGCCGCCATTGGAAGCGATGGCCGCGAAAGCCGGGAAATCAAAATCCATTCCCTTGCGAATGGGCTTTGCCTACATACCCAATGGCGTAATTCTTCCTCAGTGGCGAACAACTGGCGAAGGACGCAAATACAATCTATCCCCATCACTTCGGTCCCTCGAACCCTTTAAAAGTGATATCCAAGCCTTGGAAGGATTGGATCACAAGAAAGCCAATGCAAACGGAGATGGTGGCGGGGATCATGCTCGAGCCAACGCCACTTTTCTGACGGGATGTCAGGCTCGCAAGACGGCTGGGTCGGATATTCGCATCGGAGTGTCTGTGGACCAATTGGCCGCCGAGCATGTCGGCAAGGAAACCAAATTGCCTTCTCTGGAGTTGAGTACGGATCGCGCTCGCCTGTCAGGTGGTTGCGATTCTGGTTACAGTTGTGCCTATCAATACAACCTTGCATGGAAGACGAAGTCCCTGCCTATGCCGCCCGAAGCTAATCCCCGATCGGTTTTCGAGCGTCTCTTTTCCGACGGGCTTACCAAAGAGCAGGCTGAAAGTCGGACTCGGCGTCTACGTCATGAAAAAAGCCTCCTCGACTTCGTCCTTGAAGATGCCAAGAGCCTGCAGCGTGATCTTGGGCGTACCGATCGCTCCAAACTCGATGAGTACCTTACGAGCGTACGCGAATTGGAGCAGCGAATCGAAAAAACCGAACAGTTGGATTCCAAAAAACCGACCTATCCGAAACCCGAGGGGATTCCTCGCGACTACGCCGAGCACTTGCGTGTGCAGTTTGACCTCATGGCCTTAGCTTTTCAGACAGATGCAACGCGAGTGGCCACCTTCCTTCTTGCCCACGATGGAAGTAATCGCAGCTTCCCCGACATAGGCGTCCCCGAAGGTCATCACTCTCTTTCTCATCACCGCGACGACAAAGGGAAGGTATCCAAATTGGCCAAAATTGATCGTTTCTACGCCGACCAATTTGCTTATTTCCTAAAGAAAATCAAAAGCGTTCGAGAAGTCGATGGTTCGTCTATGCTGGATCACTGTATGATTGTTTATGGCGGCGGCATAAGTGACGGCAATCGTCATGGTCACGAAAAACTTCCCATTCTCCTCGCAGGTGGCCGAGCTGCCGGATTGAGTGCCGGTCGTCGCCATGATTTCAAGGGCGAACCCCTGGCCAATCTTTATCTATCTCTACTCGAGCGGATGGGTGTCGACGCAGATGCGCTCGGAGACAGTACCGGGAAGCTCGTTAACGTTTAGAGCAGTATGCTTCGTCCACCCCTTTTTTGGGCGACGATCCTTGTCGCGGCCAATTTTCTCCATGCTGATACATCTGTCCTCCCCGGGGTAGTTCTAGAAATTCGTGGCAAAGCTTCTAAATCTATCGACTACCGTCTAGAACGCCGTGTGGCGCTTCGAGTCGATAAAAATGAACCCCCTTCGGCTTTTGTTGATGCAGGTCCATTTGAATCGGTTTGGCACGGTGTTATTTTGTTGGAGAAACGCGAGCGCATCAACTTTTCATTTGAGGGATTTGGCAAAGCCTCTCTTCTCTTAGATGGCGAAAAGGTACTCGAGTCGGAGGGGGAAGACCTTTCGACCGTGGAGTCGAAGCGTTTGCGGCTGAATGGAGGAGAGCATCCTTTTGAGCTTCGTTACTCGAGTGCAGATTCAGGTTTGGCGCGTTTCCGCCTTTTCTGGAAGGGACGTGATTTTGCCCGAGAGTCGATACCCCCAAAGTCACTGGCCCATTTTTCAACCGGAAAGACAGCCGAACTTTTAGAAAAATCTTCCCTTTTAAGGCAAGGTCGCTTTCTCGCTGCTTCTCGCGGATGTCTTCGTTGTCATTTACCCGACGAACCTTTTAATCAGAAAGCGGCAATGCCCGAAGTTCTTGCCATGGGGCCCTCCCTCATCGGAGTGGGCTCTCGACTAAATCAGGCTTGGATGGAAAAGTGGATTCTCGATCCGCAATCAATACGTCATGCTGCGCGAATGCCCCAAATGGTTCACTCCCCCATGGAATCCTCACATCTTGCAGCCTTTCTTGGTAGTCTGAAAAATGAAAATATTGAGAAAAAAGTAGTTCTTGGAGATAGCAAATCCGGTGGCGTTTTATTTGCGGATTTAGGGTGTATTTCCTGCCATGCCCTTAGCGAAAATAATACTATCGCTGAGAACGGTAGAATTTCCCTTGTGGCTGTTGGGCAAAAATACCTGCCCGGGAGCTTGGCTGCCTTTCTCCTCGAACCCGATAAACATTATCCTTGGATCCGCATGCCGAACTTTCGTCTTTCCAAAGAGGAGGCGGCAAATCTTGCTGTTTTTCTTCAAGAGCTTGACTCTCCCGTTCTTACCATCACCGCGTCAAAGGGTGATGCGGCTAAAGGCAAACTCCTTGCTTCGAGCCTAGGTTGTGCGGCCTGTCACGAGCTTCCTTGTGAAAACAAGTTGATCGCTACGAGCCTTCAAAAATTAAGCGCTTTAACTGGAGCGGGTTGTCTTGGCGAAGGTTCAAAAGGTCCTCGATTTCCTTTATCTAAAGAGGAACGATCAGCGATTGCTATATTTCTTCAAGAGAGGGATGGGTCTCTTGAGCGTCACAGTCCTCCTGAATTTGCGAACCGTCAGTTTGAGGAGTTGCGTTGTGCAGCTTGTCATGAGCGGGACGGAAAAGAGAGCTTATGGGAAGCCTTTTCGAATGAGGTTTCCTCATTGAAGGCAAAGGATGGCGACATTCCTGATGCTGTGAGTAACTTGGTGCAGGCACACGCGGCCAGCCGAGCTCCGCCCGACCTGTCTTTTGCCGGTGAAAAACTTAGAGAAAACTGGCTCGCCGCCTTTTTGGCGGGGAAAGTGGCGGAAAAACCTCGGCCATGGATGAAAGCCCGCATGCCAAGCTTTGCAATTCGTGCAAATTCCTTTGCATCAGGACTTTCAAGCTCATGTGGAGTCTTTTCGGCGATGGATGATGAGCCAAATCCCCATGATGAAAAGCAGCTGAAGCAAGTCGGCGGGAAGATTGTTAGTACGTTGTGCATAACCTGTCACGGCGTAGGTGAACAAAAGCCCACGGCGGTCTTCGAAGGGCAAGGCGTGAACCTTATTTTATCTCGATCGCGGATGCGTTATGATCATTATATGCGCTGGATGATGAATCCTTATCGGATTACTCCGAATACCATCATGCCAAAGTTTGCAG
The DNA here is from genome assembly GCA_905612515.1 of uncultured Opitutales bacterium. Lineage (GTDB taxonomy): Bacteria > Verrucomicrobiota > Verrucomicrobiia > Opitutales > Seribacteraceae. The sequence goes on along the minus strand of CAJQSI010000046.1, from coordinate 79,450 downwards.
ACGAGGAGGGTCGTACGGGGCTCATTGATTTGCTCGAAGGTGATGCCCGTCGCCAATTCGGTTCGGTGTGGCATTACTTACGCGGACTATCCAACTAGTTAGCCGGTTCTGGTAAAGGTAAGATTGGCTCTTGCCATATACGGGGAGAGCAAACTAACCTCATGGTATTGCATCTGCGCATCCTGTCCGTGCACAGTTTTAACAAGAGTATTTTCCTATCACTGGGTGGAGTTGGCCTTTTAATGGTCGGTTTCTTCTGGGTTGGACTGGCTCTGGACTTCACGGCGTTGGAAAATGCAATGGTTGGTATCACGTCCAAGCATGTGGTGGGTTATGAGATTGCCGTTCTTCTAGGATCGGATGCTAGAGATGAGATTGTCGATAAGGTATTTCGGACAGAGTTGGCTTTTTCGATTCTGCAAGCTTTCTACTCTGTTCTTCTCTTTGGATTGGCTTTTACGAAAGGGCTTTTCCGGCGACTGAAGGTTCTTGCATTGGGTGTGGGAATTCCTCTTTTGAGTTTACTGTTATTATTTTGGGTAAAGTTTCTTTCGGACGACCACATTATTTCGAGTGGAGAAAAAACTCAACTTTTCTTACTTTCGATCATTGGTGTGTCTGTAGGGGCAGCCTTATGCTGGTTCGGTATGCTTCGACTTTCCCGAAAAACGAAAATTTCTCTGGACGATTTCGAATTGTCTTCGGAGGGAAGCGCAAACAAACCGGCAGACGATTTGCTGGATGAGTTGAAGGAGCGAGACCAAGGTAAGGATGATGATAGCATAGAGTCTGAACAAACGGAAGAGCCTAGTACGGTTGAGGAGGAAAACGATCAGCCCGCATCTGATACGAATGAAGAACCACCTGAAGAAACCGTTGAGGAGGAAGTTCCCGAAGTCGTTCCGGAACCGCTACCTGAAACCCTTCCCGAGGCGGAGGAACCCGAGCCGATTGAGGAAGTCGAGGAAGCTCAGCCCGTGGTCGAGGACACCAAAGATGTTCCACCTTTACCCTTGCCCGAGATAGCGGAAGAACCACCTGAGGAAACTGTTGAGGAGGAAGTTCCCGAAGCTGTTTCGGAACTGCCACCGGAAACCCTTTCAGAGATGGAGGAACCTGAGGCGATTGAGGAAGTCGTGGAAGCTCAACCCGTGGTCGATGAAACCTAAGATGTTCCACCTTTACCCTTGCCCGAGATAGCGGAAGAACCACCTAAGGAGACCGTTGAGGAGGAAGTTCCCGAAGTCATTTCGGAACTGCCACCGGAACCCCTTTCCGAGATAGAGGAACCTGAGGCGATTGATGAAGTCGTGGAAGCTCAACCCGTGGTCGAGGAAACCGAAGATGTTCCACCTTTACCCTTGCCCGAGATAGCGGAAGAACCTCCTAAGGAAACCGTTGAGGAGGAAGTTCCCGAAGTCGTTTCGGAACCGCCACCGGAACTCCTTTCCGAGATAGAGGAACCTGAGGCGATAGAGGAAGTCGCGGAAGCTCAACCCGTGCTCGAGGAAACCGAAGATGTTCCATCTCCCCCTTTGCCCGAGATAGCGGAAGAACCTCCTGACATCCACGAATCAGCAAATTCCCCTCCGCCAGATCATGACCCTGTAGAGGTTGGAAGAGATAAGCCTTCGCCTCCGGCTTGAGAAAAGATTTCATATGCGAGGTATTCTGAAACTTTTGGTAATTTTGTGTTTAATAACTTTTGGAGCGGTCGCTTTAGAGCAACTTTGCTACAGGTTTTCAGAATTCTATGCAAGTTGGCGGGCTAATTGGGTGTGGAAAGAGGATGATCACGATGGCATTGCGATACCGGTTCTTCGGCTTTTACCATTAAGCCAATGGGCTAAGCCTCCTGCCGTTAAGGCGATAATTTCTCCTGAATTATTGGCGAAAAGAGAGAGTTGGTACGCCGAACAGATTCTTAGCTATACGCGTCCGCTGCGAGATGAATTATACGAAGATTTTCGAGACGGCGATGATTTGCATGATTTTGAAGTTCGGGAGGTAGGTGGAGTGAAAGACATGGCCTTGCCTCGATTGACAAAATTCGCGACTGCCGAAGATGTCGAGAATGGTGACGCGAAGCGGGTCGGAGAGACATTAAACATGGTCAATGCCATCCTTCTTCATGTCTTGCCGCCGAAGAGAAAAATGGCGGAAGGTGAGTTAAGCTCCATTCGACGTCAACTAGAGGGACAGTTCGTCTCTTTATTAGAGCGGGGCGTGGGATGCGGAATCATTTATGTCGCCAATGAAGTTGAGCTGATTTCTGCTGTAGAAAAATTGCGATTGGAGGAAGCTACGCTTTCTGCCCACCTATTTTCTTGGGCTAGCGGTGAATCTGCACATCATCTTGCTAAAGCCGTGTCCAAACGACCTGAGTTGTGGGCAACTGCGGTCTTCGACTCACCTGACGCCGAAAGCTTTTTGGAGGTGTCACCGCCCTCGGAGTGTCCTAAAACCCTTTGCTTAATGCCTATAATCGAGGGTGAGCGACAGGGGAAGTTGGCTACCAAAATGATCGAGTGGGCTCGTGCGGGTCGACAAAATGCATCACCTTTTACAGCCCGTATGGGTGGATTGTATCATTTTTATTCTCCCGAGATCGGCTACTCCCATGCTGAACTAGCGTTCGGTTACGCTTACCTAATTGATTGCCTGAAGCATATTGGTCATAGTGAAGGGGAAGACAGTCAAGCAAGCCTTCCGATTGGGTCGGAACATGCTACGGTCGATGAGTTTTCTGATTATTTCACCAAAACAAAATCTGATTCCACACAGTCGGGCTTTGAGGGGCTTAAAGGATTGTCTTCCGGGCACATGTTGGTTTCAAAATCGGAGGACGACCTTGTTTTTCCTGAGAAACCCGTATCCTTTGATTGCCAAGTTTTGCGAGATTACCGAGTAGAGTCGGATGATGCAGAATTGGAAAATATGGAGGACAAAGATCTAATCCTCATGCTTGGCCGTTGGTTTGAAAACAACGGCAAACTTGAAGAGATCGGCAAACATGATGAAGTTTTCATGCTCTATTACAAATCATTGCGAGAACTGGAAAGTTCTCCGTGAGGCGATGGTATCTTCTTTTCTTTAAGAAACTAGTTTCTTGTTCCTCTACCTTTAAAGGTTAATTCGGCTATGCCCGATTTGTCGAGATCCCCTAAGCCCAAGTCGACCATCTTCTGATACTGGGCGAGGGTAGCCTTGGCCAAGGGAACTGAAATTCCGGCTCCTTCGGCAACTGCGATTGCGATACCCGAGTCCTTCGCTGCATGCTCGGCGGAGAAATAGCATTCATGGTCTCGCCCTAGCATGTCTTCCGAGTCGGTTTCCAAGACGCGGGAGTTGGCTCCCGTTTGCGAAAAGATTTCACAAAGCATCTCGAGATCGAGCCCCAGAGCATCGCCAATGCCCAACCCCTCGGCGAGTGCAGCTGTGTTGATGTTCATGACCATATTCACCAGAGCCTTCACTTGGGCGGCCTTTCCCGCCTCGCCAACGAAACGTAGGTTTACGCTTAGGTCGCCCAGCAAGTCCTTTACGCTCTCGAAGGTTTCCTTTTTACCACCGATCATTAGGTAGAGGGTGCCATCACGAGCTTGTGTAATGCTCGATGCCATACAGCCTTCAAGAGTTTTGGCTCCGACCCCTGCAGCAACTTTCTCGAGCTTAATGTGCATGTCCGGGGAAAGCGTTGCGCAGTTGATGAATAGCTTTCCTGCTGCGTTATTGAAAAGGTTGTCCGTCTCGCCGAAAAAAATGGATTCCATCGCCGTGTCATTAGTTACGACTGTCAGTATGATGTCCGAAGCAGCAGTAACTTCGGCGAGAGTTTCAGCATGTACACAACCTAGTTCCTCGGCGAGGGCAGCGGCGGTTTCGCCGATCACATCGTTCACGCAACTCAATCGATAGCCCTTGTCTTTTAGGTTTCGGGCAATGTTGGCTCCCATGCGGCCTGCGCCTACTAATCCTATGCTTTTCTCCTTTGAACTCATATTCAAAAATCCTTTAGTTGTTTGTATTGAGGTGTATAATTCATTTCGATTGATGGCGTGGATGCTGAATTTGTCCAACTTATTCTTCATCTATCAGACCTTTCCGTTTGACAGTTGGCGTGAACCTCTTTCGGTAGAACATCTTCTTTCACATACCTATAAATTCAATCCCTCAACATAATCTAAAATATGTCTAAAATCGTACCTCTCATCAGTTCAGGAACAGCAGGCCCTCTTGGCGTTCTCCACCTCCCTCGCCTCTGGCAAAAGGTTTCTCTCGAAGCGGCCGGAAAGATTGCCGATGGTTATCCCGGCATCGGAGCCGGCTATGACTCAATGGTCATCAATGGCCTCGGACTGGATGCCGAAGCCGTTCGTTCCTTCATTACCGACACCAAGCCTACCTACCCGCAATTCGAAGCGTGGGTTAAGGAGCAGCCCGGGTCCACTCTCGATGCTGGAAGCGTGGGTGAACTGAATGCCTCGATCGAAGGCTACAACCACGACGACGACACGCGTCAAGGCATCCTTTCCGCTAACGGTCTTGCAGATGGTGATCCTAAGGACGCTATCAACCTCAACAACCTTGACGACTGGCTCGAATTTCACATGGCAGAGATTGCCTGAGGAAAAAAGTTCTACATCTCAATTCCTCAGTGGAGCTGGCTATCTGTCTTGGATAGCCAGCTTTTTTCTTCGTAGCTTGCGTATGCATGCCAATGCGTTTATCTTTGTTGCCGATGATTTACTTTTTTCGCATGTTTCCCTTCTTGATTTCTTTTATTTCAAGTACGATGCTGCATGCGATTAATACTAATCCGGGCGGAACAGGCAATGGTACAGATACAAGTACGGATGATTGGAATGGCGGCCAAACCTATTTTTGGGATTTCTCGGTTGCTGATAATTATGTCGCTTCCGGTCCTACGATTAATCATAACTTCGATCAATGGACGATTACTAATTTGTCCAATGCTTCCGGCGGACTCACAATTACTATCCGCAATCAATCTTCAGATTTTTCAGGCACCAATGGCGATGACGAGCAATTCCAAGGTTACTGGTTTAATGATGTGGTTGCGGTAAGTGGCGGGGAAAGCTTTTCTGCTGCGAACATAACTCTTTCAGGAGGTCCTGGAGGCGGCACTTGGACGCCATATGTTGGAGGCAATAAGTTGAGCATCCGTTATGCGGCCAATTATAATTATACAGCGGCACCCGAACCATCCACTTATATTATGGTGTCTGGCTTGTTGGGTTTGCCTATTTGGCGAGCATGTCGCGGTTTTCGCAGAAGAACCAGTTCTGCAGTTTTTGAATAATCCCGAATCGTACCAACGCTATTTTTCACTCGTTAACTGAAGGCAAAGACGAGTTCGGTACGGCGAAACCGTCTTGCCATAAACCCTTGAACATTATGGATCCGTTGGTGTCGTAAGCAACGCCAAGTCCATGCCTTTTGCCATGTTTCCAATGTCCGAGATGTCGTGACCCATCTCCAGTGGTGAAAGATCCTTTTCCGTGGCGAAATCCCTCTTCGATTTCTCCTCTATAGACCGTGCCGTCTACTGTGACGATGCCTATGCCGTTTGGTTTGTCGTCCCTGAAATCTCCTTCATATTCCTTCCCCTCTGCTAGAAAAAGTTTGCCTCGACCGTTCCGCTTGCCGCGCTTGAACTCGCCTTCGTAACGGCTCTCGTCGGGGTAAGTCATAATTCCCTGTCCTTCGATTTCGCTAAAAAGAAAGTTCCCTTCGTATTTTCTTCCATCAGCATACCAATATGTTCCCGTCCCCTCCATCATTCCTTCCTTCCATGTTCCCTCGTACGAACTTCCGCTCCTCATGGTGATTTTGCCTTGTCCGTGAGATTTTCCGTTTAGGTACTCTCCCTCGTATCGATCTCCGTTAGCGAATAAGTTGACGCCGAAACCGTTGGGCTTGCCGTTAATCACATGTCCTTCGTATCGCGCCCCATTTGGAAAGGTGAAAACCCCTTTGCCGTGAGGGATGCCATTCAGTCTCTCGCCCTCGTATCCGGGCGTTATGGCCATCTTGGAATTGTCCGATGTCGTGAAAAGAGCACGATCATCATCCCCGCACCCTATTAAATTGATACCCGCGACCGTAACAAGTATTTGAGTTATCCTTTTTATTTGATGATATTTCATTTAATGAAACATGAACGTTTGCGCGGAGCTCTGTCGGGGTCAAGAGGAACGAGGCATGGGTTCATTATCCGGGCAATCGGCATTCTCGATGCATGAAACTCTTTATTGGCATTCTATTCAGTTGCTTCGCTCTATGGTTTTGCGAACAGACGGCTTTCAGGTTTTGGGGTAAATATGCCTCTCTTAAAAATCAGATTCTCGAATCGTCCCAATTCGACAACAATTGGTTTTATCGTTATGGTTCATGGATACCTTTCGATGCATTTGCTGGTCCTCCAGAATTTTCACCTGAAGCCGAACCTCTTTCCCTTGAGCAATCCGAAAGCGAATATAGTAAAAATGCGCTAAGCTACCTTCGCCCTTTTCGTGATGAGCTTTACGACTCTTTCTGGACTGGCCAGATTGGGCTAGCTGATTCCATTGTTAAACTTCCAATCCCGAGTGGGTTTCTTGTTCGCTCCTCCTCCGTTTCCAGGGGGACTGGTCATATCATTTTGACCCTTACTAGCCCCAGCGGTCTTTCGGTGGGCGGTGATTTTAATGAGTTATCCATTGAGTCGTCGAGTCTTCTTGATCATGGAGTGGATTGTGCCTTAGCTTCCGTGAACAATTTTGCCGAGGTTTTGGAAGTAGTTGGTTTTCTTGTTGGCTCGGATTCGGGTGATACTAGAGCCGTTGCCGTGTGTGCCTACGGGAGCCAAGCGGATTTACTTGCCCTTGCCATGGCGCACAGTCCACAACTTTTTACCGCTGTTGCTTTACTCTCTCCAATGGGAGATGCCCCTATTGATCGTTTGCAAAAGGCAGAATATCCTGCGGCTCTATTCGCCGCTCGAACTTCCGATGAAGAATCAATAAAATCGAATGCCCTTGTGTGGGCGGGCACATGCCGTAGGCTTTCTACTTCAAACAGGTCTCGGATTCTTTGCATGATTGCTCCGCCTATGCGTCAGGAAACCTTTTCGGACCTTAAACTGAAGACGCTTGCGTATGCCTTTTTAATCGACTCTTTGACTCGATCAAGAAGCCACTAGCTTCAGATTCCTATGTTATTCAATAATGTGCGCTTGCCAACCTGAGGGCAGTCGTCGTAAGCCTGCTGAGATGTTTGGAACAATAAAAAACCCAAGTGGGGAAACCCTCGATTATACCTTCCATGAAGGAGCAGCCAATGCCCGCGATGTTTTTGTTATAGGTCATGGCGTGACCGGCAACAAGGATAGGCCTTTTGTCGTAGCATTGGCAGAAGCCGTATCGGCGGAAGGAGTGCCCGTATTGCGGTTCTCCTTTGCAGGAAATGGTTCTTCGGAAGGAAGCTTTCGGGAGTGCACGATTTCCAAGGAGGTCGAAGACCTGAAAGCCGTCCTTTCAGCTACTGAGTCGGTAGGGCTTCGAGCAACCTACGCCGGACACAGCATGGGCGGAGCCGTTGGTGTGCTTGCTGCTGCAAGTGACAGTCGAATACGCTATCTCATTTCTCTTGCCGGAATGGTGAACACGGAAGCATTTTACGATCGTGAATTTGGAGAAGAAACACCCGACTCCGGGTGCATGTGGGAAGATTCATCATACCCACTGTCAAAAGTTTTCCTCGCCGACATGAAGGCCATTCGAACTACTGCCCCGAAAGCTTCCGAGGTTACAGTACCTTGGCTTTTCGTCCATGGAATCGAAGACGACGTCGTGCCGATTGAGGACTCCCGTGAAATCTTTGCCCTTGCCAATGAGCCGAAGAAATTTGTCGAAATTCCCGGAACGGACCATGTCTTCTCGGAGGATGGCCTTGGCCCCATGAGCGAGGCCGTCATCGCATGGCTCGGCGAAGTTCTGCGGAACTGATGGATTTGTTTCTTGAGAAGGTGTACTTTTGTCCTTGCATTAAAATGCAGTGATATGGTGATCTAGGGCAAGATAAACTATTCCATTGCCTAATCCCCTTTATGCCTTTTACGCAGCGAGCGATATCTAGAGCTTCGATATTTTGGCATAGCTGCTTCTGCTTCCTGTTAAGTTTGATTCAGGCAAGTGCAGCCATAGACATTATCTTTGATTATTCCTATGACTCGGGAAATTATTTTTCCGATGATAGAAAGTACATTATGGAGCAGGTGGCTTATGTTTTCGAGTCGAGAATGGTCGGAGAAAGCTTTGCCGGGTACAGACCTTCTGAGGATCTTGGTCTGAGTAGCATTACTGGTTTGGGGCTCAACTTCACCAGCCCGTCTTCATCAGCTACCTTACAATCTGCTGTTGCAAGTACGACAAGTGATGGAAACGTAATCGGCAAAGCGAATGAATTGATTGTTTTTTTGGGAGCAAAATCGATTGCCGGAAGTACGCTTGCTTCTGCCGGTCAAACCGGCCGAACGGGTTATTCCGGTTCAGGAGCAGATTTAACAGCAATGCAGAATGCCCTAAACGCGAAGAACAGTAACACTAATTTTGAACCGATTGCGGGTAGTTCACAGGTCAATACCAACAAGACTTTTTACTTCGACACGGATCTTACGACCCACACCGACGCTCTTTCTTCTGGCAAGACCGATTTCTACACCGTGATGGTGCATGAGATTGGTCATGTCATGGGCTTCCAAACCAATAATGCATGGAATGCTAATAAATCAGGTTCCTTTTGGACAGGTGCGAATGCCAAAGCAGAATACAATGGTGAAAACATTCCGCTCTATGGGACTTCGCATTGGGATTTGCCCACGGATGGAGGGCCAGTTCCACCAGGCAATTTAAATCCCTCGAAAGTAAATTGCGCTTGTCATCCATCCATGCTTCCAAGTATCGGAATAAACTCAAGGTCGTCGTTTAGTGATCTCGACTTCGCATTGCTCAAGGACATCGGGTACAGCATTTCGGCCGCCCCTGTCGGAGCCAATATCGGGGGAACTTATACTGATGCTACTTGGGGCGGGACATATGACATCCCTGTCAGCCAGACCTACGCCGATTGGCTCGCTGGCGGCGGTGGCGGCGGTGGCAGTGGATCTGCTGCACCCGAGCCGGCCGAAATTTTTCCAGCCATAAGTTTCTTTGCATTGGCCGTGTTGGCTTGGCGCCGCCGCAGGCGTTCCTTTGGAATAGTAAAGAACGAAGCCGCCGGCGCGTGAACGGACGTCTTTGGCTTGTCCTTTCGGCGTTGGTTCTTCTGGGTGGCTTTTTTGGATGGCGACACCTTAGACTTGAGGAAAACATAGAACGGGCGATCAATCGAGTCGAGACTGGCGAGTTCGCCCAAGAAGAGACTGGCGTGTTGCGGGCCCTGCTTGCCGCACGTTTGACCGAGAATCCCGTCGTTGCTCTTTCCATCCTGAGGGAACTTCGAAATCGTGGAGAGGTGGAGACGGACGATTTGGTTCTTTTGGTCGAACTCACTTTGGATTTTGCAGATGTCCCACCCGAAGAAGATGCCTTTGCCGAGTTGGAACGGCGTGCACCCGATGACCTGCGCACTAAGACCTTGCGGGCCCGTTTGTTCTTCAGTCAAGGTTTTCGAAAGAAAGCTTTGGCTGTGCTTGAGGTACTTCTCGGGCAGGAACCCGAAAACCGCTATGTTCGTTTGGCCAAGGCCCGTACGCTATGGATGTCGGCATCCTTAGACGACAGAATCTTGGCCAAGATTACCTTACGGGAAATAGGTACAAGAATTGATGTTCTCGGGCACAGGGCGCTGAAGACCTTGGCATTCACTCCCTTGGGAAACGGTGTCTTCCCCGAGGATGTGTCGGAAGCTGCTGCGGGTTTGCGCCGGCATCCGCTTACGAATCCTGCTGTTTTTTTACGTGCGGTGGAAGTAAACCTTGCATTTGCAAAACCAGTAGACCGAGAGGTTTTGTTGGATGAAGCCTTAAACCATCTTCAAAACACGGACAAGGCCATGCTTGCCCAATGGTTTCTTGGGCGAGGTGAGCATCGACGTACTCTCGAGTTGGTCTCGAAAGTGGAGGCAGAGATGTCTTCTCAACTTTTCTTTCCACGCTTTCAAGCTTTGCTTGAAACGAACGCTACGATCCAAGCCGAGGCACTTTTGAAACGGGCGACCAGTGCTCTTTCCGCCGAAGATCAGGGCAAGGCCACTGCTTATCTGGACATGGCCCAAGGCGATCCGTCCGTCGTGGCGAAATACCTGAGTCGGGCCAAAGCGACGAGATCGGCTGTGGCGTTGGTGGAAGCTGGACGATTTTCTCTCTTAAGGGGTGATGCGGCTTCCGCCCGCGAAGCCTATACTGCCGCTCTAGATATCGATTCGAACGCTCTCGGTCAAGACGAGGGCAACCAGTTGCTCCAACTCGCCATGAGCGCTCGCGAAACCCTTTTGGCCCTGCGTGTTGCGGAATCTTTGCGTCGCCGGTATCCGCATCGTTGGGGCAACTGCAACAACGCTGCTTACCTCGCGTTGTTGTCCGGCCAGGAAGCATCTGCTCTCGCCCAAGAGGCGGAACGCATCGTGAAGGCCGTTCCGAACAACCCCAACTTCCTTTCCACCCTCGCTCTCGCGAAATTGTTGACGAATAAGCCTGGCGAGGCCTTGAATGTCATGCGCCGTCGTGGTGGCCCCCGCCTTCTCCATGGCGAGAGAGCTTTACTTGCAGCCATTTTTTTCGCCAAAGGAAAAATCGCCGAGGGCCATAAGCTGGCCGATGGACTCGTTCCCGACCGCATGCTTCCCGAGGAATGGGCCTTGCTCAAACGTTTTCGGCCTGCAAATTAGTTCGGTCTCTTAGCATATTCGATCTCTCTCGACCGTTAGGCTGTAACTATGGCTGTTGGGACGGCAGAGTTTTCGCAGGAGTCGGTAAGGTGGCCAGAAGGGTCCGTTCCGGTTTTAGCAGTAAATCCTTGTGAGCGTACGGTGCCCATCGAATTGCATCGGCCTTGCGGTCGACAGCTGCGAGGGTAACGGCGCCGACGAGTCTTTGGCTAGGGCAGACGGGGGGTGTGGCGTAAAGGTAGGGACCGAGTATGGCGTGGGCGTCATGTGGGCTACCGGAGGCGAGGTAGCAGAGGGCGAGCGTGTAGCGGTAGGAAGCAGTGGCGGGATGTCGGGTGACGAGGTTTTCTGCTAGCCGTCGACAAACTGGTAAGTCTTGCCCGTACAGGGTTTTTAGCCGACAGGTTTGTTCGGCGGCGGGTGCGGTGTCACTGGAAGGAATTGGCGTTCGGGCAAGGATTTTTTCTAGAGCTTCGTTTCTCCCGAGACGTTGGTAGCAGGTCGCTAGCAAGTAACGAAGTCCCGTTGGAGTGTGCTCATCCTTCTCAAGGCGTTCGAGCAGGGTCACGACGGCGTTTGGATTGTCGTGTAGCGGGATGAATTGCCGAATGGTTGCCAGATCGCTGGATGTGGCTCGTTCGAAGGAGCGAGCGAGGAGGGCTTGGGCTTGTTCGGTTTTCTTGCTCTTTTGAGCGAGCAAAGAACCAAAGAAAAGGTTTTCGGAAGGAGAAAGAGACGTGTTGCCGTCTCGCAAGGTAACGGTGGCTTTCTCATGGCGTTTGGACAGGATCCGAGCACGGAGGAGTTCAGGGAGGAGGGAGGCGCGTCGGGTGGCGTTCGTTTCGGAAAGGAGGAGGGCCTCAGCGGTTTTTGGGCGACCTAGTTCGGAAAGGACTTTGGCAATTTTGTGCGTTTCGGCCGGACCGGAGAAGGGGCCGAACCGTTCGGCGAGGAGGGAGCGGAGCTTGTCGATGGGTAGGGTCTTGCCAAAATAGGCGGCGTTAATGCACAGCAAGGCATCGTCTCGGGTGGGTTGAGGAAACTGCCAGAGGCGGCGGGCGCAGTCTCGGTATTCGTTCTCGGTAATGGCTTTCGTCCTCAATAGTTGACGGAGAGCTTCGCGGCCTAATTCGTCGCTGTGTTTTGCAGTTTGGCGGAGATGTGACATACCTTCGTTGGCGAGTGCTGGATCTCTCGGATCAAGACAAAGGTTCCAGTAGAGGCGATATGTTTCGAGAGTAGCGGAACCTCTTGCGAGCATGGTGCGAGCGAGTGCGATTGCTTCTGGCTTGGCGGCTTGTCCTCGCGAGAGGGTGAGAACAAGGCGGAGGTAATCTGTTTTCATTCGAGAGGCGCCGTTGCGTTCCAATTGGGCGAGTTGTTGCTCTGCTAACTCCCGTTTGCCTCGGTTAACTGCCAGTTCGACGAAGCGAAGACGGTCATCGTCAGTTGCTTCTGGATGCCCGACGAGTTTCAAGCTCCATTCGATGGAGCGCGGATGGTTGGCTTCTCCCGAGGCGTTCCGGAGTGCGCGCAGGATTTCGATGTCGTCTGGCTCCATCAAGTGCGCGGCATGAGCCGTTCTCCATGCGGTTACTAGTTCGTTGTTGGACAGGGCGACTATGGAGGCGTCTAGGAAATTGTCGATGCGCCACATGCGTAGACCATAATAGACGGGAATGGCGAAGGGAGCTAACGCCATCAGAACGAGAAGCGAGCGTACGATAAGGACGGAAAAAGGTTTTCGAGGCAGTTTCCATTGAAAGAGCCAGAACTCCCAATGTTGACGGAGGCTCTTCTTTGGAGTGGAAACACGGATTTCCTTGGCTTTTTCAGCGAGGGCGGCAGAGTGATCCTTCTTCCAGCGACGAAAACGAATGCCTTTGCGGAACGCGGCGACGAGGGGTTTGTCCTTTCGGCGGACCTTCCAGACGCGAATTACTCGTGAAAATCTACTTTTTCTGAAGGTGATCCAATAACCAACCGCTTTACGAAATTCGTTCCAATCCGCTTTCAGTCCTACAAGGAAGGGCGTTCTGCGAGGCCTGCGCATCTTAAGTTATATGGAAGGAGCGTAACTTAGCCGCTTAAATTTCTTTTGCTCTGAAGACGACTTCGATGGGTCCGGCGGGTTTATTGCTTGGTGGGTTGGGCACTAGGATGAAAGTGTCGGTGATTACTGGGTTGAGTTCTTGCCCGGAGACGATCTCTGCTTTCGCGAGCCTTTGGTCGAAGAATGTAATAAAAGGCCGATACCCCCGTTGAACCCCGTTCTCGTTGACGGGTGCGTAACTGGCGGAGCCAAGTGTCGGAGTGATGGAGAAACTATACTCATCGCCTTTTCGAGTGAGGGCTTGTTTCCAGTTGCGTTTGCCGTCCGCCATTTTTGCTTGCCATGCGGGGTCACCGTAAAAGGCCACGATGTCACGGTCAAAGAGAAGTCCGCGAGCATCGTTGGAACCCAAGCGAAGTTTTCGTGCATAGGCCGATGGCTTTCGGGAGTGAACGGTTACTTTGGCGTTAGATTGAGAATCGTTTTTCGGAAAACAAGTTTCAAGGCGGTGAATGAGGGCATGGTGATTGGCGAAGAAGGCTTCCGTGAAAGAATAGCGCCCCGGTTGCTCAATAAAGTAATCGAGGCAACCCCAACCCATGTAGCCGTACCAAGTGACTTCGATGTATCCCATCATTTGTCGAACTCCCGCGCTTTCGAGAAAGGCTGCGGCCATGGAGTCGGGACCGTCTAGATGGCCCATGAGGCAGTTGCCGATTGGCATGTAAACCTTCGGGTTGGGAGAGTTCACGGCGTGTCGCTTACCTGAAAGGTCTGAACCAAAGAGGGTCCCGTTTTTGCAACGAAAGACGCCGTTGCGATATCGGAAGCCTAATTGCAGGTCTCTTTCGGTGGCATGACCCGAGGTCACGAACAGGTCGGGTTTCCCTTCGTTCAGTTCCCTTACGAAGCGAGAAGTGGTATCTTGCGGCAGCTTGATGTCTTTTATATCGCCGCCTTGTTCCTTGGTTACGCCGTGTCCTTTTCGTAGTTCGCAAAACCATTTGCCTCGTTCGCAGCGGTCGAGTGCGATTTCAGTACAGGCCAAGGAGTTGCGAATAACTAGCGGATCGGAAGTTTTTGCAACGGTGAGGGCATTTTCGGCATCGTGTCCCGTAAGGATGCCCCAGAACAAGTCTGTGTAGGGATCGGTATCCAATCGCCTGGTCATGCGGTGAATAGCTTTCACGAAGTCCTTGGAGGTTTCCTCGGGACGAGCAATGAAACAAGCGTAACGTGGAAACGATTTGCGGAGGGCGGGGAGAGATTCCTCGACTGACTTTTTAAAGTATAGCACTTCCGCGGAGTGTTTCTCCCTTATCACGGAAACAATCTTTGCCCATTTCTCGTTCTTTGCGGTTTCCTGAGATACAACTACAGAGTAGTTTGCACCGTACGAAACATGAGCCCCTAAGATTAGGGCAATCCAGACAACTCTGTTCATTGTATGAAATTTTGCCCTGTTGGGCTTGTCTGGTTCAAACGAACTTCGTTACACCTGGTATGGGTACTCCTTGCGCGGGCAAGGATTCCTTCCAGTCAAAGTGACTGGGGGTAAGGTCGGTCTTTGAGTTTAGAGCATCCTCGTAGGTGATCTGCTGTCCGGTGTAGGCTGCCATACGACCGAGGATTGCGACCATTGTACTTTGAGCGGCAATTTCACCGTCGTTGAATGGTTTGCCTTCACGAATAGAGGCAAATAATTCGTCGTGCTCGGTTTGGTACATGTCGTTGTTTTCTCCACGGAAACGCCAAGCGTCTTCCTTGCCCAAAATGGCGTGCCGATTTTTAGCGGAGCAGAAACCTTTGCTTCCGTATACTTCGACTTCGTAACTCCCGACGGTTCCGTTTTGTTGTCGCGAATGGTGAAAACCACGTACTCCTCCGGTTTCGTTCTCCCATTGGTATACAACGGCGAAGTGATCGAAGATGTTCCCGTACTTGTCGAGGTCGTCGTATACTTGTCGCCCCCCTGATGCTTCCGCGTGGGTAGGGGCTTTGTCTCCCATCGCCCATTGCATCATGTCAATGCAGTGTACGGCTTGTTCCACGATGGAATCGCCAGAAAGCCAGAGGTGGGCGTTCCAGTTGCGCATTTGGGATTCGAGGTCGCCCCAGCCTTCCTCACGCGGCTTCTTCCAAGTTTCCCCGCCATTGTAGGTGCTGTACATTGCGTTAACGTTGCCCAATGCACCATCGAGTATGCGACCGAACACCTCGCGTTTCGGATAGTGGTGTCGCCAGCAAAACCCGGACATGAAAGCAAGTTTCTTTTCCTTTGCCTTCTTGGCCAACTCAATGACCTTTCGTACGCCCGGAGCATCTACGGCTACCGGTTTTTCGAAGAAGCAGTGGACGCCTTTCTCAATGGCGTACTCGATGTGCAACGGGCGAAAATTTGGCGGGGTGGTGAGAATCACGACGTCGATTCCTGAGTCGATGACCTTCTTGTATGCATCAAAACCTGTGAAGGTAGTGTCTTCGGTCACTTGATACTTGGCGCGTCCCCGTGCCTTCAGGATACGACTGCGTAGCTTGATACGGTCCTCAAAGAGATCGCCGATGGCGGTAAGGGCTACGTTGTCGTCGGCAAGCATGGCTTGGACGGCTGCTCCACTTCCTCGTCCCCCGATGCCAACCAGACCGATCTTTAGCGTCTTGTCGTTCTTGGCGGCTCGGGCTACATGAGGAGCTGCCAGTAGAGTGCTCGCGGAAAGGGCGGAGCCTGTCTTGAGAAATTTCCGGCGTGTGGGGTTTGAGAGTTCTTTCATGTTTCTTAATTACTAGGATTTGGCTATTTGCTTGATTAAAAGTCCAAGCCTACTTGGCGGGTAGATTTTGTTAAGCGGATTTTGCTCTTCGATGCATTTTTCTTCTTTCAGGAACATTTGGTTCTGTGGGTTGCAGATCCAGAAATTATTAATATCCATATAAAAGTTCAGTCCTGTTCCTTTGTCGAGATTTCTTCGGATGAACCCTTGTCGAAAAAGGAAACGAAAAAGATTCCCGCGACAACCAAGGCCATTATGGATGGAAACATCCAAAATGTTTTCCAGTTAGCCATCGCGTCTTGCGCCAGTGTGCCGGATGCATCCGGCTTTTCGGCAAGCAACATTTTTCCAAACGATTCCCAAAAGCCAAAATCCGGACTCTCAATGGCTCCGGCAAGAGCGTTAGAGCTTTCTTTAACTGCCTCGAATTTTGCTCCTGCAATCTTGTAGCCAAAGAACATTCCTACGCCCTGAGTGAAAAATACTAGAAGGGATTGGGCCTGACTCCTGACTTCCTTTGGGGCTTTTTTGTCTGTGTACATGAAACCGGTGACAAAGAAAAAGTCGTAACAGATTCCATGGAGAACAACTCCAAGAAGAATCATCCACACCACCTGATCGGGAGCGCCAAAAGCAAATAACATATAACGGGCGACCCAAGCTAGCATTCCAATCAAGATCATGATTTTAACGCCAAATTTTCGGAAGAAAAACGGAACCAGCAGCATGAAGAAAATCTCCGATACTTGACCTAGAGCCATGGTGGAGGCCGGGGCTTGGAATCCTATCTGGGGCAAATAAACTGCAGTGTAAGCGAAGTAATATGCAAGAGGTACGCAGATTAATGTCGAGCAAATAATGAATACTAGGAAAGAAGGATTCCCTAACATTTTAAAGGCATCAAACATCAAAAGTGTGCCTATGTTAATCGGCTTGCCCTTTGCCGGAGGTGGAGTTTTCGGCATAAAAAAGCAGAGAACTCCAAGAGAGATTGCCGAAAAGGCTCCCAGTGTGAAAATTTCTGGGCTGTTGGACATTCCCAACCCACCGACCACCAACCCGGCTGCAATCCATCCAATCGTTCCCCATACGCGTAGGGCCGGAAACTTGTTGCGGTCATCAATATTCGAGAAAGCCACTGTATTGCTGAGTGCAAGTGTGGGCATGTAGCAAAGCATGTGCAGGGTGATGATCCAGCTTAGGGTGTCCCCTTGTCCCTTAGCGATCAAAGAAGGCGCCAGAAGCAGCAGGCCACCCCCAATTAGATGCAGTACGCCCATGGTTTTTTCGCAGTTGAAAAAACGATCTGAAATCAAACCTAGGAATAGTGGTGCAATAATGGCGGCGATTGGCACAGCGGCATAAGCTCCGCCTATGACACCGCTCATCCCATTGCTTGATAGAGCCAAACTAAGAGTGGTGAACCAAGTCCCCCATACAAATAGTTGAAGGAACATCATGACGCTAAGGCGGAGACGTATATTTGAATTCATGGGAGGAGGACGGTTAGCAAACTGATTCTTATAGAGATGGATTGTTGCAGTTATTCAATCACTACGTCGAGCCTTTGTATGTTCTTGGGATTCACTCGTCCGGCAAGGTGATGGTGCGTTTTTCTTTGGCTGATTGCTGCGCTGCATCGACGAGGCGTTGGCCGATTCGGCAAACTGCAGGGTTCAGTGGACCTTCAACGGGAACATCGTTAGCTAGGCAGTGGGTGAAATATTGTACGGGATTCTCAAAGGTTTTCGACAAGTCGTCGGTCGGGAGGTCTTGCCCTTCCGGACAATCCTCGGTTTGAGCGCGGATTGTGGATTCCTTGTCGTAACTGGAAATGGTGCCTTTGGTTCCTTTCAAGACAAAGCCGCACTTGGGTTGAGGTTGATGAATCCATGGGTCGGTGAAGGTTCCCCAGCGGGTTTCGTATTTGGAGAGACCCACGTCGTAACGAACGATAGTCATGCTGTGCTCGTCCACCTCGAGTCCGTTGGGCAGATCGGTCACGGAGGTTACCTCCAAGGGCTTGTCGTCGCCGTGGTGCCAAGTGCCGAGGGTCACGCCGTAGCCCAAATAATCAAGGAGCGAGCCTCCTCCGCGATCCTTTTGATAAAACCAGCTATCCTCTTTTTCTTTCTGCGTTGGACTGACTTCCACTTTATCCGCCAAGTGGTATAGAGGTCCACGGTTGCCATCGTAGTAATGCACTTCGGTCAATTTCCCTATCCTTCCCTCGTTGAGTAGGCGATGAGCGGTTACATGGGAGGGGTCCCACCGCATGGGCCAGTTGATGGCGAGTTTCTTACCCGCCATCTCGACTGCTGCAATCATCCGGTCCGCTTCCGCGAGAGAGGCGGCGAAAGGTTTTTCGACTAGCACATCCACATCGTATGGGGCTACCTTTTCCGTCCAATCGCCATGCTCGGCGGTGGCGGGACAGAGGATTACGAAATCTGGCTGGGTTTTTTCAAGACAAGCTCTGTGGTCAGTGAAAATATGTTCCGTGGGAATGCCAAAATTGTCGGCGCTGGCTTGCATTCGGGACTCTTGCTCATCGCAAATGCCCACGATTTCAGCGCTGGGATGCTCTTGGACCATCCGCAAAAGGTCTCCCATGTGCATGTGGTCGAAGTTTATCCCCGCTACTTTCCAGATCTTGCTCATTATTGTCTGCGGACCACGATCTACGCGTTAAAATTATCAGGTCGATGAATAGTTCTTCCAAAGTTTTTGTGGATAGGAATCAACAAGGTAGGGAGCAAGATGTGACAGTGCAATCCAAAGACAGAATCACCCAAAACTAGACTTTTCGTTTGCAATGGTTTGCTAGTCCTACCTAGTTTTCATTCCTTTCCCATCCTTTAGGGAAATCCTTATTCCCAACCTTTCTTCCCCGCACAACCTATCGGTACACTTATGATAAAGAAAACAATATTGATTTCGGCCGCCCTAAGCATGGCTTTCGGAGCGTTTGCCAAAGACAAAAAGGTAGTGTTCGTGGCCGGCGCGAAGAGCCATGGTTACTTTTCTCACGAACATATTGCCGGCTCCAAACTATTGGCCAAGTATTTGGACGCTGCCAAGATTGGCCTCAAGTCGGTTGTGGTGACAGACAACGGTTACCCCAAAGACCCTAGCGTTTTTGATGATGCCGCAGCAGTGGTTGTCTACTGCGATGGCGGCGGGCGGCATTTATTGAACAATCATTTGAAAGAGTTCGACAAGGTGATGAAGCGTGGGGTTGGGTTGGCTTGCCTTCACTATGGCGTGGAGGTGCCGAAAGGCCCTCCTGGCGAGCACTTCCTGAAGTGGATCGGAGGCTACTTCGAGGCACACTGGTCTGTGAACCCCCACTGGACGGCGGATTTCAAGTTGTTTCCTAACCACCCGATCAGTTCCGGGGTCAAGCCTTTCGCCATCAATGACGAGTGGTACTACCACATGCGTTTTCGCGAAAACATGAAAGGCGTTACGCCGATTCTTTCGGCCATGCCCAGCGCTGACACGCTCAAGCGCGGGGACGGTGCCCACAGTGGCAACCCGCATGTGCGAGAGGCAGTTCTAAAGCGCAAGGAAGCTCAGCATGTTGCGTGGGCCTATCAACGCGGCAAGGACTATAGTGATGGGCGTGGCTTTGGCTTTACCGGTGGACACAACCATGTCAATTGGGGTTCCGATAATTTCCGTCGCCTCACCCTCAATGCCATTGCTTGGATTGCCAAAGTCGATATCGCCAAAAGTGGTGTTTCAGCTGGTGAAGTTAGCGTCGGCGACCTTCAGTCTAACCAAGACTACTCCCCGCACGGTTGGGCTCCTGAACAAATCTCGGGAAAGCTTAAGGAATTCAACGGGAAAGCTCCCAAGGGCGCATCCTTGTCGCCTAAAAAGACTTCTCCGACCTCGGGAAAGGCAAAACCTCTTTTCACCAGTAAGGCGGTAACGAAGAATACCTCCGGTCATGCCGTCGATATTTCCGTAGATCTTAAGGGTGCGAAGGAATTGCATTTATTTGTAAGCGATGCCGGCAACGGGTTTGCTTGCGACTGGGCGGATTGGGTGAACCCACGTCTTGTAGATACTAGTGGCAAGGAGACAAAACTTACCTCCATGAAATGGAATTCTTCTTCTTCCGGTTATGGTAGCGTTAAGCTTAACCAAAATGCTAATGGCGGAGCCATGAAGGTCGACGGCAAATCGGTGGAGGGCATAGGAACCCATGCCGATTCGTTAATTAGTTACAAATTGCCGAGGAACCACCAGTTTGCTCGATTTCTAGCCAAAGGAGCCTTGGACGATGGCGGTGTCAATCAAGGGGCATGCGGGAATCAAGCGAGCGTGCAGTTTCAAGTATTTGCCCAAAAGCCCACTTTTGCAGGTGCTTCAGTATCTGGCCCCAAAGGTTCAGGTGGTCGTGTCGGCGATCAAGGTGATCCCGCCCATGCAGTTGAAAACCTCTATGTTCATGAAGAAGTTAAAGCTACCCTTTTCGCGAGCGAACCTATGATATTGAGCCCATCCGCCATTGATGTGGATCACCGCGGTCGCATCTGGGTCTGCGAAGTGACTAACTATCGCAGGCATAAAAACAAGCGAGCCGAGGGTGATCGCATCCTTATTCTCGAGGACACGGACGGCGACAACAAGGCGGACAAGGTAAAGACTTTTTATCAAGGCCGTGACATCGATTCAGCCCATGGCGTTAGTGTTTTCGGCGACAAGATAATCGTTGCCGTAGGTGATCGCATGGTGGTTTTCACTGACAAAGACGGTGACGACAAGCCCGATTCCAAGAAAAACCTGTTTACTGGCATATCTGGTACTCAGCACGATCATGGCATTCACGCTGTTCACTTTGGTCCTGACGGCAAATTTTACTTCAATTTCGGCAATGCCGGTCGGCAGATTAAGAACGAAGCCGGCAAACCCATCATCGATCTTGCAGGCAACGAAGTTAATGACAAACGCAAGCCTTACCAGCAGGGCATGGTTTTTCGTTGCAACGAGGATGGTTCGGATTTCGAGACTCTCGGCTGGAACTTCCGCAACAACTGGGAAGTTGCGGTGGATAGCTTCGGTTCCGTCTGGCAGTCCGACAACGATGACGACGGCAACCGCGGTGTTCGCATCAACTATGTGATGGAGTTTGGAAACTACGGTTATCGCGGGGAATTTACCGGTAGGGGTTGGCGCGATAAGCGTACCAACATCGAGAAGGAGGTTCCTCTGCGTCACTGGCACTTGAACGATCCCGGCGTTATGCCCAACTTGCTCCAAACAGGTGCGGGTTCACCTACTGGTATTATCGTATACGAGGGCTCACTCCTTCCCAAAGTCTTTCAAGGTCAAGTCATACATTGCGATGCCGGACCCAGTGTTGTGCGAGCATACCCTGCGACTAAGGACGGCGCCGGTTATTCCGCAGAAGTCGTGGATGTGCTCAATGGCGCCCAACGCGACAAATGGTTCCGACCATCTGATGTGGTCACCGCACCCGATGGTTCATTGATTGCCGCCGATTGGTATGACCCCGGGGTCGGAGGGCACAACATGCAAGATCTAGATCGCGGACGACTTTTTCTGGTGGCTCCCGAAGGCCACAAGTACCAAGCGTCGAAAGTCGATGTTGCGAGTGTCGATGGTGCCATTGCCGCTCTCAAGAGCCCGAACGAGGCGACACGCTACCTCGCTTGGCACGCCCTGCACAAACATGGCGTAAAAGCCGAGAACTCTCTTCAGAAGCTTTTTGCCGATTCCAATCCACGCTATCGCGCTCGAGCACTTTGGCTTCTTGGCAAGACCAAGGGGCGTGGTCAGCATTACGTCGACCTTGCGATTAAGGACAGCGATTCCGACATTCGCATCGTAGGACTCCGACTGGCTCGACAATTAAGTGACGTGGACGCACTCAAGGTGGTCGAGAATTTAGTTGGCGACAAATCCGCTCAAGTCCGTCGCGAGTGCGCCATTGCGTTGCGCCACACAAAAACGGATAAAGCAGCCAAGCTTTGGGCTGAGCTTGCAAGCCGTCATGATGGCGAGGATCGTTGGTATCTCGAGGCTCTCGGTCTTTCGTCCGACTTGAATGCCGACGCGTGCTTTTCCGCGTGGCTCGCCAAGGTGGGCGACAAGTGGAACACCTCTGCCGGTCGGGACATCATATGGCGAGTGCGCTCAAAAGCCGCCCCAAGTTACTTGGCGAAGATTCTCAAAGACGAGAAGACTCCTGCCGCAAGCCATCCACGTTACGTTCGTGCATTGGATTTCCATTCAGGTCCTGAAAAGGACAAGGCGTTGGAAGCACTTTTGGACATCTAAGCTTCTTTTGGAACAGCTGTTTTCGACAATGGCCCGCTGACATGGCGGTGCATTTTCTTTAAGGTAAATTAATTCTCTTCGATGATGAAAAACATCCTCGCTAACTTACTGTTTGTCCTTTTTGTAAACATTGCTTTTGCCGAGGAAGAGGCTTCGCCGAAGGATCGTCTTATTGTGGAGACGCTCACGCGCCTTGAGCGTTTCGATGTCTCGGGTAACGAAAAGTGGAAGGGAGCCGTAGAGCGCTATGCTCGTTCTCTGCGCGGCAAAGAAGGTTACTTCGAACTAGTCGATCAATTTTCAGTCAAAGCCGAGGCTTCGGTATTGATTCAGTTTGTTCAAAAAGACCCTTCCGCCGAGGATGCCGCCAAGGCGGTGCAGTTGCTTTTTCGTTTGGAGAAGAAACAGAGCATCGCCAATGCACTGGCTGCCGGGCCTAAGGGGAAGGCGGATGCCATCGCCAAGCTTGTTGGTTTCATTCAAACTCCCGAAGCGAAGAAACTGCTGGAGGAATATAGAGCGACAAACAAGCCAGCCTCAACCGTTGCTGCTGCGGCCCCGGCTCTACTGGCAACACCCGAAGATATTGCTTTGCTGGCCAGGCGGAAAGGTGACCCCGTCTCTGGAAAGGCTGTCTTTCGAAAATTGTGCTTTGCATGCCACAAGGCTGGAGATGCGGGCATAGATTTTGGACCTGGCCTATCTGAAATCGGTAGCAAGCTTCCAAAAACCGAGCTTTATCTGGCCATCGTTAAGCCAAACGCAGGGGTCAGTTTCGACTATGAAGGTTGGATTGTTCAAACCAATCAGGGCGGAGTACTTGCTGGTATCGTGACCGAAAGCGATGAAGAACTTACCATCCGCATGGTTGGTGGCGTCACTCAAAAGGTGAAAAAGTCGGATGTAGCGAAACGCGAAAAGATGAAAGCCTCTCTCATGCCAGAGGGATTGCATCTCGCGATGTCGGAAAAAGAACTGGTTAATTTAGTTGAATTTCTTTCGAGCTTAAAGACGAATTAGAGCTTTAATCGGATTTTTCCCGCTTGCCCATGTCGGTACTGGGCGGTTCTCTATCCGCATGCTCAATCTTCAAACACTCAAGATCGAACCTTTCACTGAGCATCTTGTCAGTGGGTATGAGGCTACCTTTGGCACCCTGCGTCCTGAATACGTGGATTTTCTTCGTCTGGCGTCCTCGCTCACCCTTGAAAACATCGCTAACGGTGATATGCTCTACCACAACGTCGATCATTCGATTATGGTTACGATGGTGGGTCTGGAAATCATCCGAGGCAAGCACCTCTTCGAAGGACGCGTAAGCGCGGAGGATGCCCTCAATTACCTCTTGGCCTTACTTTGCCACGATATCGGTTACGTCAAAGGGGCCTGCGAGCGAGACGACGGAGATCACTTTGAAGTAGGAGAAGACGATCTGTTGCAACTTCCTGATTCCGGCACTTGCGCCATACTTACGCCGCATCATGTTTGTCGCGGAAAAATCTTTGTGAGCGAACGGTTTAAATCTTATGAATTCTTGGACCTCGAGCTTGTATCTGCTTGTATTGAGCGTACTCGTTTTCCAGTTCCCGACAAAGAAGTTTACCAGAACACTGCCGATTTGCCGGGTTTGGCCCGTGCAGCTGATTTCATCGGCCAGTTGGGTGATCCCGAATACCTACGCAAGATACCAGCCCTTTATTACGAATTCGAGGAATTGGGAGCCAACCGGCAACTAGGTTGCGAAAACCCTGGAGATTTGCGACGAGGTTATGCGAAGTTCTTTTGGAATGTGGCTCATCAGTATCTTGGGCATGCCGTTCGCCTGCTACGGATGACGCAGGAGGGCAAGACTTGGGTCAGCCGACTTCATTCCCATGTTTTCGTGTGCGAGCATTTTCTTGTTAATGCTGAGGATGAATGAAACTGCCTAGTTTGACTTTCCCTTAACCTGAAACGATTCTATCTTTAATGTGTTATTCAAGGTCAACTTTGTCGATGACCTCGGTCATTATCTATTTGGCTTTTGTTTTCGGAGTTTCGGCCCTGCACGGGAAATCTGAGCCAAGTTCTCACGATCAGCTTGTTCAGCAGCTGAAAACAATAGTTATCCCAGAGGTGAAATTCGTTGAAGTCCCTTTGCCTGAAGTTCTCACCTTTCTAAGTGCGGCTGCCCGTAAGTATGACCCTCAATTTGCCGCCAATCCACGACTTGCAGGTGTAAATATTGTTTTGCTTACCCGGGAGAATCCTCCTCCGACAGTTACCCTTAATACTCGAAACCTTACTTTGGGCGTCTTGCTCGGATTCATAACCGAACTCACAGGCTATATCTACGAGGTGCGCGAACAGGCCGTTGTCGTCCGAAAACTTCCGCCTAAGAAAAAGAAACAGTCCGGCGGACCGCTTCTGGAAACTGAAATTTATGAACTGAGCGAAGGTTTGAAGCGCCGCCTGTCGGGTGGTCCCTGAAGCACTTACGGCAACAAGAAACGTTACAGATTCAATTCGCAGCCAGTTTACTTAGCATTTCGGGCTAGAGGACGGAGGCGCGCGTAGTACAAGCGTCTCACTTCTTTAAATCGGAGAATTTGCTTTTGTCGTTCATGTCGATGGCCCACAATTTGGTGTGGGATTTCCAAACAAGAACAATGAGACCCACTGCAAGGAGACCTGTATAAATCGGTACGTAGATAGCGAAGTACGCTCGTGTTGGATCGAGTAGGATGATGACACCGTTGAGGGCGAGGAAATAGATGCGTATTTCCGTAGGGCCGATGCCGAAAAAGTAAATTTCAAATTGGTTGGTGGCGGCGAAGCAGAGGAAGGAATTAACCATGTAGCCGCTAGTAATGGCTAGAATGCCGAAGAACCACCAATCGAGGTTTTGCTGAGGCGGGGCAATTAAGGCATAGCCTATGATGAGTCCGCATTGAAAAACATAGTCCAGAAAATGGTCCATGTAGAATCCCCATTTTACTAGTCCGGTGTTCCGAGACCGTCCAACGGCTCCGTCGAAGAGATCGGTGAGATATTGAAGAATGATGGCGAGTGACACGCCCCAGAACCAAAGGATGTCTTCTGATTCCCGCACTTGCCATGCGGATGCAATGACTAGGCCGGTCCATGGAATTGTGAGTAAAGTAAGATGGTGAGTTTCCAACCAAAAGGGCACGCGGTTAACCCATCTCGCCACGAACTTTTTTTCCAACGGACCAAGTATCGATTCTCCCGCCTTGGTCGCACCGCCGAATCCTTGCTTTTCCGTCATTCCTTACTTTTTATGTCGTAGCAGTAGAGGATGTTTTGAGCTCGGAGGTAGAGTTTTCCGCCCGCTACGACTGGATGTTGCCAACTATTTTTTCGGTCATTTGGGATTTGGAAGGACCCTTTCTCCATGTAGCCTCGTGTGTTGGCTTCAACCAATTTCATCATGCCGTTTTGGTAGCGAAAGTAAAGGTGTCCATCGGCGCAAGTCACGGCCGCCGATCCCATCTTGCGGATATTATTGTCGTTTACCTTCCATGTGATTCTCCCCGTTTTCATATCGAGACAAAAAGGTTCTCCCCTGTTGTGTCCATGTCCGCCATAGACATGTCCGGCCAGCAGCACCATTCCTCCGTGGTGGTTCTGTAGCTCCCCGGCCGAATAGTATTTGATCTCTCTAGCACCTGAGGTAGTTATTCGCAGTAGGGCGCTGCCACCATCGCCGTAACCCGTGGAGGCGAAGATGTGGTCGTCATTCACGATGACCGAAGGGATGTTTGCGGTTCCGTTTGCGATCTTATTGTAATGCCAAAGGGGGCGACCGGAACCAGCGTCAATGGCCAGAACGCCTCGACCGGTCATCTGTACATATTGCTTCTGACCGCCAATTTCGACGATGGATACTGAACCGTAACCAGCACCGTCTTTGCCTTTTTTCCCCATGTCGCGAGGGAAGGGGGTTCGCCAGATCTCTTTTCCGGTTCTTTTGTCCAAAGCCACAATCGAGGCGTTCGGTGCCCCGGGGCTACATATAAGCCAAGGACCGTCGAGAAGTGGAGATTCCGAGTATCCCCAACCCGACATCATTTTACCGCCGAAGTCCCGCTCGAAGTTCTTTTGCCAAACGAGTTTTCCATCCGAGGCGCGAACACCAATCAAGTTGCCATTCTTAGTTAGCCCATAAACCAAGCTGAATTCTTTGTCATAGGCCGGTGTCCCGTTGACGCCCCCACCTCCACGGATGGGACTTTCCCAAGTTTTTCTACCAGTTGCCCTGTCAAGGGCGTACAGTGATGTGGCGCCGCCCGCTTCGCCGAGCGTGAAGATTCGGTCGCCTACGACAATGATGCTGGAGTAGCCTTTACCCAGATTATTGGTGCTCCAGAGAAGATCCGGTCCATTTTCAGGCCATTGTGCGAGCAAGCCTATTTCGCGGGAAACACCATCTCCGTGAGTCCCTCTCCAGTGAGGCCAGTCCGTAGTTTGCCTTTTCCCGTCTCGGTTTTCACTTGGATTTTTGGAAGCAAGGTTTCGTGCAAAAAGTTGATCCGCCGTAGTAAGGCGAGATATTGGGAACGCATAGGACTGAGTGCCTACACGCAGTACGATTATGTCGCCGCGTATGGTTTCAAAATCTCCTGTCACTCGTCGACCTTGAACATCCGTCCAAATTTTCGGAGCGGACTTCATCCACAGGTTTGAGAGAAACAGCAAAGCAATGAGAAATGCGAAAGGCTTCATGGTGTTTCCTAGGGTTTGGCATTCATGCTTCCTTCGGTTAGTTTAACTGTCAATAGAAACGAATGGTGCTTCGCGAGTTGAACTTTAGCTTGGAACTAAAATGCGAATGTTGGCCGAGCCTTTTCTTTTTTGGAAAATAGATCCTTGCGAAGCAGACGGTCGAGATTTTAAATCAAATCTCTTTTTTAGAGAACTCGCTGAGCTTGACGTCTTTCATCTTGAAGTCATGAATTCACTTTATGAATAAGAAAATACTTTGCGTCGATGACGAGGACTCGATCTTAAAGGGTTTCCAGCTGCACTTGCGCAAGGGCTTTGATCTCTTTACGGCTAACTCCGGAGAGGATGGACTGCGTGTTTTTGATGAAGAAGGTGAATTTGCGGTCGTTCTTTCGGACATGCGGATGCCCGGCATAGATGGTGCGGCCATGTTGTCGGCCATAAAGGAACGCAACGCCGATGTGGTGACAATGCTGCTCACGGGGCATGCCGATTTCGAGTCGGCCATGTCTGCAGTCAACGATGGAAATGTTTTTCGCATGCTATCGAAGCCCTGTCCTCCCGAACGATTGATTCAGTCCTTGTATGCCGGCCTTCGGCAACACGAATTAATCGTTGGCGAAAAGGTGTTGCTCGAGCAAACGCTCAAAGGAGCGGTCGATGCGTTAAGCCAAGCCTTGGCAACCGCCAAGCCTTTGTTTTTTGGTCGGGCGCAACGCGTGCGTCGGCTCGCCGGCGAATTGGCGGATAGGCTTGAAGAGCCGAACAAGTGGAGGATCGAGGTGGCCTCCATTTTTTCTCAGATTGCCTCTATTACTTTACCTGAAGCAATTTCAGAGGATGTATATCACAAGCGAGAATTATCGAAGGAAGTTCAGGAGATAGTGGCCCGATTTCCTGAAGTGACCGAACAAATGTTGGAGAAAATCCCTCGGCTTGAAGAAGTTCGCGAAATAATTGCCAAAATCGATTTACAGCCACGGTTTGAATTGCCGGACGAAATAGGCATTCGGCGAGCTGCTTCGATCATTAAGGTAGCGTTGGACTTTGACCATTACGAGGAGCTTGGCTACGAGAAAGCTATCGTGGTGCAAACCTTGCGTGGTCGTGAAAAGTATTACGATCCAGAGGTGACCGAAGCGTTGCAGTACCTCCACTCTCTTGCCGATCAAAAATATCGTATCGAAGAAGTGTTGTTGAAGAATTTGGGGCCAGGCATGAGATTGGCTCAGGAGTTGCGTCATGACTCTGGCTTTTTGGTTGCACCTTCAGGTACTGATGTGGATCGACACTTCATACGTGTCGTCCGCAATCATCTTGCGTGTTATGAAGAAAGTCCTTTCCCGAAGAAAATTTTGGTGACAGTCCCAAATGCCTGAGAGCTATTCTTGTTTCGTTAGTTCAATTGGTCTCAGCTTCTGTCTGTGAAGGTACGATCTTATGTGATTTTGCTGACTCTTGCCGGTTTGGGCGGGGCTTCCATTCTGGCAATTTTCGGGTGGTGGAAATTCTCTGGTTTGCAGTCTGCAACTGACGAGCTGCGGTTAGAGGCCGAAAGATCTGGAGCGGCGTCTCAGGAGCATTTAGACATACAGGTATTCCTGGCATCTAGTGGTGACGCTCTAAATGCAATGGAAGTCTACCCCAAGGAGTTCAAGGGTTTATTTGGTGTAGTGAGAGACAGCCTAGTTTATTCCGCGGCCGCATTAGAGAAAATCACGGATGAATACTCGAGTAATTATAAAGCGGATACATTAAACCAGTTGAAAAAAGAAATTTCAGGAATCAATGATGCCTTGGATCAAATGGAAGAAGTAAGATTTTCCAAGAAGGCTGGGGGATCGAGTCGTAGCAAACTTAAGGCTGCTCGCTCGACTTTCGATGAGTTTGCCAAAAAACTTGAGATTAGTTTGGAGTGGTTGCAGAACGAAGCCGACTCAAATATAAACAGTCGAAAAGAAGAGCTAAGTGCTCGCTGGATGGATTTGGAGCAAAGTCGAAAAGAGGCGAGTATTTTTTCTTGGATAGCCGTTGCTCTCTATTTTGGCATTACTGCATTTCTGGCATGGAGGACCTACCGAAGTCTTGCCCAACCCATACAGGCGTTAGAAAACGCCGCCGGTAATTCTTTGGATGAAGGAAAACCTTTTATTTTGGCGGAAACGGGACCTGCCGAAATTCGATCTTTGACCAGACGCCTACGTGTTTTAGTCCATGGATTGGAGGAACAGGTGGCCCAGCGTACCCATGCGCTACGAACAAAGGCCCATCAATTGGAAGAAGAAATGATGCAGCGCAAGCACTTGGAAACCGAACTTGTCCATGCCCAGAAGATGGAGGCTGTAGGTCAACTGGCAGCGGGGATTGCTCACGAAATCAATTCACCTTCACAATTCGTCAACGACAACGTCATGTTCTTGAAGGATGCCGTCAATGAATTGTTGGCTGCGGTTTCCGGAGAAGGAGAAATTCCAGATGCCAAGGAAATTGAATTCTTAAGAGAAAACGCACCTGGTTCCGTTGAACAGGCTCTCCAGGGAATGGAGCGAATTACGACTATCGTCAAATCGATGAAAAATTTTGCGTATAGGGATGCAGCTTCAGAAAAAAGACCCCAAAACCTTAATCAGGCAATTGAGGCGACTGCGGTGGTCGCTACCAACGAATGGAAATACCACGCGGAACTCAAGACCGACCTTGATTCAAATTTGCCTTTTGTTCCCTGTAACATTGGAGAGATTAATCAAGTGGTCCTTAATCTTATTGTTAATGCCGCCCATGCAATTCGAGATTCCGAATTGAAGGACGGCAAAGGCCTGATCTTAGTTTCCACGAGGCAGTACGATCAATATGTGGTAATTACGATTCAGGATAACGGCGGTGGCATTCCGGAGCATGTTCAAGGTAAAATTTTCGAACCTTTCTTCACGACTAAGGAAGTGGGCGTGGGAACTGGTCAGGGCTTGGCAATTGCTCATAATGTGATTACGAAATCGCACGGCGGTCATATTTGGTTTGAAACAGAGCAAGGCAAGGGCACGACTTTCTTTATTCGACTTTCTTTGGATACTCCATCCCAAGCATCGGAATCGTGATGTTTCAAGTGTGGCGATTTTCCAGTTTTCCGGCAGTTGGAATACTGGCCTTGCTTGCATCGGGATGCGGTTCGGAAGAAACGATGAAAGGAAGTCTTAGTTTTTTGGACAGCAAAGGAGAAGGAGTTCCCCAAGAAGGTGTCTCCATAAAGATTTTTGATAAAGACGGAATCGTGGCCATTCGTCGAAAATCTAGAGTTATGCTGGGAGAACAGGTTATTCAACTAAAGGGAGGAGAATCATCCTCTGACTTCGTCGATAATTATTTGTCGAGCTTGTTTGATATTGTTGATTCGACTCCCTCGCTTGATGAACTAGAAACCGATGATGCTGGGCTGTTTGACTTTTCGTTTACTGGTGGTGAATGCTTGATTGCAGCTCATTTTGTCGCGGGAGACGAAAATCCCAGATGGTTAAGGCTTATAGGTCGAAACGCGATTAAGCAGGAGGGCATAGATTTGAATACCGGCAACCAGCTGAAATTTGGCGGCATAGAGGACTTTGTCTCTTTGGCGGAAATAGAGGATCAATTTAAAATCCGCCTCGGTGAACTCGGATTGCTTGCCGAATGGAAGCCAAAGCTTGAACCGCAAAACCTGATTTATATTTCTCCCGGCAACTTTGTTATGGGAAGCAAGGATGGCGATGCTCTTCGGGGCAAAAACGAAACTGTCCACGGGGTCACGATCACCCATGGGTTCTGGATGGGAAAGTATGAAGTGACAAACGAAAGATGGAATGCAGTTTGGGCTATCACGGATTTTAACTCATCGGAGCAAAAATTGCCGGTCAGCCAAGTTTCTCATGGCAAGGCTCAGGCCTTTTGCTGGAAGTTGACCGAAAGTGAAAGAGGAGCGGAAAACTTGCCCGCTGGCTTTATTTATCGTTTACCTACCGAGGCCGAATGGGAGTACGCTTGTCGGGCGGGTACTTCTTCGGTGTTTAGTTTCGGAGACGATCCAGCTTCACTTTCGGAGCATGCTTGGCATCAGGGCAATAGTCGCCGTATCTACCACCAAGTGGGAACGAAAACTGCGAATGCTTGGGGCTTGCACGACATGTACGGTAACGTGCTGGAGTGGTGCTTTGACTGGTATGGCGATTATCCTTCTTTTCCCGTGGTAAATCCCTTGGGAGCCTTGAGAGGAAAAGGGCGGGTGCTCCGAGGTGGCGGTTATACCTCTGCAGAATCCCAATGTCGCTCGGGTTCCCGTGATCAGTGGGCATCTATTTCTCGCAGCTTCAATGTGGGCTTTCGTGTAGTGTTGGGATGCCCTTTGTAACTCGAAATTATTCGCCTAGCGATTAAGTGCCTTGAGGGTGTCTTGAACGATCTTTGCAGTGAGGGCATAGGTCGTTACTCTATCCACGCGGGCCATGTTTAAGCCCACGGCTTTGCCATTAATATCGAGAACGGGTCCACCCATTGCTTCCGGGGGTAAGGGTAGATCGTGCTGGATGATCATAGGGAAATTGTCCTTCCTTTTTGATACCGGACCGCTCATCTGGAGATTTCGGTTGAACATTTCGAAGGTCACCGAGCGGTGACCGAGGGTCACCTGATAGGAAAAACTCCTATCATCTCGCATCACTTCTATGCGAACAACGTCGCCTGGGTCATGCGAACCCACAAGCTCTATAACCTGTTCGCGTCGCTTTACGCTTTGTCCATTCACTTTCGTTACCACATCCCCCTTTTTCAACCCGGCGGTTGCTCCTGCCGCCCGAGGCACCACTTCGGCGATGGCGACACCACCCGTAGCATTGCCATCGCGTCCTAGTATTACGCCAATCACTCCTCCTTCGCGCTTTATGGCTCGCGGTGTTCCGCTGTTGACCCCCACTTTTAAACCCTTCAGCTTTGGGTCTGCCGAAACCATCCATCCACCTTCGGTCGGCAACTTGTCACTCGACCATTGCACGGGCTCGAAGGACTTGTCTTTTGCCATAATCTGCAGAAGAGCAAGGTCTGTTTTCTCATCTCTGCGGCGTATCCTGACGGGGTATGCTTTACCATCCGCGAATACTGCCTCTCTTGCACCTACGCAAGCACTCGCCTTGGTCAACAAGAGACCTTCCTTTGTCACTATTGTTCCGTGAGTGATGAGCTTGCCGTTGCGAATGAGTCGAACCGTGGAAGCAAACGCGGCTTGTTTGGTTTTGGCAAAAGCCTTGCGAGTGTTTGCTCCATTCAGGCGTTGAGAGGCCGAAAGATCTTCTGCATGAATTGTAATAACAAAGAGGACAGCGGACAGCCCCAAAACAAGTTTACTCAGGAATACGCGGGAACTCATTTATCGCCTTCCTCAAAGTCGGGGCGTTTACCAAGTTTGACTTTGGCGGTCATTTCTTTTTCGCCTCGAAGATAATCTATTATGACTGATTTTCCGGGACCGGTTGTGGCAATGGCGATTGTGAGTTCCTCTCGTGTGTCAATGACGTCTCCATTTACCTTCACGATTATATCACCTTCCCGAAACCGAGCTTTCTTGGCCGCGGAATCCTCGACAACCTCGATAACTTTTAGGCCTGCCTCAGTTTCTTCGCATCCTACACCTAAGAAACCACCGTCCTGTAGACTGCTTTGCGTTAAAAGCTCTTCGTCCCGGAAGGATTTCCAGTTTGCATGAAAAGCTTCGATGGGGGCATGGAAATTTTGATCGTCCTTCTTGGAGATACGACTGTGTATTCCGATCACACGACCGTTGAAATCGAAGAGTGGCCCTCCCGAGTCACCTCCGAGAAGACGACTATCCGTTTGAATAGTTTCGTCTTCTTTGGCGATAATTCGGCCAAGGCGAACTATGATTCCGCGTTCCTTGTCGAATCCACCGGGATGACCTAGAGCAAAACACCAATCCCCGATTTTAGAGGAACCCCGGGCGGCCATAGGGGCAATCGACCAATCTCCTTCATCCGTGATTTCAGCCATGCCAGCATCCGAAATTTCTGAACCGCCCAATGTAATTGCATTGACTCGCTTTCCATCCGGTAGCCTCACTT
Source organism: uncultured Opitutales bacterium (assembly GCA_905612515.1). Lineage (GTDB taxonomy): Bacteria > Verrucomicrobiota > Verrucomicrobiia > Opitutales > Seribacteraceae. The sequence continues at coordinate 46,601 of CAJQSI010000046.1, read as the reverse complement.
TTACTCGCTTGCCGCTTTTCCCTATCACATGAGCAGCGGTTAGGACCATTCCATCTTCAGAGACGATTACACCACTGCCTGCGCCTCCACCGCTTTCTATGGCGACCACTGCTTTTTTAGCCTCGGGCAGGATTTTGCGAAGGCGTTCCTGAATGGCTAGCAGGTCTTCCCGGTTTTCGGGGAAAGGTTTTTCCCACGCTTTCTGTTCCTTTGCTTTCAGGCATAGGGATAATCCGGCCAAGGGCATGGCTGCCAAAAAAGTGATCTGCCAATAATTTAACATTATTAGCTATTATGTCCCTGATTGAAGATGTCGCAAATGGTTTTAGCAAAAAACTCGAAATAAATCGTCCATGTTGCAGCCTAAAGGACAGCCATTCCGTATGCTACCTTTCACAAGACAGCTCATTGCCGGCCATTCGAAAAACGACGTCTGCCAAATTTTCTACCTCTCGTTTGTTGTGAGTGATGTGCAGAACGGTTACCCCCGTCCCTTTTACCGTTTGCACCAGCAATTCGTAAATTTCATCATGGGTCTCATCGTCGAGTGCACTCAGTGGCTCATCTAGGCATAGGTATCTGGGACGAATGGAAAGAGCTCTTCCCAGTGCAACTCTTTGGCGTTCCCCGCCGCTTAAGGCATCCGGCATGCGATCCAGTAGATGAGAAACTCCCAGCCTTTCGGCCAGTTCCTCCACTCGCTCCTCAATTTGTTTTGGTTTTGCTTTTCGCAGAACAAGAGCAAACGCCAATTGCCTAGCCACGCTAAGATGCGGAAATAGTGCCCCATCCTGCGGTACGTATCCTACGTCGCGCTCTCCGGGTTTGAGGGTCGTCACATCTTTTGTCCCTAGAAGGATCTTACCGCTGGTAATCGACCTAAGGCCGCACACGGCTTCGAGAAGGGTTGTCTTTCCGCACCCGCTTCTACCAACGAGTATCCCGTACGCTCCTTCCGGTAATTTGAAAGAAATGTCGGAAAGAGAGAATTCTCCCTGTCGAACATGTAGCTTTTCTACTGATATCATGGCTCCAAGCGTTTCATGCCCATAAGGCGGGAGGTAACCAGCACGGCGGCAGCCGCAAATATCATAATTAGAGAAATCGCCAACATGCCTTTTAAGTTTCCCGCCTGCATTTCGAGATAGACTGAGGTCGGAAGGACTTCCGTTCTCATGCGGGTGGATCCGGCAAATACTAAAATAGGGCCGAACTCGCCTAGCGATCTCGCCCAAGCGAGGGTGCCCGCTGCCAGAATCCCTCTTTTCGCCTGAGGCATGACGACAAGCCAAAATGCCTTGCTTCGGTTGCAGCCCAAGGTAAGAGCTACTTTTTCATAACGGGTCGGTATCTGGTCGAATGAGATTCGCATGGCCCTGGCTGCAAAGGCGCATGCAACCATGAATTGAGCTAAAATGACTGCCGGGATTTCGAATACGACCCATTGGCTAGTCCACGAAAAAGGTGCAAAATTAAATAGCGCCAACAGAGATATGCCAATGACTAGAGGAGGCAATACGATCGGAATGTCCAAAACCGTATCAAGCAAGCGTTTTCCCGGGAAGTCGAAGCGGGAGGTTAGGTAGCCTAGCGGAATCGCGACCCATAGGGACAGTAACGTGGAGAGAGAGCAAGAAAGTAGGCTGAGCCCAATGGAATATTGAATTTCTTTGCTTCGCAGGGCAGACAACATCGAATCGGCGTCCACATAGGCAAGGTCTGCCGCGATCATGGCGACGATAATCACTACATAGGTACCGCTTAGGATGGAGAGCCCGACAATGAATGGCGCGTCCGATCCCGGTCGAAAGCCGGTTGAGTCTGTAACGACATTGCCGTCAGTCGATTGCATCATCGAAAAGTTTCGACTTTAGTTTGCTTTTGCATCCTCCGCTTTCCAGCGGAAGCCGGCATTTAGAAAACGTGCTTTTGAGTCAAGGGAAGTTATGGCCTCCACTAGCCGACCAGTCATGTGGGGGAACGCACTGTTATCGTACACGGCAATGTTTTGCGTTGCTCGGGCGATAGGGTCATTGATGGCAATCGTCTCGAATTGGCCTTTGCTTAGGTTTTGGCAATTCGCGAAATATACGAGGGCAACGTCCAGTTTGGGATGGCCTTCCATTTGCAAAATTAATTCATGGGCCGTGGGAGTGGTTACTTCCCATGTTCCGTTTGCCTTGATTTTCTCGTCCACACTGGCTTTTGCGAGGAGCTGCCAACTGAGGTCTCCCAGCGTGGAGATTTTTTGATCCGTGGTGCCTATAGACAAACCTTTTCGACCTAGGTCTTCGAGAGTCTGCAAGTTCTGTGGGTTCCCTTTGCGGACAAGCATTACGATGTCCGTGCTCGAGACGTCGCGAGCACCACTGAATAGCGAATCGACCTTCCCCATATATGAAGCATCGCATGTGAGAAAGACATCGGGCATGGCTGTCTTAGCTTTGCTCATGTCAATGGCTTTAATATTGGCGACGAGTGAGCCACAGCCAGCAAATTGCTCGATGATCGCACAGCCTTCTCTCTTCTCAAAGTCTCTTAAGGTTTGGGTAACTGCTTCGCGATTAACTCCGCCGCAATAAATGATTAGTTCGGGCTTCTCTACCCACTTGTCTCCTGCGACTCCCATGAAGTGATGTTTTGCGAAGTGCACTTGACCCTTCGATGGCGCAGCGAGGTATCGAGCGAAAAAAAGAGCTTGTCTGGCTTTTTGCGAAGAAGATGAAACATTTGCTGTTATGCGGGAGGTAACGTTGGCCAATTCGGGAAGGTCGTGTATCTTGAGGCCGAATTGTTTTGCGGTGGTATTCCAAAGGAAGCCGGCTTGCACGATATCTGAGGCGACGACCGCCGCCGCCGCATCGGTCACGCGTGGTGAAGCGGTTTTTTTTGCTGCGTCGAACATTTCCCATTTGCCGAGGTTTTCAAGAGTTGCCTTGGTTGTTTTTCCTACACCGGCAGCTTCATTGCAAAGAACAAAGGGCACTTCCAGTCCGAGGAATTCATCCAATGATGAAAAGGCTAAATTTGCTTTTGGGGATGAGGCGAGAACGAGATTGAACGAGGCCAACTGAATTGATTCGTCAGTGAGCCCTTTTTCTCGAGCTCGGTCGGCGAAAGATAGATCGGCTGGGATATAAAGGTCAGCGCGGGATTTGTTGCTGTCTCGGTCCAGTTGCAATTTGCCCTCAAGCGCACCACTTGAATCGTAGTCCAGTGTTATCTTTACTCCGAATTCTTTCTGAAAAGCGATAGCTGCTGCTTCCACGGGCTTCCGTATTCCTGCCGCGCAATAGACGATCAAGTCTTCTGGCGAGGTTTCCACTTCGGGAAACCTGCTCCATACCGCGATCATCGAGGCTAGAACGAAAATTGATACGAGCGACAAAGTGACCCCGCCATACCATGGCGTTCGCCAACGCTTGTCTTTGTTTGGATTAAAAGGATTCACAAGCTCCTTAATCTAAGGGATTGATAGGTTGTCCATCAATTGAAAAAGGGTGGATTTCCTAACTGCACACGAGGCAGTCGACCCTGCGTGTCATATCGATTTTTCGTATATTGAACCGGTTGGCATCGATAAGCATCATCTTTCCTTGGCTGGTTGACCCAAAGCCCGCGATCAGCTTTAGGCCCTCCATCACTCCGATGTTTGCGACGAGAGCGGAAACTGCTCCAAATACAGGAAAGCGACGCTTCCAGTGCGGTGGCGTTTCAGGGAACAGGCAGGCTAGGCAAGGAGTTTCGCCCGGCACGATGGGCATGACGTGCCCTTCGAGGCTGTACATTGCGCAATCTACCATAGTTTTATTTTGTCGTACGCACTCCCGGTTCATCAGTAATCGCTCTTCGAAAAGCGGTGCGCTGGAGAAGACGATGTTGGCTCTACTTACAAGCGCCGCCGCATTGGTTTCACTGAAATTTTCGTTATGAATCTCCACCTCCACTTTTGGATTAAAGGCGGCAAGAGTTTTGGCGGCGCTTTCTACGCGTGGTTTCCCCAGCCCTTCCCATTGCATGAGGATTTGTCGATTTAGGTCATCCTTTCGCAGGTTGCCGGCGTGGGCCAAGATGAGTTTGCCGATGCCGGCTGCTGCTAAGGCGAAGGCGATGGGGCCTCCAAGGCCCCCGACTCGAGATACGAGGGCAGTTGTGTTTCGGAGCTTCTCTTGGCCTTCTTCGCCGAACCCGGGCACATCCAGTTGCCATTCGTAAATGGCACGATCTTCTTCAGTCAGCATGGAGGCAGTCTAATTCCTGTAAAGAAGGGGGGTAAGGCAAAAGGTAAGGAAATTTGAATTTTGTCCTTGGACCCTAATTTTTTTCAAAAGTTGTCCAAGTTCCTTTTTCGTAGTTCCAAAACTGCCGCGCATTTTCTCTTTCCTTGTAGTAAAGCCATTCCGATGTGGAGTGACGGTAGAAAAATGGGTAAAATGAGTTGCCTGTGTAAAGCCAACCAAGTTGCCCGTCCCACATCCATAGAGCCGATTCGTCGGTACCCGAAACGAATAGCCATCCGTGCTTGAGATGATAAGTCCACCCATCTCCATTATCATAAAAGTCTCCGAACCACTGGGAACTTTTAAATCCCGCAGAGAAGGTGTTCGTTGTGAGGTCGGACCACGGGGACGCGGCTTTAGCTTCTTCAATTTGCAGCACCAATGTGTAGGCCGAAGTCGACGGCCCTTGGCGATTTGCCCAACGGTACCCTGTGATTTGAATTTGATATTCACCGGCCGAAGGTAGGGTTCCGGAAATGGTCGGACTGTTTTTGTCACTATTGAAAGTTAATCCATTAGGCAAACCTGACACCAAATAGCTCTGTGCTTCGTATCGAAGAGTGTAAAAGCGAAATGTATATGCATCGCCTTCCGTACCTGTGGCAGGGTTCCCGTCAACTGCTTTTACATATGTAGTGGCTCCCGTTAGCGCGTGTGGCAGAGTTGTGATCGCCGCTGCGGGCAAGAGAGCCCGAAGTGTTTTAACATGTGCGGCAATTGGAGCGAAAAAGGTCGAAAGGTGTTTCCCGAATGGCAAGATCGGCAAGCGTTGAAGAAGCATGGCCAATGTCATGCACAGGATTTGTGCCCTACTTTTCATCTCTAGTTGCATCCGCAGCCACCACCACCTGCTCCGCGACCTCCTCGGGATGCTTCCCGGCTGTAGAAGGCGTGATCATTCATCTTAACCGCTAACTTGTCTCGATCCGGGCGCATGATGTAGTCGGCGAGGTATCCCCTTTGCAAGACGTTCACAGTGGGCTTGGGCGAGCAACCGCCAAAGGTAATGGCCATTAAGACGAATAGCGAAAGCCGCCAAGATTTCTTAATTTCTTGTGTCGTGCAGGTATTCATAAATGCCTTTTGTCCATTCAACGCCGTTTTGGTTTTGTACGCAACCTTCCGCTCCAAAAAACCTATCGATTCTGGCAAGCCCTCGATCAGTTCCATCCAGCAAGGCGCAGGTCGATAGAACACCCGCTTCCAGGCAGGAGCGTGAGATGACCGTTGCCGACAGACAGTTGTTGCTCGTCGGGAAACCCGTGCGATGATCGATCAAGTGTCCGTACCTTTTGCCGTTCTGTTCGAAAAACCTTCGATAGTTCCCCGATGTCGCTACAGCCATGCCAGAAACCGAAAAAATCCGTTTTGCTTGGCCTTGCTTTCTGGGATCTTCAAGACCGACTCGCCATGCAGACGCGTCGGGGGGAGATCCTGCAGCAAAAACATCGCCTCCAAAGTCGATGAGAAAATCCTCCAGTCCGTGCTCACGGGCCAACTCAGTTACTCGGTCAACGGCATATTCTTTGCCAAAGCCTCCGAAATCTAGTCCCATCCCTGTTTCCGGCAGGAAGATGGAGTGATTCTCTCGATGAACTTTCTTCCATCCGATTTTTGATAGCGCCTCGCTTATTACGGATTCGGAGGGAACCTGTGGATTCTTTGCTTTGAAATCCCAAAGGCGGGAAAGCGGAAGGGTAGTGGGATCAAAGAGCCCTTCCGTCAAAAAATGAAGGGTATCGCACATGTCGAACAGGTGAATGTCCGTTGCATCTATTTGAACGGGGCTCCGACCAGCTGCATCATTAATTCGGCTTATTAGGCTGTCGTCCCTGAATCGCGAATAACGGGTCTCAAAACGGTGCACCCAATCGAGTGCGTTTTTGCGAAAGATATCGGCAGCTCCCATCGAATTCGCAGCATAGAGTATTTCGCAACGGGTGCCCATGGCAGGAAACTGCAGACGAAAGAGACCGTCAGCCAAGATTTTAGGAGAAATTTTGGATGGAGCGTGCATCCTCAGAACTCCCATTGCAGGCCAACAGTATATATATCGGCGTCTGGATACATCAGAGGTGAGGTTACTCCGTCACGGCCCTCCATGTCGTACCTCTCGTAAGCCAAGTCTAAGTTAATGTTGTCACCTTTGAACATCGTCAGTTTCAGTCCATAGGCGAGACTCTCCATTTTGGAAATCCGATAGTCTGCCGAATAATGGGGTGCCAACCCCGTAGGAGCTTCTAAATTCATTTTGGATCTGTCTAGGATCGTGACGTAATAATCTGCCGCCGACTGATTGTAGTATCTCAGCAAGGGTCGGATTACCAGATTTTCGCCAAAGCGTTGGAACCATTGTATTTCCAAGGTGTTGCCTCGAAGTCCGGAATCGTCGGCAAAGAATCGGTAACTGCCTTGCAGGCTGGAACGCAAGGATTCAACGTATCGAGTTCCCTCGACGAAGAGGACGTATACATTGCGGGTGTCGGGACGTTTTTCAGGTCTTAATATCATGTCGTTCCACTTGTTGTAACCAGGAACGTTCTTGTACGGATCGCTCAAATATCCCGACGGTCCCGAATACGAAAGGTTCATCGCCAACGTAGTCTTGGGGTCGAGGACACGATGGGCACCCAAGATGATCTCGGGGATTCGCTTAGTTTTCCCTATCATTTGCGGGTCCACGGTGTCGTCGAGGTAGGAAAGCCCGGCGCTTAGAGTGAGAGTTTCTTCCGCATATTGACGAGCCAGTCGAACGGCATAACTACGCGAAAGGTAATCGGGTTCATGGCTGAGTCCGAACTCGATGGAAAAGTCGTATATTCCTGCTTCTCTCGAAAGGGTGATCAACCCAGCCCGTCTCGTTTCTTCGATCGGGTCGGAAAGCCACTCGGGGTCGGTTGGCGGCCAGCCTACCGGAGTGGCCCCCGACCATGTATCCACAACGCCCACGACATCAAGGCTCCATTCTTCCGTGAGGGCTGCTTCCGCCTCTGCGTACCATGAGCGAACGTGAATCCTATCCCCTTCCTCTACCCATTCGCGATACTTGGCTCGCAATGCCTTTTCGGCGGGACTCTTTCGGGTGACCAATACGAGCAACGCGGCGACTACCAAGAAGCGAATGGCTCTAATTGCGCTCGTCTTCATTCTGATAGAGCCTTTCGAAAGGGTGAGGTTTGGTCAAGCTCTGCAAGTCTGTATTGCTATCGGATTGTCTGGACTTGTTTCTTTCCCTCAGTTGTCCTGCAATCCTATCTTGCCGAAATTCGGCTTACTCGCGAGGAATCGTTTACTTGATTATATGAATTCGAAAAAACGCATATTCGTTGTCGACGATGAGGAAGATCTTACCGACCTTCTGCAATTCCAATTGAAGCGTGAGGGATTCAAGGTGGAGACCGTGAACGATCCTTTCGTGGCTCTAAGCGTGGCACGTGACTATGGGCCCGATTTAATCGTACTGGACGTCATGATGCCCGACTTGGATGGCTATCAACTGCTACGAATGTTCCGATCCGATCATCAGTTGACTGAGGTTCCCGTGGTCATGCTCACGGCTCGAGCGGGGGTGGAAGACCGCATCAAGGGGCTTGAAAGCGGTGCCGACGATTACATGTGCAAGCCATTCGAAACAAAGGAACTGATTCTGCGCATCCGTTCCATTTTGAAACGAAGCAGTGAGCAAAACCGAGCTCCTTCAGGGCGAATCGTTATGGGCAACGTCGCCATCGACGAGGAAGACCATTCCGTTAGCATTGGCGGTGTGGAGATTCCCTTTACTGTGACCGAGTTCAAGTTGCTTCAGTTTTTCCTTAAGCGAAAGGGTAGGGTGCAAACCCGCGAGAACCTCCTTTTGAGCGTTTGGAAGTTCGATGCCGAAGTCGAGACTCGCACCGTAGACGTTCATATTCGCCGACTGCGGAAAAAGATGGAGACGGCCGACTTGGAGATCGAGACGGTGCGTGGGGTTGGTTATCGTTTGGCGGAAAAAGCAAAGTAGATTGCCATGTATATGGAACCATGGATCTTGGCGGCCGTCCTTCTCAGTTTTGTTTTGGCCTGTTCGGTGCTTTGGCGCCGCGGGAGATCCATGGACGGAAAACCTGAAGAGCAAACTTTAGTTGATATTGGCAACGAGGAACTGAATCCTCACGATAATTCCCGCAGGGATTTTGTGGCTAACGTATCCCATGAGTTGCGTACCCCGGTAGCCATCGTGAAAGGATTCGCGGAAACTCTGGACGACAGCTACGATGAACTTTCAGGCAAGAAACGGCGAGAATTCATAGGGAAGATTCGAAAAAATTCGGATCGTCTTTGCTCCTTGGTCGGGGATCTCCTCCATTTGGCGGAACTGGAGTCTCCTTCTCATGCATTGAGACCCGAACCCAGCAGTCTTTCGACTGTTGTCCGTACTGTTGCAGACAGGTTGGGCGAGCGACTAGACCCGAATACCCAAAGAATACGATTGGAGCTTGCCGAGGAACGGAAGCCGATGTCCTTCGATCCCTTGAAGGTAGAGTGTGTCGTCGAGAACCTTTTGAGCAATGCCCTTCGCTATGCCCGTGATTCCTCCGTTATAACTATTCGAACTATTTTTGATGAAGACCCCAAAGTGATCCGTTGTGAAGTGCAAGACGATGGCTGCGGTATTCCCGAGAAGGACGTGCCCCATCTTTTCGAGCGATTCTATCGTGTCGACAAGGGACGTTCCAGGGAGAGTGGCGGCACGGGCTTGGGTTTAAGCATCGTGAAGCATATCGTGGAATTGCATGGCGGCACGGTATCCGTTCGGAGTAAGCTCGGTGAAGGAACGACCTTCTCCTTCAGCCTGCCCTGCGACTTCTGAATTTCCCACATATCTTCCCTCAGTCGGGAAATTGGGAGTGAAGCATCTCTTGCATTTGTAACGTAATTGTAACGTTTTCTTCGCAAGATCGTAATTTGAATCTGCTATAATAAATGGAGACTTTAAGCCAATCATAGTCCGATAACAGTAAGATGAACGCAAAAACCATAGCCATTCTGCTATCGATCACTTGTTTTGCATCCGCAAGTGGACAGGACGCCAAGAAGTCCGCCTACGACAAAATTTGGAGCAAAGTGGTATGGTATGAGAATGAGGAGAACGACGTTTTTCAGAAGCTTGCATTCACGGGTCGTCTGCAAGGAGACTATCATAGCTTTGATGATGACGCTGGAGGAACATCCGAAAGCGACTACGATTGGCGACGTTTTCGAGTTGGCTTCAAAGCCTCTTTTTTTAATAGGCTGACCCTCCATTCGGAGGCCGACATGAACCTCAATGATCCTTCGCCTCTCTACAAGAAACTTACGGATACCTACCTTTCATGGACCACGGCAGGCGGGGTGAGGATCAAGGTGGGAAAGCAATCGGCGCCGTTTACTTTACATGGTTCGACGTCATCCAAAAAGCTTTACACTCTCGAAAGAGGTAAGGTTGCAAGCAACATCTGGTTTTCCAACGAATACTATTCCGGGTTTACCATCTCAGGCAAAAAAGGCAGTTGGGAGTATTTCACCGGAATCTATTCGAGCGATCTTGGACCGGAGTTCGACGAGGCTTTTGACTACGGTTGCTTTGGTCTTTTTTCCTTGGGATACAACTTTAAGGAAAATTTAGAATTGGATAACGCCTTGGTTCGCTTGGATTACGTCAAGCAACAAGAAGATGCTTCTAATCCAGCCGATCAACCTGACCACAAGAATATAACTTCATTGGTAACCAAGTTCGAGAAGGATAATTTGCACCTCTGGGCAGACCTAAGCTTTTCCGATGGATATGGCTCCCAAAGCGATCTATTTGGTCTGCAGTTCATGCCCTTCTACGATATTACGGACAAGACCCAAGCGGTTTTTAGCTACACTTACTTAAAAAGCTCCGGCGGAGACGGTATCAAGCTAACCAAATACGAGAAGGATTTGTTTAGTGGCAAGGGCAACGAAACCAGTGAGAGCTTTCTCGGTCTGAATCACTTCTTTTATGGGCATAAGTTGAAGTGGCAAAATGGAATCCAATACACTGAAATGGAGACCACTTCGGCTGGCGACAAGTACGATGGCTGGGGGTTTACCTCTGGAATCCGTATCAGTTGGTAAATGAAGCCTCATTTTACCGAAACATCTAAACCTGATCTAAAAAATGGAACATATTGACTTTTGGGATTTCTTTGTGGGCTTCCTTTACGTGTTGGGGGGGTTGGGCATCTTCCTCTTCGGCATGAGGGTGATGAGCGAAGGCATCCAAAAAGTAGCGGGAGAGGGCATGCGCAGGATTATGGCGACGATGACCCAGAATCGTTTCTTCGGGCTCATGACGGGGGTGACGGTCACCTGTCTTGTGCAATCTTCATCGGCAACGACCGTGATGGTGGTGAGTTTCGTGAATGCTCAGTTGCTCACCTTGACGGAGTCAATCGGGATTATAATGGGAGCGAATCTTGGTACCACGTGCACGGGTTGGATCATTGCGACCGTGGGCAAATTCAGTCTGTCCAAGATCGCCTTGCCCATAATTGGAGTGGGCCTGCCCATGATTTTCGTGAGCAAGCCGAGGATAAAAAACTTGGGCGAGGTGCTAGTTGGTTTCGGTTTGCTTTTCTTTGGCCTTAGCGAACTGAAGGATGCTGTTCCCGATGTCAAAACCCTGCTCAAGAGTACCGAACAGGCCGACAAGCTCCTCGTTCAGGACATACAGACCTTGATCGAGCAATTGAACAGTTTCGGGTTCGGCTCCGTTCTGATCTTTCTCGGGCTAGGCGTCGTCTTGACGCTTCTTGTTCAATCTTCGTCTGCCGCAATGGGTATCACGATCATCGTGGCCATTAACGGTTGGATCAATTTCGAGATCGCTGCCGCTATTGTGATGGGGGAAAACATAGGTACCACCGTTACTGCATGGCTGGCCTCTTTGGGAGCCAACTTGAACGCCAAGCGCGCGGCTCGTGCCCACTTTCTTTTCAATGTGGCGGGAGTTTGCTGGATGTTGCTCTTGTTTTACCCGTTCATCGCCATGGTGGACGGGGTCATGCCGGGTTCCATTCACCAAAAAGATGTTACGGCTCAAGAGATAGCGGTTTTTCGCAAAGTGCAATCCTTGGAAGCCGAGGGCATGGGCGACGAAAACATTAAGAAGGCGATTGTGGATTTGAACATCCCGTTCCACTTATCTTTGTTTCATACCCTCTTTAATCTCTGCAATATCGGTCTCCTGATCGGGTTCTCTCCGCATTTGGGGAGGTTGGCCGAGAAATTGGTGAATCCTCGAACATCGAATGGGAAGGAGCCTGTCCCGGGAAGTCTCGCCTCGATTCACTATGAGGGTTCGGGCCTGCTACCCAAGACAGGCGAGCTGAACCTTGCCTTGGTCGAGGCGGAGGTCAATCGGCTTGCCGCCGTGACCCGTTACATGTTCGAAGGGTTCGTCGACATATTCGAACACCCTGAGGAAGACAAGGGTCCGTTTATCAAGGAGCTTATCGAATTGGAGGACAAGTGCGACGAACTCGCTTTCGAGATTACTCAAACGCTCATTTACTGCACGACCGAGAGTCTTGCCGGGGAAAGCGCATTGCACGTTACTTCCCTGCTGAGGGTGACTGCTGAACTGGAGGACATCGGTGACTGTTGCCACCGCTTGGTCCAATTGGCCCATCGGAAATACCGTAAGCAGCGTATTCTGCCCGAGGAAACAAAGAAGGAAATAAAGATTTTCTCGGAACAGATTCTCGACTTCATGGAGCTTTACCAGACCCACTTGAAGGACAAGAGCATTCTTCCTGACATGGCCGAGGCTGAGCAAATCGAGCAGCGTATCGACGCTTCCAGGAAGATGCTTCGCAAGGGTGCCGTCAAGCGCATGAAGGAATCGGTGAACGTGAAGGCGGAGATGATCTACGTGGACATCCTTAACGAGATGGAGAGGATTGGCAACGACGCCCTAAACGTCGTTCAAGCCCTCAACCACGTGGTCTGACTCTTCCGCCGGTTTCCGTTTGGCAAAGCCTTATGCGGTCGAGGGTACCCACTGCTTGACTCTGTCTCTGATGAGATCGCGGATTTCGCGGGTACGCTTCAATTTTTCTTCCTCCGCGACTTGCAAGGTGGACGGATCAGGGAATCCCCAATGCAATCGCTTGACTGCCCCCGGGAAGGTCGGGCATCTTTCCGCGGATGTCTCGTCGCAGACGGTTATTACATAGGCGAACTCTTGGGCCTGGGGAATGAAATGTTCGACGGAGTCGCAAGTGTTCTTCGAAATATCCAAACCCACTTCTTGCATGGCTTCGATCACGATGGGGTTCAACTTGCCTGGCTCGATGCCTGCGCTTTCGGCTTCGAATCTTCCCTTGCCGAATTGATTGAGGAAAGCTTCCGCCATTTGTGAACGAGCACTGTTGTGAATGCATACGAATAAAACCTTTTGCATGCTCATATACAAAAGTCTACTTATCTGAATGGTCAAGCCATGTAGAGTGAGTATTGTGGTAGCAGCCTGTAACTAATCCGTCTTCTGGAGGACCATATAAGCGATAAATCTTATATTTTGTTTCATCCGGCTTGCCACGATGGGCCTGTATCGTTGCGATGTTAGATAAAATTATGCCCTTTCTGGAAGTCAGTCACTTACGCAAGAGCTTTGTTTCGCCTGACGGCGGGAAGTCTCTCGTAGTGGATGTAGAAAATTTTTCCCTGTCGGAAGGAGACCTCTTCGGCATGCGTGGCGAAAGTGGTTCGGGGAAAACAACGTTTCTTCATCTTTTGGCGGGCATACTTCGACCAGACGAGGGATCCGTCATTCTGGACGGGACCGAAGTGTCCAAATTGAACGAGGCCGCCCGCGATCACCTTCGGGCCTCTGCAATCGGTTACGTCTTCCAGTCTTTCAACCTTCTTCAGGGTTTTACCTGTCTCGAAAACATCATGCTCGCCATGTCCTTTGCCGGGAAGGTGAACGAGACTCGAGCCAAGGAGTTGCTTGATAGGGTAGGCCTTTCTCACCGTTTGGCTCATTATCCCCGTCAGCTTTCTATTGGGCAGCAGCAGCGCGTGGCCCTCGCTCGGGCCTTGGCTAATCGTCCCAAACTAGTATTGGCCGACGAGCCAACGGGCAACCTCGATCCTGGCAATGCCCACAAGGCCCTCGCTCTCCTCCGAGAACTTTGCTGCGATGCCGGCTCGGCTCTCCTCCTCGTGAGTCACGATGAGAACGTGATTGGCGGTTTTGACGAAAATCTTGATTGGAGTAACCTCAACCGAGCCTTCGCCGAGGCGATGAACGATTGAACCGATGTTGCGCTCCGGTCCATGGGTAATCCTCTTCCTCGCGACCCGCGGGTTGCGGCAATATGCCTTTTCCACTGCAGTGGCATCGCTTGCGATTGCCTTGGCGGGAGGCCTGTTTCTTGGAACTTGGAAAATCAAGGAGGAAGCTAAAAACGCGTTTTCTCGTTCCTCGGGAGGCTACGATGCCGTCCTTGGGGCAAGAGGTTCCAAGCTGCAACTCGTACTCAACGGCCTTTTTCATCTCGAGGCCTCGCCCGGTAATCTTTCATGGGAACAGTATGAACTCATTCGTGATACTCCAGGCGTAAGCGAAGCCTATCCAATCGCCGTGGGCGACAACTATCATGGCTTTCGTCTTGTCGGAACGCTTGCCGAGATGTTTGAAAAGCACGAATGGCGAGAAGATCGGAAATACATTGTACAATCCGGCGGTCGACTTTTCACCGACAATGCGAAAGAGGCTCTGGTCGGAGACTTTGTCGCTCGTAAGCTTGGCTTGAAGGTGGGCGATAACTTTCATCCCTATCACGGTCTCACCTTCAAGGAAGAGGCGAAGCACAAGGATCTCTATGTCGTTGTCGGCATACTTGAGGCTACGGGTACCCCTGGCGACAAGGTTATATGGATTCCGATCAAGGGTATCCAGCTTATGGATGGGCATAACCCAGAGACCGCTACCGACGTCAGTGCCGTTCTTCTTAACCTCAAGGGTGCTGCTGGCTTCATGCTGGACATGAAGTACAACAAGCAAGGCAATGTAGCCACACTCGCTTGGCCTGTTGCGGGCACCCTTGCTAGTTTCTTCGAGCGCTTCGTTTGGTTTCAGCGTGTGCTTGAGATTATAGCCTATCTTGTCGCCTTTGTGGCGGCCTGCGTCATTCTCGCTATTTTGCGAAACGCCATGAACGAGCGCCGGCGAGAGATCGCCATCTTGCGTAGTCTCGGCGCTCGTCGTGCTACGGTCACGTCGGTCGTTCTCGCCCAAGCTGGACTGATTACTCTGCTGGGGATAGTGGGCGCCGCCTTCGCCTATTTGGGTATCGGCTTTCTCGCGGCTTCCGTGGTACGCGAGCAAACGGGTGTGCTTCTTGAGCCTTTCACCTATGATCCGAGCTTCCTTTATGTTCCAATCGGTATGCTTGCTGTGGGGTTGTTAAGCGGTTTGTTGCCTGCTCTCCAAGCTTACCGGTCCGATGTAGCCAAGAACCTCGTCCAGCAGTCTTGAATAAGTGATGGTAGCGAAAGTCCTTTAAGGTTATATTGTTCTAAGTGGTAGATGCTTTGCGCCGCCCGATGCTTGCAATAAATCCTCAAGTTCGATTAACTCTTCTACTTTGCGCACCACTTTGATTTTCCGTGAAGACTTATAGTAAAGCATTCCATTGGAGACTGTTTTCGATCTCCACACTTGCCTTTTTCTTGGCTGCTTGCGGTGCCGAGGACGGATTGATGGATGAAGGGAAGAATGCCTCTCCATCGTCCCCACAGGATTACCTTCCCGAAATTGCCCGACCATCCTTCCCAAAAGTTAATTTCGGAGTCCTTACGGGTTTTCGGTATAATGTGAATTGGAAAACCGATGGCAGGAGTCCCGACCAAGCCGCCTTTGCGCGCCGCGTACCTCCTGCTGCCCGCAGCCTGCATGGTCGTCGGGTCTCGGTAGAAGGCTATATGATTCCCGTGACCCTTATCGAAAATGATTCCAAGACTACCGAGTTCCTTTTGCTCCCCGACACCAAGGCATGTTGCGAAGGAAAGACCCCAAAGCAAAACGGTTGGATCCTCGTGAGGACCCCGCCGAAAGGCGAAAAGCCAGAATTAGACAAACTCTTGCGCGTCACCGGCGAATTTACGGTCAAGGAAAGATGGAGACCTGCAGACGGTTTCTTCAAGGGCCTGTATCATATGACTTGCGAAACGCTTGATCCCGTTGCCTTATAATAAGAGTAACTGGAATTTTAAAATGAAGCCCTTATTCACTCCTACAGTTTTCATAACCTGTTGGTTCTTCCTGATCAGTGGTTGCGGCGATGACGGTGGTGTAAATCATGCATCAGGCCCGCCACTAAAGGGGGATCCTATTGTCGGCGAACCGATTCAGGATGATCAGGGAAATTCAACTATTGCGGAAACTGATGGTTTGCTTGTCCCAAAAGATAATTCCTCAAGCACGAAGCCTCTACTTCTCGATGAAAGTGAAGAGGTATCAGTCGTAGAAGGCGAAATTGCGAGTGCCGGAACGCCCGACGACCCTTTTGTTGCCCCCAAGGAAAAGGAAATTGTAGAACTGCCTTTCCCTCCTGGTTCGGACTCTAATGCTTCTAATGTTCCGGAACCAGTGGTTTCCAACCTGCCCCCCTTGCCTAAGGGAAGCGGTTACGCTCCTCTAAGTTTTGCCAGTATGTCGAAGTTCGCCTACGAGGTAGACTGGGAAAAGGACGGCATGAAATTTGACCTTGCTGCCTTTGCTCGTCGCTTACCCGTCACGGTCCGTCAAATGGATGGACTGCCTGCTGCCGTTGAGGGATTTATGATCCCTACAGTAGTAAACGAAGACAATAAAGTCACCGAGTTCTTGCTGCTCCCTGACCAAATGAGTTGCTGTTTTGGCAAAGCTCCCGAGGCCAACGGTTGGGTTGTGGTGACGGCACCCAAGGGAGTTGAAATCATGATGGACAGGATTATTCGAGTGACCGGCACTATGGCCGTGGAGGAAAAATGGGACGAGGAGTTTTTCGTCGGCCTTTACCACATGACCTGTGACAAGATTACGGGCCCGGCACTCTAACTCTTGGCATCACCCACCTGACATCGGGGTGATCAAAATCACCTCCGATTCGTCTTCTAGCGAAAGACCGTCCCTAAGGTCGACTTGGGTGTCATTTACGGCTACGACCAAGGTCGGTACTGGAGTTCCGTCGTCATTCACAACGAATTTCGAAAATTCGGGACCATGTTCTCTAGAAATATTTCCAAGTAGCTCCACAAGCCCAATTCCATCGGCGACCTCGATGTCTTCCTCGGAGGTTCCTGCAGCAGTAGCAAGTTGCGAAGTGTAGCGAAGTGTGATTTTCATGACACGCTTTCGGCGAAACTTCCTTTCTCCATCCTAATGGACCGGGACGCCTGTCCCGCCGCGCGGTCGTCGTGCGTGACCATGAGTACAGTGCCTCCCTCTTCGGCGAAAGTGGCAAGGTGATCAAGAATCGAATCGGCATTTTCGGGATCGAGATTGCCGGTCGGTTCGTCGGCCAACAAAAGTTGGGGTTCGAGAAGCAACGCTCTGGCGAGTGCTACTCGCTGCTGTTCGCCCACGCTTAAGGCGGACGGCACATGGTGTCGGCGCTCGGTTAGGCCAAACTTTTCAAGCAAAGCCTTCGCCTTGTCTTCTGCACCGGGAAGGGCTCGAGCTAGGGTGGGGGCGAGTACGTTGTCCAATGCGTCAAGGTAGGGGACGAGATGAAATTGTTGAAAGACGAAGCCGATGTGTTTCGCCCGGATGCTTGCTCTCCTTGCGCTGTCTACTTCGTAGGGCCGAGTGCCCATGATTTCCACTTCCCCTTGATCGGGTCTCAACAATCCTCCCGCGATCAAAAGGATGGTCGATTTCCCGCAACCACTGGGTCCACCCAGAGCTACGAATTCGCCCGACGCGATCTCTAGGCTCATGTCGTTCACTGCTGCTACGGACGAGCCTTTTGGTCCCGCAAACGTCTTGTGCACATTTGTCGCTCTTAGAGTAAAGTCACTCATTGCGAAGGATGGTTGCTGGATCTCGGTTAGCGGCTTGCAGGGCGGGCAACCATGATGCCGCGCAGGAGAGGACGGGTACGGATAAAAGGATTAGAGGAATATCTCCCCGAAGAGACCTTAGGTCGAACCCATGAAGCGAATCCTTTAAGATGTCGGCTAGGAGAAAAGCGAAAAGCAGTGTCAAGCCGGCTCCAAACAATCCAACGAGAAACGCTCGCCCCATCAACGCGCCCAAGATGGAACCCGTGGAAATTCCCATGGCTCGGAGGATGCCGATTTCAGCTTGACGATCTCGAGAGTTGGCAAAGGCGAGAAAGGAAACCCAAGCCATAGAACCAAGAATCACGACAGTGAGAAGAGCCGTGTACTTTTGCTTATCCTCGAATCTTAGCTGGTCGCGGTCAGCTTGGAGTTTGATCGCCTCGGCCTTTTTAGATGCGATGGCGCGTTGACTATGTTTCTTTGCCTTGTTTCGGGCCTCGGCCCGAGCCAATGCCTTGCTTTCGGTCTCGATGACTTTCGTCCCGGGAAGTATGCCCGCAATTTCGCGGCGAATTTCTCCGAGGCGATCAATTGTGGCGCAATTGCATTCCAATGCCTTGATAGCATTGATGCGTCCTTCTTCTTTAAGAAGTTCTTGGCATTCGCCGAGGTGCATCCAAATGGTGATGTCGTCCTTCGTTCCGCGTTCTGCGTGACATTTCTCGACGATGAATTCGCGGCCCATGAATACGGTGGCGTTCCCTTCCTTCAGGTCAAGCGATCGGTGGAGTTCGTGACCGAGTACGATTTGCCCTTTCTGTACGGGGTCAATGAGTGGTTTCTTTGGGTCACGGTGCGCGATTGGAACTTCGCCGCGAATGCCGATGAGGATGACGGTACGTTCCCGCTCGGGCCACTTCAGCTTGCGGGTAAGGCTCGGCAGGAGGTGATTGACGGTTACGATTTTGCTTTCAGCCAAGGTGCCGGCATAGGACTCGGGCATTGTCTTTGAAGCGAACCCTTCTGCGTAAACTTCGCTTAGCTCCTGTCCTTCGGGAAAGATGAAGATGTTGAAACCCAGTCCCTTCATCGTTTTGCGGACATCGTCCTCGTAGGCTTTCATCTCTTTCGCGAACTTTGCTTCCATGTCGGAGGATTCTTCGTTCATCCTCGTTAGCATTTTCGAAGTTCGCAAGTCGTACGCACCAAGTAAAGCAACCACTGCGACAAGTCCTGCGACGCTCGTTGCTATCGTTGCCACGGCGAGTCCGAAGCTTAGCTTGCGGTGCAAAATTTCCCGCCCGATAAGTCGCCGAAGGTTCACTGATCGCGATTTTTGTTCAGTACAAAAGTGCCAACCAGCAAGATGCCCGAGACCAATACCACGGCAACGATGAGGCCGTTCGAAATGGGAGGTTCATCCGTCGCCGTCTCTCGCTCGACGACCTCCGAAGAAGATGCGTTCGCCTCGAGTTCACCACTGTTTTCTTCGGTATTATCTTTTGCGGGTTCGTTGACTGCAATGAGATCTTCGACTCCCGTCAGCGGCGGCAGTTCCTTCTCTGCGATTACGGAACTTCCTTCAAGGGCAGTCCACCAATCGGCTTTTACCAGTATGTCCATGCCCGGATTTTGATTCTTAACTTGGCAAGAGCATGCGCCGCAAAGATACCCGCAGTCGTCCAGTGCGTTTTCCTCGCTTATTCCGGCACCAATAAGTGGGGGAAGGACGCGACCTTTGCCAAATGCCGGGAAAAGCATCGGTTTATTCTCCATTTCTTTATCGAGCAGGTCGTCCTCCAAGCGCAAAAGCATGGACCTCAATATGACTTCTTGAGGATCCTTGCGAGAGAGGCGCAAGATTGAAAAGGCGATCTTGAGAGGAACGGAGGACTCGAGAATGTTTTCTTCGTCTCCGGGGCTGAGAAGAAGGTTTGGGTCGTCGAGAGCACTTTGCTGAATAACGCCTTCAGGAACCGAAATCTCCTTTTCGGCAATCTTGGCGTATTTTTCGAGTGTATTGAAGAGTTTGTCGTCCTCTTTCTGATTTCCGGTTTCGAGGAAAAGCCAGACCGCCGAATCGCCGGCGAGAATTCGTTTTACCAGTTCTCGCCGGGTCGGAGAGTCCAGAATCTGGTTGATATTATTCCTTGTGAAGTTCCCGTTCCAAATGGGATTAGCGTTCTGTTCGAAGGCTTCGAATGGGA
Organism: uncultured Opitutales bacterium; assembly: GCA_905612515.1. Classification (GTDB taxonomy): domain Bacteria; phylum Verrucomicrobiota; class Verrucomicrobiia; order Opitutales; family Seribacteraceae. The sequence continues at coordinate 27,073 of CAJQSI010000046.1, read as the reverse complement.
AGAAAAGGTGAATGGAGACCGAAGCGTTTTGGTCGCTGTGAAGTTTTTTCCAGCGTGCAAACTGTTTTTCCTCCTTGGCCAGATCGAGGGCTTCGAAACGAAGATTTATCATCGGGCCGTTCGGTCCGACTAGGTTTTCCTCCAAATAAGTGACATTGGATTGCTCTTCGCCGGTTAGGTTGCCGTCATGAACAATAACCAATTGGTAATGATCGGGTTGCCATCTCTCCAACGCGTAACGAAATACGGGCACCTGACAAGCTTCCGTGATCACGGCAGCAGTTAGGAGGATTAAGCAAACTGTGGTTATCCGAGCATTCATGAATTGGAAGTCTCCTAAAGTGTTTCGTTCGGGATTTAGGAGGTCAAGCAGATCTTCCCAAGGACGACTTTTTTCTTAACTGGGCCTTCGACTCATTCAAATTCGATGATGTGAGATTACATTTGGAGTATTGAATCCCGATCAGTAATGAATTCAGTAAAAGCGATTTACTTTGCCGACCTTTTCTTTCTCTTCGTTTTCCCCTTAGTCTTTTTCGAGGATTTTTTCTCGCCCGAAGAAGAGTCTTTGGAAGGTTTTGAAGCAGTCGCCAGACTAACTTTTTTCATATGGTCTGGATTGCTTACTGAACCGCTGCCTGGGGCGCCTCGCTTAATCTTATCGACAAATTTCATGCCTTCAACGACCTGCCCCCAAACCGTATATTGTCCATCCAGAAAGTTGGCATTGTCCAAACAGATGAAAAATTGGCTATTTGCGCTGTCCGGATTACTGGATCTAGCCATCGAGCAGGCGCCTTTGCCATGTTTGCGCTTGTTGAATTCTGCGGGGATGTCGGGTTTGTCGGAACCCCCTGTACCTACGCGTCCTTCGTTGAATTTTTTTATGTTGCCGAACTGTACGTCACCCGTCTGGGCCATAAAACCGTCTATCACCCTATGGAAGGCGACGCCGTCGTACTTTCCCGCCTTTGCGAGTTCTTTTATCCGGGCCACATGTTTGGGCGCGGTGTCGGGGTACATCTCGATGACGACTTGTCCGTCATCCAAATCGATGAGCAAGGTGTTTTCGGGATCTATATCGGCCTTGGTTTTGGCGTCGGTCATTGTGATGGGAAGGATAAACGCGGCTATCGCGAGTAGTTTCTTCATTGTAGTTTGGGTTGATGGTGAGCGACGGAGCAAGAAGGGCGGCTCAACCTGGATACCAGATCTTACGGGCATCTTCGGGAGAACGTTGATAGTTCCAAGCTTTGTCTATGAGTAGTTTCAAATCAATTTTTGGCCTCCAGTCGAGAAGGAACTTGGCTTTCGAGTTGTCCAGCCAAGTGCTGTGGTGGGGCGTTGGCACGTCCACGGAGGGCAGTCCTCGGCTTTCCTTCAGGTAGTCGGCCACCTTGCGATAGTGCACGGGCTCATTCATGCAGATATTAAAAAGCTGCTGGCGAGCCTTTGGATTATCGATCGCAAGCATAATCGCGGATGCGAGATCCTCGACGTGAACGAAGTTGCGCTGAACGGTTTCTCCTGTGGGGTCGAGCATAACCGGTATGGTTTGGGCGGACTCATATCTCGTGGCTTCCTCAGGAGAAACGAGATCGCGCCAAACAGGGCCTCCGAAGACATCGCTTCCAAAGGAAAGCGTGTGCTTGAAGTCGTCTTTTTCCATGATCCATGGGGCGCGAAGGCAGCAACCATTGAAATCGTACTGGGTGTAGTACTGTTCGAGCATGACTTCCTCCAGTACTTTGGACAGAGCGTAGCATCCGGGGTAGGCTGAATGCTTTTGCGTTTCGGTAACGGGATTGGGATGGGGATAGAAAAAGTGTCCCATACCTGCATCACCTCCGATCAAAATAAATTGTTCGAAGGATGGGCTCATCCGGCATTCTTCCAGAAGCCAGAACAATCCCTTAACCGTGACGTCCATTACTTCTTCGGGAGTCTCTTTGCAGGTGGCGAGATGCAAGACATGGGTGACTCCATTGATCGCTTCGGCGACCAGATTGCGATCGGCAATGCTCCCGCGGATTATTTCCAGCCGTGATGTCTCTTCCAGCAGTCGATTGTGACAAAGTGCCTTTACCGTGGCTTCGGAGAATTTTTCATCTTCCAGAAAACGGCGAAGAAAATGCGTTCCCACTTTACCTGTCGCTCCGGTGAGGAGAATTTTCATGGGTGTTGAGGGGACAAATCTACAATGTCTTCCCTGTTCAAGGAAAGAGGGCGGGAATGAAAACGTACGCTCCCTTACAGCAATTTGGTAAGGGGTTGGCCTTTGTCGGCGAGTGTAAAGGGTCGGCGTGTGGGTGAGTAGACGATTTCGTCAAGTGGAAGTCCCAGAGCATAGGCTATGGTGGCATTGAAATCGGGAATCTCGACACGTTGGTCTACGACTTCGCGACCTTCGGGGTCGGTTTTACCCCAGACTTGTCCGCCCCGGATTCCGCCACCTGCAAGCATGGATGAGAATGCTTTTGGATAATGATCGCGACCCAAGTTTACGTTAATGTTTGGCGTACGACCAAACTCAGTTGCCAGCACTACGAGGGTTTCGTCCAGCATGCCTCGCTTATCGAGATCATCCAGTAGCGCGGCAAGCGCTTGATCGAGGATGGCGCAACGTTCGGGCGCTCTATCGAAGTTGAGTTGGTGGGTGTCCCAACCTCCGAGTTGTACCTCCACGAAACGAACATGTCGTTCTACCAATCGACGGGCCAGCAACACGCCTTGACCGAATGTTTCTTCGCCATAAGCCTCTCGCGTTTCCTCAGACTCCTTATCTATATCGAAAGCCTCAAGGTCTCCGCTTTTCATGAGGCGCACCGCATCTGCGTACATGTCCGAATAAGCTCTCACCTTCTTCAAATTGTATTTTTCTCGGAAGCCCTTGTCGAACTGATCGGCGAGAGACAGGCGTTTCTTGAATTCTTCCTCGGTGACGCCGGGATGCATTCTGCTGTTGCGGAGTCCTTCGTCGGGTTTGCCAATGGCTAAAGGTTGGTGGGAGGATGGGAGAAATCCTGCGAGCGGATGCTGGCTGCCCCCGCTTACGACAACGGCTCCGGGCAAGGTGGGATTGGAACGTTCGTCAAGCCGAGTCATCCAAGCTCCCATGCTTGGGTGACGAATTGTCGATCTGGGGGCATAACTGGTATGCATGAAATAATTGCCTTGTTGATGCGCTCCCTTCGTCGATGTCATGCCGCGCACTACCGCGATCTTGTCCGCGTGATTAGCGAGTAGTGGAAGGTTTTCGGCAAGTTGTACTCCGTCTGCATTGGTCTTGATGGCGGTTGTAGGCCCCCCTGTTTCCGTGCCGGGTTTTGGGTCGAACGTATCGATGTGGGTCATGCCGCCGGCCATGTATAGGTAGATGACGTTGCGGGCCTTTGGAGCGTGGTTGAGGGGGCGATTGAGCCCTAAGCCTGCAGCTGTGGCTTGCTTCGGCATTGCCCAAGGCAGAATGCTGACACCGAGAAAAGCTTTTGCGGCTTGTGTGACGAAGCGGCGCCTAGAGAATTCGTCTGCTTGGTTTATGATGTTTTTCATAATGTTTTCTGGAATGGAGTTCTTGGCAGTATCGGTTTTATTGAATGAATGAAAACTGCCTGGTGTTGAGCAAGGTCCAAGCGAGTCCTCGAATTCCTGAATTCATGCCATATGAGCTCTTACTTTTAGCTCTTTGGGCATAATACTTTAATAGCTTTCTCTTTCTCTCCGGGGAAATATTGGCGGGAATTCGCGAAGAGTAATCAGGGGTTTCGTCTTTTGCCCCACCAATTTCGTCGAGACACGTTTCCAGCTCCTCTTTGGTTGGTTTTCGGTTAAGAATGGAAAGGAATAAAATGTCTACTTTATCCTTGATCGCATCAACTCGAGAAAGATCTTCGGCGAATGGTGCGGCAGGTTGTTTCAAGATGGCTTGATAAATGGAGCCATTCAGCAAACTGAGAGCTTGCGGCACAGAAGCTTCGCGACTGGCGTTTTCTATGACTTCTCTGTCCGACTGACCAAATTCTCTTAGGAAATGACCGTTGGGTGCGGGTGATGGCATGTAGGAAGCTCTGACTAACTGTCTCGAAAAGCCTTTCCATCGATCCTGCGACGAGTCGCTTGAACTTTTACTGCTTGGCGCTCTGCCGTAAAGGGCTCTGCCATCGAAACCTTTTCCCATTATGAGAGAGGCATAGGATGCTCTTTGCTTATTGCGAAGCTGCCCGTACTCACGGCGCAAGCGAGACACGGTTTCAAGTTCGTTATTCTCCTGGGCCGCTCGCAATTTTTTTTGAATGCCTAGCATTTCATCGTTTGAGCTTTTGCTCATGCGCGCACCTTTTTTGGCGACGGAAAGCATTTCTTTTCCTTTTAAATCGTAAACTTTTTCCTCATAGGCGGAGAGTTGCTCTTCCCGTGATTGATGACGACTTAAGTCAGGCTTCCTTTCATCAACATAGGGAATCGACAAGGTGACAAAAGAGTCCCACAGTTGCTCTGCACTCATCCGTTGGAGGATGGGACCCGGGAAGTGATAGGGTTCGCCGGATACGATTTCTTCCGTGGAAGTCTCGCGGCGAAAGGCTTTTACGTTGTAGAGGATTCGAAGGAACTGCTTGATGTCGTAGTTAAGTCCGATCATCACCTTTTCCAAGTGCGCCATTAGTTCGGGATTGGAGGGGATCGTGTCGTCTCTAATATCATCCACCGGTTCGATTACCCCGATCCCAAAGACGCGTTTCCAAAGGCGGTTTGCAATGACTTTTGAGAAGCGTGGATTTTCGGACGAGGTCATCCACTGAGCATAGCCTTCCACCGGATCCGTTTCCTGATCTAGTTTATCATTTTTTCCGAAAATCGGAGCTGCAGAAATTGAAGCTTTTGGCTTGGCGTCTTCATACTGGTAATCGTGGGGGAGTTGCAACTTTCGCGGATTGTGGGAGGCGCCGTATCGGAGTGGGCGCATGATTTCGCTGGCCGCTCGGCGTAAGAGTTGACCTTCCTTTGACTTGTACGCCTGTTTTCTTTTTTCAGCATCGCTTCCCTTGAATTGGCTGAAAAAAGCGTTCTGCATCTCCTTTTGTTTCTCCCCACCCATTCGCGCCTGAACACCGTATGTGTAGGCTGCCATTTGGTAGTACTCCATTTGGGTCCACTTATCGAAAGGGTGGTTGTGGCACTGAGCACAAACCATTTGAGTGCCGAGGAAGACTTGTGTGGTGTTGGACATGTTGTCCAATGGCATTCCCGCGTCTCGCATGTAGTAACCCACGGCACCATTGTTCCACGGATAACCCTGAGCCGTAATGAGCTTTCGGGCCACTTCGTCGAAAGGCATGTTTTGCCTGATGGCATTCATCATCCAAATGGCATAACTTACTCCGCCGCCCACGTTGTTGGCTCCACCATTTCTAGCAGGAGATTGAATGCGTAGCAAATCCGCCCACCAATTGAAGGTATGGCTGTCATAGGCTTCGGAATTGAGAATCCGGTCGATCAAGGTGTAGTGCTTTTGCGGATCGTTGCTTTCAAGAAAACCCATGGTCTCTTGATAAGTGGGTATGCGACCCCCTACTTGAAGGTGTGCCCTGCGGACGAAAGTCGCATCATCCGCCAATGGCAAGGGATTGACTTTATTCGTTGCGTAGCCTTTGGCCAATATGGCGTCGATCGCCTTGGCATCCTCAAGGACTTCTTTTAGCGTTCGAACCTCGTTCACTTCGGGAGCTTTTGCGTCGAGCGGAACGTATACGTTGCCAAATGCATTTGCCACGCATGATAGCAAGGCAGCAAGAATCGAGCCCATGCGGGCATTAATTATTTTCATTTTGCAGAAGGATATCAATTTATCATTATAAACTATGTTTCTCGCGCAAAGTTTCAACAATGTTTCCGCATTCACGCCCAAATTGAATTTGGGGCTGTCCTAGCTAAGGAGTAGAAATAGGATGATAAAATGTATGCAAGAAGAAGTCGACTCAGCCCGCGCAAGCAAATGGATCTGCTGAGGATGTTTGTTGCCGGAGCGACTGCCGGGGCAACCTCTGAAATCGTTGGCGTCCATCGCAACACCGCAACCAGTTTTTTCATGCGCCTTCGTCGTCTCATGGCAGGCAAGCTTCCCAGTTACGAGTTGAGTGGGGAAGTCGAAGCGGATGAAAGTTACTTCGGAGGAACTCGCAAAGGAAAGCGAGGTAGAGGAGCATTCGGAAAAGTGGCCGTGTTCGGCTTGCTTAAGCGGGGCGGGAAGGTTTTCACTGCCATTGTCCCAAACGCAAGGACGGAGACTCTGCTGCCGATCATCGAGGAAAAAGCAACACCCGACAGCATTGTTTACACCGACTCGTTCAAGTCCTACAATGCTCTCGACGTGAGCGACTTTCATCATAGGCGGATCAATCATTCCGAGCTCTTCGCAGACCGAGGAAATCACATCAATGGAATCGAAAATTTCTGGAATCAGACGAAGCGTCATTTAAGGAAATTCAACGGCATTAACAAAGTCAGTTTTCACTGGTTTCTAAAGGAGTGTGAATGGCGCTTCAATGGAGGCAACCATCAAAGCCTTTACAAACAGCTTAAACAGTGGTACTTGAAAGAAAAACATTAGTCTTAGCTAGGACAGCCCCTTGAATTTTTAGGGAGTTTGTCACGAGTAGACGCTTTTCTACTTAAAACGAGTGCGACAAGGATACGATAAAATTACGACCGGGACCGTTTAGGCCGGAACCATGCACCCGGTAGTCTTCGTCCCCGAGGTTTTCGGCAGCCAATGATATCGCGGAGTTTTCGCCGATCGATCGTCCCCCGCGCAGGCCGAAAAGAATGTAACCCGGGGTGCCGTTGGTAGGTATACGGGAGTCGTCGCTTTCGTCCTTAAGGGAAAGATCGTCCGCCTTGTCGACTGCAAGAATGGACAATTCCCCCCACCAAGGAGATGCAGGCGGAGCGTAGCGGGTGAGGAACTCCGCTTGAATTGGCATCAGGCGTGTGGTGGCACGGTCGACGGGCATGTAATTCCGCCCATCTATGGATACCGTTCCCGTTGCCTTGTCATCCAATAACTGCTCTACCTCGCCGTCCATCCAAGAAAAACTCAGTTCAGAACTCCAAGAGGAAGTCCAATCGTAGCCCAGTTCGATCTCGATTCCCTGAATGAATCCATCCCCGTTAGCCTTGAGGACGTCGGGTTTGCCGGATTCGATTGGAGAGCGAACGATCATATCGTTGATCCAAGTGTGATAAGCGGAAACCATGAATTTCCAATCTCCCTCGGTTTTCCTTAAGCCGATTTCCAATTGGAGGAAGGTTTCTGAATCAAGTGAGGTGTTCGGGTTTTCCACGGCACTGGTTTCATCCGTTGAGGTCAGGTCGTATAAACTTGGCGGACGAAATCCTTGAGAGAGTCCTCCGAAAAGGAAGTTTCCATCCGCGATTTCCTTGCTGATTCTTAGTGACCCAATCAACTCATCGAATTTCTTTGTTTCTGGATTTTGAATCGTCGAAATTTCGCTGTTTTTTAAATAGTAACGGTCGATTAAATAGTAACGGTCGAGTTCCGCTCGGACGGAGGAAAAGCGGATGCCTGGTTCGAAGGTCCATCCCGAAGCCGCCTCGTAGGTGTCGTTTAAGTACAAAGCATATCGGTTGTACTTGGCATCTGCAGCTAGGGGACCCTGAACTAGGTCAGCCCCTCTAACTTGTGCGTCATTGAATTTATAGCCGCCGGAAGACAGGGATTCCCTATGCCATTCCACTCCATAGGCAAGCCTGCCACCCCATGGGTCGTCAGTTTTCAAGCGGGTGGAAAAACCAATGTCATCAAGGCCGAAAAACTGAAAATCCCCTCCCTTTGTTGGTTGTTTCATGCGGTTCCTCTCTTGATCGTGTCGGTGCAGACTCAAGGTGACAATTCCCTGGTCAGCCCATCCACCTGTATCTTCCCAAGAAAACTTTCCGTAATACAAGTTTCGTTCCTGATCGAGGCGTCGCCAGATCTCCTTGCCTTTGGAGAGACCTTCCCAATCCAAGCCATCGACGGTTTTGTGCGTGCGGGGCACATCGTCCATGAATACGCGCTGGAAGCCGAAAGTTATGCTAGAGTCCTCTCCGAGTCTTCGCGCTAGACGAAAATTGGTTCCGAGCACGTCATAACCTGTATTTATTTGTTTGCCGACCTGTCGTCCACCTTCTAGGTCACCAAAGCTTCGTTCGGCATGGGATAGTTCGGCAAACCAATTTTTCGTTGAAACTTCTCCTTCGAGATGTCCTGTCCACGAAGATTCGGCTGAAGAGAAACGAGCGAATGCCTCTCCTTGAGAGAAAATTCCTCCATCGGCGAAATGTGGATTTTCAGATATGATGTTGACTACTCCCCCTATTGCATCTGCGCCGTATGTTATTCCATTCGGTCCGCGTACCAATTCTATGCGATCTGCCCCTAGAATTTCTACCGTGCCCCAGTATTGGTTTGGGCCGGAGCGCATGGCGGAATGATTGAGGCGAATGCCGTCCAACAAGAGTAGGTTATGGTAACCCGTGAGGCCTCTCAAGTAAGGAGAAGACTGACCCAACGCCGTTTTTTGCACCATGACGGAGGGCAAACCCGACAGTGCCTCGGACATCGATCTTGCCGTAAGTCGAATATCGTTTACCTCCATCCTTTCCGTTGACCATGGCGAGCTAGCCATGGGTTCAGCGAACCCTCCTCGGGCTGTTACTACCATTGGCGCTAAAGCCCCAGTTTCATTTTTGTCAGCTATCGAGAACTTGACAACGAATAGACTGTAGATGGAGACACCAATTAGTAGAAAAGTTCGTGAGTAAATACGGCAAGCGAAAGCAAGGCCCATTCTGATTGCAATTGTTATTGCGTACATTTTGTTCGAAAACATCCTTAGGTTTAGTTCCCATTGATTTCTGGATGGAAATTCCAGTAATAGTTGATTAAAAGTTGAAATTATTAGGAACCCATAAATTTACTGAGGTAGTTGACAATCTAAAATATAAGGTTTCTCTTTAATTCAATGAGCGAAGACCACTTTAAGCAAGACGAGCCTCCCAAGCCCACAGGCAGACCTCCCAAGCCCGGAAAGCCTCCGTTGTTCAAGGATCGCCGGGCGCACAGGATCGAGTTGCGCAATAAGATCTCCGGATTCAAAGAAGAAATCAACGAACTCAAGACCTTTAAGACGGACGACGAATCCAAGAAAGCCGAGATTCAACAAAAAATGTCCGTTTTGAAGACTCGATTCAAGGAATGCGAAATGGAAAAAGAGTCCATTGAGCAATTCAACCATACCCAGTTCGTAAAGAACGTTGAGAAGAGTCGAGAAGACGAATCTCGTTTCGATAAGGAGTCACATGGGCAGACTCGTTTTTTTGAAAATCTTACTAAGGATGCGGAATCCGAGGACACTACTGTAGATTCAGTATGGGATTCCCCCGGCGATGAGAGCGCGGAGCCACCCGATGCTGTTCTGGAGGTAGAGAAAGAGGAAGAAGTTTTTTCAAGTGAGCCAGAAGCTGAATCAAGCGAGTCCCCTGCGAAAGAGGAGAAGTCCGAAGAAGTTGAATCCGAGGCTCCCTTGCCTCAAATTGAAATACCCCCGAATACAATCGTCTAGTCTGGGCTGTTTCAGCTATTCGTAGCGCCACTTCATGACCCAAGGGTCGTTCGTCTGTGTCTGAAAGGCTTTCAGCTTTTTCTTTAGTCGACCAAGAAGCTCCTCATGTTTTGAGGAGTCGGCGAGGTTGTTTCCTTCGTGAGGGTCTTCTTGTAAGTCGTATAGTTCGAATGCGGGTCGATGGATGTAGCTTCGCACGGTCTTTGCTCCGTAGGAAGCGCTCATCCCCTGTATCCATTGCGCCTGCCATGTGGGAGCCGCCCAAAGATCTGATGCGAAAGGATAGGGTAGGCCATGGGCGATGTTCCAAATCAACTTGTATCGCCTTTCCCGAACTACGCGCATGGGGTAATACATCGTAATCTCGTGGAAGGTATGTGAGGCGTTTACTTGATCCCAACCGTTGGTTTTTTCTTTGTCCAAAACCGAAAGGAACGAGCGACCATGAAACTTGCCCGGGGTTAATCTCCTACCGTTTTGCTCCCCTTTGATCTTGGCAATGCCGAGGCTTTTTTCGGTAGATGGAGTAAGCTTGCCCTTGCCGTCGAGTACATTGGCAAATTCAAGAATCGTTGGTGCCAGATCCACCCAGCTGACCATGGCATCTGTCGCGATGCCCCTTTTTTTCAAGTAGGGGTTTCTTACTAGGCAGGGAGATCGCATGCCCCCTTCATAAAGGGTGGTCTTGGCCCCCGGCATAGCTATGCCGTGGTCCGCAATGAAGAGAAAAAGGGTGTCTTCCCATTTATCCGTTTCCTTGAGAATTTCGATGAGTCGACCGATGCCTTGGTCGACTCGGGATACAGACTGGTAGTATTGAGCAATCTCTGCTCGGCAGGTTGGTGTGTCCGGCAGAAAGCCGGGAACGTTTACCTTGGCGGGATCGTAGATTACCTCCTTGATTCCGGGATAGCCCTTGGATCCTGGTTTTGGATTGCCGAAGCGGTCGGGTTTGTAGGGAAGTTCATTGGCGGAACCGCCTCCGCGATGCGGATCGGAGGTGCATATGTAGAGAAAGAACGGTTTTTCCGAATCCTCTGTGAGAAAGGCTTTAGAGTTTTCGGCCATTTCCACGGGGCTACGGGAGTTGCCGGGGATGGCTTGGCCGAACTTGTAGATACTTTCGGGTGCCACATGATATTTGCCGCAACGAGCGGTGCGATAGCCGCCATGAGAAAGGTATACGGGAAGGCTGATGAGGTTTCCGTAGCTGTTGAATTTGTGGTAACTATGTTGATGACCGTAATGTCCGTTGGCATGGTTGTGTAGCCCCGAAAGGATAACGGATCGGCTGGCCGAGCAGCTGGCGGTCGTGCAGAAGGCGTTCTTGAAGAGAGTTCCGTCGGTGGCAAGAGCATCGAGATTCGGAGTTTTTAGCGCAGGATTTCCGTAAGCGCCGAAATCGGGACTCTGGTCGTCGGTTACAAACAAGACGACGTTGCGTTTTGCGGCTTGGGCGATGCCTAGGCTGAGCCAAAGCAAGAAAATCAAAGACCTAAAAGTTTTCATAGTACTGATATGTTAAGGGTGGGTGATGATTAATTAAATCCCCATGGCGTCTGTCGAGTTCCAATCGACTTTAAAAATAGAAAAACCGGCGTCGAGTGACGCCGGCTTTTCGGGATGTGGTGGAGCTTCTTAAGCCTTGCGGGATAGGCTTTGCCGAAATTTATTTGCCTGTGAATTTATCCAATCTCGACAGGTTTCCCGGTGCGGGCGGATTCGTAGGTTGCATCAATCGTTTTCATTAGAGACAAAGCTTGATCCGGTGTGTTCAGTGGCGCTTCGGCGCCTTCTACGGAAAGAATGAAATTTTGGGCGGCGCGGATACGTCCCATATCCTCGTTTGCCTCAGTGATTATGGAGCGATTCACCGAGCGACCATTTTCCTGTACGTAGAGCTCGCAATCGTCGATTGCCGTCTCATCGAGACCATCCGAACCAAAAAGCCTGCGAATCATGCCGCCTGCCTTGGTGCCCTGAAAGGTGACGGAAACTTCCTCACGTTTGTTCATCTCGGCCCAAGAGACCTGAAAGGAAAGAACTTGTCCGGTTGCGAACCGTACGAAGCCGTGGGCCGCACTCTCGACGTCCGTAGCGCCATCGACAACGTCGGGTATCCCCCACGGCCCCTTGAACGCTTTGTCCGTAATAAAATCGTCGAAGGTTTGAGCGAGAACGTATTGTGGTTCAGGGTAGTCCATGTAGTACATGGCGAGGTCAACCATATGCAAAAGGTCGATGAGGGGACCGCCACCAGACAGTTCCTTATTGGTAAACCAACCGCCAAACCCCGGTATGCCCGTACGTCGAATCCACTTGGCTTGCGCAGAATTTATGCGACCTACTTCGCCTCCCTTGATGTAATCCCGCAAGGCGTAGGACTCAGGTCTTGCTCGGTTGTTGAAATTAAACATCAAGGTCTTACCCGCTGTCTCTGCGGCATCTTTCATTTGAGAGACTTCTGAGGCATTCAATGCGGGAGGTTTTTCACAGAATACATGCTTGCCCGCTTCCAAGAGTTGGACGCTCAGTGGTTTGTGAAAACGATTGGGGGTGATCACGCTTACGGCTTCCAGGTCGGGTTGCTGCTCAAGCATTTCCGAGACGTCGCTGAACACATTGGCAATCTCGTATTCTTTCGCTGCTTTTGCGGCGGCGGCCTCGTTCATATCGCAAATTGCGATTATGTCGGCATCGGCTTCTCTAAAGCCTGCCGCGTGGTATTGGAGCATGCCGCCCGCGCCGATGATTCCTACTTTGGTAGCCATAGTTTTCAGATGCGGGGAAATTTGACCCACTTTTCCTTTGCCTTTGAGCTTTTTACGACAGTCTCGATGAAAGCCATTCCAATTATGCCGTCCCTAATGTTGGGAAAGTCATAGCCGCTTTTGCGAGGGAACTTGCCCGCGATCTCATCACGAATGGCGACGCCGGCGGCGTTGTATACATTTGCAAAAGCCTCTATGAAGCCTTCGGGGTGACCAAATGGAATGCGCGTGTTTGCGGCAGCGGCTCCAGTTATGTAATCGTTGCCTCTCCTATAGATCGTGCGAGGGATTCGGGCATCTTTGACTAAAAGTTCGTTTGGATCTTCCTGATGCCATTCGAGAGACTTTTTGGTGCCGTACACTCTAATGTTTAAGTCGTTCTCGTCGCCGTTGGATACTTGTGACGCGTAAATTATACCCTTGGCGCCACCTTTGAAGCGGACGAGGACGTTTCCATCATCGTCAAGGGTACGACCTGGAATGTTCACGGACAGGTCGGCGCATAGCTTGTCTATTTCCAAGCCTGTTACGTAGTGGACTAGGTTTTCGGCATGCGTGCCGATATCTCCCATGCAATTGGAAATGCCCGCCACTTTTGGGTCGGCTCTCCAGTTGGCGATCGCCTTGTCCTCACCGGTCAGCGCAGTGATCGCATATCCTTGTGGATATTCGCATACAATCTTTATGATTTCGCCCAGTTCCCCCTTCTTGACCATGTCACGGGCCAACTTAACCATTGGGTAGCCGGTATAGTTGTGAGTAAGAGCGAAGACCTTTTTCGACTTTTTGATGATCTTGCGAAGCTCACGCGCTTGCTCAAGGTCGTAGGTAACCGGCTTGTCACATATTACGTTGAAGCCGGCCTCGAGGAAGGTTTTGGCTACTTCGAAGTGCAAGTAGTTCTGTACCACGATGGTCACGAAGTCGATACGCTCGTTTTCGGGTAGGGCGGCTTCCTTTTCGGCCATCTCTTGATAGCTTGCGTAAGTTCGCTTTGGATCGACGTAGAAGTCCTTGCCGGAGAGCTTTGATTTTTTGGGGTCCGAGGAGAACGCCCCTGCAACAAGTTCGAATTGTCCGTCCAAGTTTGCGGCTGCTCGGTGAACACCCCCAATGAAGGCTCCGCGACCTCCACCGACCATTCCCATGCGTAGTTTACGTTTCATATCATTATTTTTCTGGCAGACTAATTATATGGCTTGATCGGACATCGTTACTGGTTGTCTTTGTCGAATGCTGAGTCGAATGCCATTTCATTGGGTTTGAAAGCAAGCTCCCTAACGAAATCGCATGATTCCTCGGCTCCATGAAAGCGATCCATTCTGCTGTCTTCCCATTCGACCGAAAGCGGACCCTTATAGCCGACGTCGTTGAGGGCTACGATAATCTCTTCGAAGTCGATGTCGCCTCGACCGACCGACCGAAAGTCCCAAAAGCGCCGAGGGTCGGCGAATGTTGTGTGGCCCCCGAATACCCCAACGGAACCATCACCATGACCCCACCAAGCATCCTTCATGTGGACGTGATAGATCCGGTCAGCGAAGTCTCGGATGAATTTCACATAGTCTACTCCTTGATACCCTAGGTGGGAAGGATCGTAGTTGAAGCCGAAACGCTTGTGGTTCTTAAGGGCCTTTACCGCTCGTTCGGCACTGGCGATGTCAAAGGCTATTTCAGTTGGGTGGACTTCCAAGCCGAAGTTTACGTTATGCTTTTCGAACTCCTCCATGATGGGGCCGAAGCGTTTGGCGAAATCTTCAAAGCCTTTTTCCCAATAAGCTTGGTCGGTTGGCGGAAACGCATAGATTGAGTGCCATATGCTCGACCCCGTAAAGCCGTTCACCACCGCGGGGAAATCATCCTTTTTGCCGCGCCCAGGTTTGCAATTGATGAAATTTCGGCAGGCCTTGGCGGTTTTGGCCATCTTCTTTGCTGCGCGACGACGCACCTTCTCGGGATCACCTTCGCCCCATACGTCTTCTGGCAAAATAGCTTTGTGACGATCGTCGATGAGGTCGCAAATGGCTTGGCCGACAAGGTGACTGGAAATGGCGAAACTGGTCAGCCCATGGTCGCTCAGGATTTCCCACCGCTCGTTGCAGTACTTCTTGGAGACTGCCGCCTTGTCCACGTCGAAGTGGTCGCCCCAGCAGGCAAGTTCCAATCCGTCGTAACCCATTTCAGCTGCCTTTGCGGCTAAGTCGGGAAGTGAAAGGTCGGCCCACTGGCCGGTGAATAAGGTTACTGGTCTCGCCATAATTCGGGTTGTTTGTAGATGTTTTTTGAGGTCGAAAAAAAGGGAGAATCATCTTGAGGGAAAACAAATGGCCTGCAAAGACTTTTTTTCTCTTTTGCTTAATACCACATGCTTCAAGAACTGCTTGTTGACGACCTGCGGGGGCTATGCCAATTATCTAAAACTAGCTTGAGACTAAAATCTTTTTGGCTGCTTTCGAGCCGAGAGTGAAAGGCTTTTTATTGCCAACTCGCAATTCTACCGCATCAGAAATTAAATCGCGGTTGGTAACTTCGACCGAGGTTCCGGGTACTAATCCCTTCCTTCTTGCGAAGTTCAGAAAATCGGTGCTCTGGTCAGTCAAAAGTTTGATTGTGCGCGGTTGTTTACTTTGGCACTCCAACAAGTTGCGGATTCGCCGTTCTGCAAATTTTCCGTCCTTTGTAGGTATGGGATCGCCGTGAGGATCGTATTCAGGTCGCCCGAGGAATTTGTCCAGACGATCGAGGACCTTTTCCGATATTGCGTGTTCCAATTCCTCGGCTTCTTGATGAATCTCCGTCCAGTCCAGGCCTAAGGTTTCTACTAAGAAGGTTTCCACGAGTCGATGTCGCCTCAGCATGTCCATGCCCAACTTGCGGCCTTTTGCGGTAAGGGTTACTCCCTGCCTCGATTTGTAGCGTACGAGCTTTGACCGCTCTAGGTTTTTGATCATCGAAGTGGCAGTGCCTGCTGCTACCTCTAGTCCCTTGGCGATTTCTCCCATACCCACTTGTCCCTCCCTCGTGTCTAGAGACAGGACGAGAATCTTTTTGATGTAATTTTCTACCGTTGCGCTAGGCATGCGAAGACTCGATCAAAGTATACCAAAAGGATTGACACAAGATTATTCGAGGAAGAGACTTTGACTAATCAAAATGAAATCTTTTAATACAAAAAATTCAGTGCTCCGTTTTTTTGTTACGAGTCGATTGGTGGCACTCCGGGGACTTGGATCAATTTTTACTGTTTTGTTTTTTGCCGGATGCGGTGCGGGGAATTCGGACGGGAAGCTCGTTGTCGTTTCAACGACCACTCATGTTACGGACATTGTGAAGTTTGTAGCCGGTGACCGTTTGGATGTGATTGCGCTCATGGGTCCCGGCGTAGATCCCCACTTATACAAGCCATCTGCGGGAGATGCGGCTACCTTGGCCAAGGCTGATTTGATTTTCTTCAGTGGTCTGATGCTGGAAGGTCGTATGGCAGACGTTTTTGCAAAGGTCTCTCGCCGGGGAACCAAAGCTTATGCGGTAACCGAGAACGTGCCCGAAGAATTACTCCTTGAACCTGAAGAGTTTGAGGGACACTGGGATCCTCACGTATGGTTCGATCCCGTGATCTGGTCCCAGTGTATCGATGTCGTCAGTAATGCACTCGCTGAAAATGATCCCGAGGGCAAGGCTGGCTATACCGAAAGAGCAGAGGCACTGAAGACCGAGTATCTCGCCGTGACCCAATGGGCACAGGTGCGCATAAGCGGTTTGCCTGAAGAATCTCGTTATCTTGTTACCAGTCACGATGCCTTCAATTACTTCGGGCGTGCTTTTGGTCTCGAAGTCCTCGCCGTCCAAGGCATTTCCACTGCTACCGAAGCAGGTCTTGCCGATCGAGTCGCCATGGTCGACTTCGTGAAAAAGCATGAAGTGAAGGCTATTTTCGTCGAAAGCAGTGTTAATCCTGCAATTATTGAGGGCATCGCCAAGGAAGCTGGCGTGAAGATCGGAGGAGAATTGTTTTCCGACGCCATGGGCCGACCGGGTCGTTTGGAAAAGGGACCTGATGGCGAGCAATACGACATAGGCACCTGGTCTGGCATGATGAAGCATAATGTGAACACTATCGTGGAAGGGTTGAAATAGTATGGTTCATATTCCTCCTCCACTGGAGATTCACGACCTCACGGTTTCCTATGATCGCAAGCCAGTTCTTTATGGTGTGGATGTCGTTGTTGAGGCTGGATCGTTGGTCGGCGTGGTAGGGCCGAACGGGGCTGGTAAGTCTACCCTGATCAAGACCATCATGGGCATCGTGCAGCCTAATGGCGGATGGGTGAAGATCTTTGGCCAACCATACAGGAAAGCAGTCACGCGTGTCGGTTACGTTCCGCAGCGCGAATCGGTAGATTGGGACTTTCCCGTGAGCGTTATGGACGTTGTTCTTATGGGACGATATGGCCATGCCGGGCTCATGCGGCGAGTCAGTAAGCGAGATCGCCGGATTGCTTCCGAATGTTTGGAAAAAGTGAATATGCAGCCTTTTTCAGATCGCCAGATTGGCAATCTCTCGGGCGGGCAGCAGCAGCGTGTCTTTCTTGCCCGAGCTCTTGCCCAGGAGAGCGACCTTTATCTTATGGACGAACCTTTTGCCGGTGTAGACGCCGCTACCGAGACAGCGATTGTGGAGTTGTTGCGAGATCTGAAGGAGCGGGGCAAAACCCTCATCGTAGTCCATCACGATCTTTCCTCTGCCCGCGAATATTTTGATAAGCTTATGCTGCTCAACATGCGACTTGTGGCTTATGGGGAAATGGAGGAAACCTTCACTCCCGATCTTTTGCAAAAAACCTACGGAGGTCGTCTCACCATCCTGTCGGACGTCGCCGGCCAAGCGGCTGGTCGCTCGGAGTTCGAGGAAGAAGGCAATCCCAAGCTATAAATGAAGGTTCCACGAATAAGCCCGGTTTTTGTATTGCTGGTCTTTTTTGCCTTTCCTGCGTTAGTTCATGCCACCCGCATCGGGGACGTGACCGATCTGGATTGGAGTGAGCAGACCTTTCGCTTCCTCAGCTTGCGTGACGCAGCCGTCCGCAATGCAGTTCTTGGTTCCGTCTTCATGGGTGTCAGTTGTGGTCTTTTCGGCGGCTATGTGGTTGCCCGACGTTTGGCATTGTTCGGCGACACCTTGTCGCACGCGGTGCTCCCGGGAGTTGCTCTCGGCTTCCTTTGGAGTCGCACGAAAGATCCCGTGGCTATTTTTGTCGGCGCTACTGTGGCCGGTCTATTGGGAACGGTGGTGGTTGCCTGGATACGTAAAACCACAAGGGTGAAAGAGGACAGTGCCTTGGGTCTAGTGCTTTCCGGATTCTATGCCGTGGGTATTTGTATTTTGACGGTTATTCAGGAAATGGAATTCGGTAATCAGTCTGGCATCGACAAATTTCTTTTCGGGCAAGCCGCCGCCCTTTCGTCCGCCGACGTGAGTCTGATGGGAGCAGTTGCCATAGGGACCCTGATGATGGTCACTCTTTTTAACAAGGAGCTTCTCGTAACGAGTTTTGACGAAGGCTTTGCTCGCTCCGTGGGCATACCCGTTGAGTTTATGCGTTACGTACTTCTCGTGGGTCTGACTTTTGCGGTGGTCACCTCGCTGCAGGCGGTGGGCGTTGTTCTTGTTTCCGCCCTTCTCATCACGCCTGCAGCCACTGCCTACTTGCTGACCGATCGGATGGGAACTTTGCTGTTGCTTTCGGCCCTGTTTGGGGTCGCGGGAGGATTGCTCGGTTCTTATGGCTCTTTTCTCGGCAATAATCTGCCAACGGGTCCTTTCATGGTTCTTGCCTGTACTTCTTTCTTTGTCGTCGCCTTTTTTTGCGGCCCCAAGCATGGCTTGATCTCCAAGTGGCTAAGGCGTCGAAACCGAGTTCGCCAAGTGAGTTTTGAGAATACAATGAAGGCTGCCTATCAAGTGCTCGAGGCGGGCGATTTTTCTAAAGAATCCGTAACCGTTGGAGCTCTGGCCGCCCGGAGACGGACAAGCGTGGCCGAGGCCCGGCGAGAGGCGGATGATCTGGTGAAAGCCGGATTCGCAAGTATGCTCGGTTCCGATGATGATGGTCCTCGTTATTCCCAAGACGCCAGACTGTCCCTTACTCCCGCCGGTTGGGAACGGGCCTGCCAAATTGTTCGTAACCACCGCCTCTGGGAGCTCTACCTGACCAACGAGGCGCGCTATGCCGCCGATCACGTTCATGAGGATGCCGAAAAGATCGAGCATGTTTTGGGTGAAAAAGTCGTGCGTCATCTCGAGCGCATCCTAAAGGACCCCCGACGCGATCCTCACGGGTCAGTCATCCCCAGTCTCGAGGACATAGAACGCGGTGCCGGCTTATCAACTAATCCTGCATCCGCCACAGGGTACTTCCGGCAAAATTAAACACGATGCGCGAAGAGTTTTTTCCGACCTTTGACTATGGTTCCGTTTTCGTGGATCCTTGGTGGTCTGGTTTCGAGAGCACCTTCCAAGTAGTCCTAATGGGTTTTTTTGTATGCTTGGCTTGCGGAGTCATCGGAAATTTCGTGGTTGCACGCCGTCTTGCTTTGGTGGGAGACGCCATCAGCCACAGCCTGCTGCCCGGCATTGCCATTGCCTTTGTTTTCACTTCCTCACGTTCGTTGCCTGCAATGTTGATTGGAGCCGCCGTCGCGGGTGTTCTTACCACGGTTCTGATCGAGCTGATTCACCGCAAGTCAAGGGTGAAGCCCGACGCAGCCATTGGAATCGTCTTCACTACCCTCTTTGCGGTGGGTGTGGTGATAATCAGCATTTGGCTGGACAATGTTCACCTCGATGCCGATTGCGTGCTTTATGGTGAGATCGGCCTAGTTCCATTACGGGAAAGCTTCATCTTGGGCGGAGCGAATCTTGGTCCGCTGCCAATCGCGACTATGGGCGCAGTAGCCCTGTTGGACATACTTCTAGTTATTGTTTTTTACAGGGTGCTCCTTGTCACGTCTTTCGATGCTGGGCTTGCTCGATCGCTGGGAATGCCCGTGAACACCACACATTATGGGCTTATGATTGCCTTGGCGCTTACCATTGTGGCGGCCTTCGAGGCAGTGGGAGTCGTCTTGGTCGTTGCCATGCTTATTTTCCCCGCAGTCACGGCAGGTTTCTTTTTCGAGCGTTTACCGGCATTGCTGTTTGGTGTGGCGCCTCTTTCCTTGGCATATTCCCTAGGTGGTTTTCACCTTGCCAAGTGGTTGGACTGTTCAATCGCAGGGGCTATGGTGGTAACGGCCGGCGCATTATTTGTTGTGGCTTGGTTTTTCGGACCCAAGGGTGGCTTAGTTTATCGCTCACGCGCGCTAGGTTTCCTTTTTACCGCGTCCAAGCAGAAGATATCCCCGCAGATTGTCGGCTGATATTCCGTGCGAGGACTCTGCGGGGAACTTTTCCGTCTGCGCCACTCTTTCTCGTTGAATTAACCGCAAGGTTTGTTTTCCTCTGATTCACTTGAGCTAACGGTATGCTACGCAAAACCTGCATTCTTCTTTCATTACTTGCCGCCCTAACGGCTGCTCGCTTGCCTCTTGGCTTTGTTCAATTGGGGTCTTGGGCTGGAATGTTTTCAGATTACGTGGAACAGACCGGATCCGTGCCGGTTTCCTTGGCGTGGACATTCGATGGGGACCATCGATGTGGCGGATGCGTTTACGTCAGTGAAGCAACTGCAGACGCTGAAGAACAGGAGAAGTCCGCAACGCTTGACTCCTCCTTCTCGAAAATTCCATTCGCCTTGCTGGATCTACAGGTTGTCGTAGTGGAACCCTCAAATGTTTTGGGTGACTTGGCGGAGGAGCTTTGTCTCCTGCCCCTCTCTGTTCGGGAAACTACCGTTCCGCCCCCGCGAATTTCTTAAGGTCCGAGCGACTTTAGGCGAGCGACTGCGGCCTTTTTTGATTTCACGGTCGCGTTTGATGTCAACCCCCGCTCGGGAACTTTTTTTGTGCAAGGTGCGACTGCGTTCGCATGACGAGCCGGAAGGTCTACTCATCCCGAAAACCATTTCTTACTAAACAAACTTTAATTCAAACATCTAATGAAAAAATTGACGACAAAACTTCTTCTTCTTGCGACATCTGTAAGTATCCTCAATGCGCATGAAGGGCCTTGGACCGCCGGTCGCCCCGATGGTCATGCCCCCATCACCGTGATGGGCGACCACATGCACGCCATGGGCGAATGGATGCTTTCCTATCGCTACATGAGCATGGACATGGATGGGCTTCTCAAGGGTTCAGATAATGTAAGTACCACCTCCATGCTGACAAAAAATGGCGGGGAATATGTTATGCTTCCTACAGCTATGTCCATGGATATGCACATGCTTGGTGCCATGTTTGCCGTATCCGATAAGTGGACGCTTATGACTATGTTGAATTACTTGGACAACGACATGGACATGGACATGGAGATGGGTGCGATGAAAACGGTCATGAAGTCTTCCGGTGCGTCTTCTGGATTAGGAGACATTAAATTCGGCGGTCTCTACGATCTTGCTTCATGGGATAATGGGCGTCGTGTTCACTTGCATTTTGGCTTAAGTGCTCCCACAGGCTCCATCGAAGAAAAAGCCGGTAATGATTTCCTTGGATACGGAATGCAACTTGGCTCCGGTACTTGGGACTTTCTTCCTGCCCTCACCTTCCTCGGGCAAACTGACAACTATTCTTGGGGTGCACAAGTTGGCGGTGCCCTGCGGATGGGTGATAACGATCGAGACTATAGCCTTGGGAATCGCTTTGATGCAACTCTATGGGGGGCACGGAAGCTTACTGATTCCTTTAGTCTTTCAGCTAAGTTGGATTACGCGACTCAAGGCCAGATTGATGGGAAGGATGCTGATATTGCAACAAGAAATATGATGATGAAGTCCCCTGGTTTCGATCCCGCTTCACATGGTCGTGACATTAGTACCTTTGGACTCGGTCTCAATTACTATTGCCGAAACGGAACTTTCAAGGGTCATCGTTTGGCCGTCGAGTGGGAAACTCCGATGAGCGAGGACGTAAGCGGCGTGCAGCTCGAAACAGATTCCATCTGGAGCCTTGGTTGGCAGTATGCCTGGTAGTGCTTTGCCTTGATTTAGCTAAGGATATTCGTCCCAGTCATTTGGGGTGGGTTAGTTGAAGATCCTTCGCCCCATTTTTTTATGGCGTGCTTGAACCTTGCCATAGAGCTCTTTTTTCCTATTTTCAGAAAGTTTCCCCAATATACAAACTCATGGGTACTCAATACAAAAAGGTTATCAAGCGCAAGCGACGCAAAGCTTATTTGGCTCGTCGCAAGGTGGCATTAAAAGAATCCCTCCCTACCTCTAAGAAGGGACGGAAAACTGCGGCAGCAAAGCCAAAGTCTAAACGCAAGGCGTCTCCAAAGAAGGCTGCCCCCGAGAAAGTGAAGGAAGAAGTTGTCGAGGAGGCTGTTGCCGACAAAGCCTCGGCAGTCGATATCTTGGGAGTAGATTCCGTGGAGGAGAAGGAGACTTCAGGCGAAGAGACTCAGTCTGCGGAATCGGAACCAGTAGGGGAAACTCCTGCCGAAGAGGTTGCGGCCAAAAAGGAGCCCGCCGAGGGTTCTGCCGAACAAGCCGAGCCTGAAACCGAAGAACCCGTTGCTGAGGAACCTGCCGAAGCTGAAGAATCTCCTGACTCCGAAGATTCAGACGAATCAAGTGCGGAACCCGATGCGAAAGCTGACGATGAGGGCGATGATCAAGAGACCGCGGAAGAAGGAGATGCCGATGCAGAGGACTCCGACGACAAATCCACCTCGGATGAACCTGAAGACAATGCTGCCGCTGCCGAGGAACCAGCTGCCGAGGAATCCACCGAGGAGGAAGCTTCCGAATCCGATGACGAGCCTAAAGCTCCTGCTGACGATGCAAGTGAAGAGCAGGAGTCTGCGGAAGAAGAATCCCCAGATGCCGACGAACCGGAAGCCAAGGCGGAAGACGACGGCGACGATGATTCCGGAGAATCCGAAGAGTCCACGGAAGAAGAAGTTGCCGATGCCGAACAGTCATCTGAGGCAGCTGAATCCGATGCGGAATCCGGCGATGCTGCGGAGGAAGACTCTCCCGAGGAAGAGAAGAAAGAGGACTGAGTGTTACCTCGGCGATTTTCATGAACCGCCGAGTTCTTTTATTTTTCTGTGCGATTAACTTGGTCGCCTTGTCGGCCGTCCATGCGCTTGAGTTCCGTCACGTTGCCTACAGGTACGTCGAGGCGAAATCATTCAAGAGAATCAGCGAATATTTTACTGCCCGGGAAAATCCGGGCAATCGTTTGCTTTGTCGTTCGCGTCCTGCGGAAAGGGCGGGGTTCTACTTCATCCTCTCGCTAGACGAACATTCCCGCAAACTGCCTCAGGGAACTCAATTCGTCGTTGAGTTTATCCGACCCGATGACCCCGAAACCAAAACGATTCGCGTTCCGGTTCCCGAAAACCGTCCCCGCGGCAAAGAAGTCTACCTTGGGTTAACCGGAGATGACTGGTCCGATAAGACTGCTCGGCCGGTTGCTTGGCGCTTGCGTTTGGTCGATGCCTCCGGCAAGGTTCTAGCCGAGAGAAAAAGCTTTCTCTGGGAACGTCCAGCCGACAAGGTCGAAAGCGGATCGTGACCTTCACCCCTTGGCGTAGCCTAGGAAAGAAAACCGGCTTTACCGAAAGTTCCCTCGCCGAGACCCTCGAAGGAGGCCAATCTTTCCTTTGGGCAAAAACAGCCTCCGGATCATGGCTGGGCACTTGGGGAGATAATATCACCGAGTTAAGAATCGTGTCGGGCTCTCTTGAGTGGCGAACTCCAAAACAACGAACTCTAGAAAGAAAGGAAATCGTTCGTTACCTCGCCATTGATTCCGAATACGATGCAATATGCAACTCGTTGCCCTGGCGAAGCGATCCTGTCCTTGCCGATGCAATGAAGAGGTTTCGTGGTCTTAGAATCCTTAGGCAACCCCTCTCCGAGACCTTGTTTTGCTTCCTGCTGAGCTCAGTCAAAAGTATTCCTCAAATAAAAGACCTGTGCCTGAAGACAGCCCGGGAATTCGGAGAAGAACTTGTTCCGGGCATACATGCAATTCCCACTTGGGAAAGACTTGCCGAGGTGGCTGAACAAGACTTAAGGGCTCTCAAGTATGGCTATCGGGCGAAGTATGTTGCTGCAACAGCTGAACGACTCGCAGGCGAGCCTGACTTTTTGGAAAATTGCGAAACGATGCCTTATGTTGAGGCACGATCTAAGCTTATTGAGTTGCCTGGCGTAGGTAGTAAGGTCGCCGATTGCGCCCTGCTTTTTGGAGGGGCCAAACTCGAGGCATTTCCGGTCGACACTTGGATCGCCAAGGTAATGTCCGACCGATATGAAATGGTGGGGTGGAGTCTCGATCAGATTGCCTCTTTCGGTCGTATTCATTTTGGACCATATGCAGGACTAGCCCAGCAATTTCTATTTTCAGCGGTGAGGGCAGGGTAGGGGACTTTCCTTAATTTCTTCTCACGCCTTCTTTTATAAATGTCCTAAATCTCGCGGGATTTGATATTTGGGAGGTGGTTGGCATGTAAACTTTAGCCCGTTTTAAGCTTTAAGAATCTATGTACTTTCTCTTTCTTGCACTTCAAAGTTGAATCCACCACTTCATAAAATTTAATTGATCCTCATGAAAACCTTTAGCTTCTCGCTCGCTTCAATTCTCTTGCTTATGAATGTCGCTCAAGCCGAAAAGCTTGATGATGGCTTTGCATCCTATGTTCCCGTCACATGGGGAGACTCTCCCAAGACCGCCTTCAATTATCGATGGCGTGCACCCGACAAGGTGGAACTTGGAAATAAGTATCCTCTTCTTTTTTTCCTACACGGAGCTGGCGGACGCGGGAATGACAACAAGGGCCAACTGAACGATGCGGGCGGCATCAAGGCCTTCGTCAAGCAAGGCGTTTTTACGAGCCGACAATCTTATGTCTTTGCCGGGCAAGTGCCTAATGGCCAACGCTGGGTGGACGTTCACTGGGGTACTTTGGAGCACAAGATGCCCAAGGCTTCCAAATCGATGGCTATGGCACTCGAAGCCCTTGAGCAATTCATTGGCGATAAGAAAAACCAAATCGATCCTGATCGCGTTTACGTCATGGGGCTTTCCATGGGTGGCTACGGTACCTGGGATGCTATCCAGCGTCGTCCGGACCTTTTTGCCGCGGCCGTTCCAATTTGCGGAGGTGGCGACAAAAGCCTTGGCAAGAAAATTGCCAAGCTGCCCGTCTGGGCATGGCATGGGGATAAGGACGGGGTTATTAAGGCCAGTCGCTCCCGCGATATGATCGAAGCCATCAAGGCGGCGGGTGGATCTCCCAAATACTCCGAGATCAAGGGACGCGGCCACAATGCCTGGACCGATGTTTGGAACTCGAATGAGCTTTGGGACTGGTTGTATTCTCAAAAGAGAAAGTAAAAGAAAGAATCTCTGTCCCTTTAGGGTCTGCCAGTCATTTTTGCCGGACGGTATTTTGGGGTGATTGCTTGTCTTTGTTATAAAAAATGAAAAAAAGTCGGCTATTTTCGGTTGAGCGTAACTTAGTATGCATAGAATCTTTTTCCATGCCCACTGATAATTCAATTACCTCTCAACATGAAGATTTCGTCTCGCTCTACATTCGACACGAACTGGCGGTGTTTTCCTTCGTTTTCGGCATCGCGGAGAAAACCGTGGATGCCGAGGATGTGACGCAACGGGCTCCCCAAAGATGCTTTAATCTACAGTGACAACCTTCCAATTTATCCCTAGCCCTAACGATCTGTTGGGTTGCGGTATCGGCTCAATCCAAGAAGCCGAACGTAATTCTATTTATGGCGGACGACATGGGTATCGGGGACACAAGCGCTTACCTCGGAGTCAAGCTCATGCCCTCGGCCAAGCCCATAGCCAAAACCTTGAAGACACCAAACATCGAGAGGTTTGCCAAGCAGGGCATGATCTTTACGGACGCCCATGCTCCCGCCTCCATGTGCAGTTCGACGCGTTATTCCCTGCTGACTGGGAGGCTTTCACACCGGTCCTACCTCAAGCAGCAAGGTTGGCTTCCTCACGGCCCCAATCGCCCTATGATTCAACGGGCCTTGACCACTCTTCCCGAGATGCTCAAAAGAAACGGTTACGCCACCGCGGCGATCGGAAAGTACCATGTCGGGATGGATTTTGATGACGGGCACGGGTTTCCGACCGATGAGTTCGATTTCCAGGACGTCGACTTCACCAAGCCTGTTCTGGACGGGCCTACCCACCATGGCTTCGACGAATTCTTCGGGGTTCCGGGAAATACTGAGGACTCCCTCGACACCGAGCCCAGAGTTTACCTTCGCAACGACCGGTGGACCTTTTCTGACCGCTCGAAAATGAGGCTGATCGGAATGAAGCACAGGGAAGGTCGCGTCCTCGCGGATCCGAACTGGAACCTTGCGAACCTCGGACCCGATTATCTGCGTGAGGCCCTAGATTTCGTTGATAGGCAGGCCAAGAAAGAGAAGCCCTTCTTCCTCTACTACGTACCCAATGCAAATCATTACCAGCGAAATCCAACCGGGGAGTACGCTGTGCCCGAGTCCATTGCCGGTACTAAGATCAAGGGAGAGAGCGTATATTCCGACGGCACCAAGGGAGGAGACCGCGAGGACATGGTTCTGGAAAACGACGTCGCCTTCGGGGCCCTGCTTAAGACGCTCCGCGAGACGGACGATCCCCGTCACCCGGGACATAAACTGATCGACAACACCTTGGTAATCTTCACCAGTGACAACGGACCGAACGTGGGCGACAACAATGGCCTCAACCAGGAGAGCGGTGGCCTCCGGGGGAAAAAGGCCAAACTCTGGGAAGGAGGACACCGTGTACCCTTCATCCTCTTTTGGAAAGGGCGATTTGAAGGAAGAAGCATCAACCGCAACTTATTTTCACTGACGGACCTTTTCCCACTTTCGCTAACCTCGTGGGTGACCCGCTCAAACCCTCCGAGGCACAGGATAGCTTAGATTCGCTAGCCTATTGGGAGGTGCCCGAAAAAAAAGATTCAAGGGCCCGCTATTTCTTTTGCCACCTCGGCCCGCCCTACGGAAACGATGCCATTGCAGTCAGGAAAGGTTCCAAAAAACTGATCGTTGAAGGCGGGCTCGCCCGTCCTTGGGCGGAGCACGGAACAAGAGGATCCTCGAAGTCCGTGATCTTGTACGACCTGAAGGAAAACCCTCATGAGCATGGAGATTTTTCGAATTCGGAAACAGAGAAGGAGGCAAAGGAAATGTCTCACGATTTACTGAAAATTCATAATCAGGGACATTCCCGTGAGCTCGAGGCAGAGGATAATGGAAACTTAATTTTGGATGATGGCTGGCACAACTTGAGAAATGACCTCACCGGTTCCATCGGTTACGAGTTCGAGCTTCTGGAAAACCGTACCGCCACCCATCTGGGAATGTGGGACGACCATGACCGCGAAAAACCTGTACGGTCGGCACGTGGAATTCCCTCCGAGGATCAACGCGACCAACCAAGCCGAATGGGCAAAAACCCAAGAACCATCCAGAGTCCGCATTCGATTGCTCTCTGGAAGCTTGATGAAGGCTCTCCGGA